>CALWNI010000009.1 GCA_944382775.1 uncultured Allofournierella sp.
AGGAGTTTTTCTTTCTACATTATCGGCACAAGCCTTCTTTTGAACCACGCGACTATCGCGTGGTTTTCTTTATACAATAAAAAAGCCAGCCGGCAAATGCCGGCTGGCTTTTTATTTTTGTCGCTGTTTGCGAATTTCATTTAAAATGCAGTTTTTGGCCTTTTGTGCCTCTTCTTTTTTCATGTTCGGCACACCCTCCAACGGATAATCCAGTCCCATGTTTTTATACTTGGTCAGTCCCATGGTGTGGTACGGCAAAACTTCCAATCCTTTCAGATTTCGATATCCTGCCAACCGCTTTCCCAAATTCTCCAAATGGTTTGTACTATCTGTAATACCGGGCACCACCACATGGCGAGCCACCATCGGCACCCCTGCCCGCTCCAGTGCCTCTGCAAAAGCAAGCACAGGTGCCTGTGGCTGTCCTGTCAGTGCAACATGCCCCTCTGGGTCGCTGTGCTTAAAATCCAGCAAAACCAAATCCGTTACCGCAAACAGTGCCTTAAATTCATCGCTCCGCTTTTCACGGTACAAAACACCGCAGGTATCCAAACAGGTATGAATCCCCTTTGCTTTCGCCTTTTGAAACAGTTCGGTTAAAAAGGGCAATTGTCCCAAAGGTTCTCCTCCGGTGGCAGTCAATCCACCGGAACGATAAAACCCTTTGTTTTTTTCATACTGCTCTAAAATTTCATCGGCTGTCATCGCAGTGCCCGCTGTAAAATCCCATGTATCGGGATTATGGCAGTATAAGCACCGCATGGGGCAACCCTGAAAAAACACTACAAATCGAACACCGGGCCCATCCACCGTGCCAAAGCTTTCAATGGAGTGAATCCGTCCTACTTGGGGGGTATTTTGTACTTGGTTCATGCAAAATCACATACCTTCGTGGAATGTACGAGCAATTACTTCGTTCTGCTGCTCTTTGGTCAGTTTGTTAAAGTTTACGGCATAGCCGGAAACACGAACAGTCAGCTGGGGATACTTCTCGGGATGTGCCTGTGCATCCAGCAAAGTCTCCTTTGTAAATACGTTTACGTTCAAATGATGACCGCCCTTTTCTGCGTAACCATCCAACAAGCTTACCAAGTTATCAATCTGAGAATCTGTAACCTTCATTTTTCTATACTCCTTTTTTCAATCAAATTTCCAGGTTCGGCTCACAGCAAGCACAATCGTGTGCCATGTCCAATTCCAGCTCCAAGTCACCAAACATTACAGTATCTTCCTTACCCAATGCACCGGGAATAATGGAGAATGTGTTGGAAATACCATCCTGTGCATCTTTAAAGGGCAGCTTAGAAACCGAGCTCAGCGATGCCACCGCACCATGGCTATCACGATGATGCATGGGGTTAGCGCCGGGAGCAAATGCCTCACCGGCCTTACGTCCATCGGGGGTAGAACCGGTATTTTTTCCATATACCACATTGGAAGTAATGGTCAAAATCGAGGTTGTGGGCTTGCCGTCACGGTAGGTGTGGTTGCTCTTAATGTCCTGCATAAACTCATGCACAATGTCGTGTGCAATCTGGTCTACGCGGTCATCATCGTTACCGTATTTCGGGAAATCCCCTTCAATTGCATAGTCTACTACAATGCCGTTTTCGTCGCGCACGGTTTTTACCTTGGCGTACTTAATGGCACTCAGCGAGTCCGCCACAACCGACAAACCGGCAATACCGGTTGCAAACCAGCGGGTTACTTCCTTGTCATGCAACGCCATCTGCAAACGCTCGTAGCAGTACTTGTCATGCATGTAGTGAATTACATTCAAGGTGTTCACATATACGCCTGCCAGCCACTTCATCATATCACGGAAGCGTTCCATCACCTCGTCATATTCCAGATACTCTGTGGTAATGGGGCGGAACTTGGGGCCAACCTGCTTTTTGCTAATTTCGTCCACACCGCCGTTAATTGCATACAGCAAGCACTTTGCCAGGTTTGCACGTGCACCAAAGAACTGCATTTCCTTGCCCACACGCATGCTGGATACGCAGCAAGCAATGGCATAATCGTCACCATGGGTTACACGCATTAAGTCATCGTTTTCGTACTGAATCGAAGAGGTCAAAATGCTGCTCTTTGCACAGTAACGCTTGAATGCCATGGGCAGGTGGGTGGACCACAGAACGGTCAAGTTGGGTTCTGGAGCAGTACCCAGGTTTTCCAGTGTGTGCAGATAACGGAAGGACATTTTGGTAACCAAGGGGCGACCGTCAATACCAACACCTGCAATGGATTCGGTTACCCAAGTGGGGTCACCGCTGAACAGTGCGTTGTATTCGGGGGTGCGTGCAAACTTTACCAAACGCAGCTTCATAACAAAATGGTCAACCATTTCCTGAATTTCACTTTCGGTAAAGGTACCGTTCTCCAAATCGCGCTGCGCGTAAATATCCAAGAAGGTGCTGGTACGGCCCAAGCTCATTGCTGCACCGTTTTGCTCCTTAATGGCAGCCAAATAACCAAAGTACAGCCATTGAATTGCTTCCTGGGTATTCTTTGCAGGCTTAGAAATATCGTAGCCGTAAATTTCGCCCAGCTTTTTCAGCTCTTTTAATGCCTTAATCTGCTCGCTCAACTCTTCGCGGTCGCGAATCACATCGGCATACATGATGGAAGGTGTGCTGCTCTTCTGGTTTTCCTTATCCTCAATCAAGCGGTCCACACCATACAATGCCACACGGCGATAGTCGCCAATAATACGACCACGGCCGTAAGCATCGGGCAAACCGGTGATGATATGGCTGGAACGGCAAGCGCGCATTTCGGGAGTATACGTGTCGAATACACCTTCGTTGTGGGTCTTGCGGTACTTGGTGTACATTTCAACCACTTCATCGTCTACCTTGTAGCCATTGTCCTCGCAGGCTTTCATCGCCATGCGAATACCGCCATTGGGCTGCAAGGAACGCTTAAAGGGTGCGTCGGTCTGAAAACCAACAATCTTTTCCTTGTCTTTATTCAAATAACCGGGACCATGGGAAACAATGGTGGAAATCACCTTGGTATCCATATCCAGAACACCGCCCTTGGCCTGTTCCTGACGGGTCAGTTCCATAACCTGATCCCACAGCTCACGGGTGGCCTGGGTGGGGCCTTCCAAAAAGGACTCATCGCCCTCGTAAGGGGTGTAGTTTTTCTGAATAAAATCTCTTACGTCAATTTCATTTTCCCAGTGTCCGGGATTAAAACTTGTCCATTCCTGTCGCATAGTCTATCTCCTAATTTGCGCTATCAATTGTCTAGCCACTTAACTTTCCTTTTGCGGAAATACTACAGTTAAAAGCATTTTAAAGTCCTCTTTTGCATATACCGCATGGGGTTTTTGGGCAGGCATTACCAATACCTGTCCCGCATTTAATACATACTCTTTTCCGTCCACCGTAAATTGTCCGGTGCCTTCCAACACCTGAACCATAGCATCACCGCTGGATTCATGGGTGCTGATTTCTTCCCCTTTCGCAAAAGCAAACAAGGTTAAGCTAACCGCTTTGTTTTGTGCCAAGGTTTTGCTCACAATTTGGCCGGGCTGAATGGCTACCAGCTCCGCCAAATTTTCCACTGTTTCATGGTTAATATTTTTAATATAAGGATACATCATTGCATGTTCCTCCTAATCAATTACTTCAAGCACTTGTTTGCTACTCGGTTGTTTGCAAATCAAGTTCTTGTTTCATCCTTAGTATACATATTCCTACCAAACAAGTATGTTGTATTCCCAACAAAAACACAAAAACATTACACTTACCCTTGTGAACCCAATTTTGCATTGGATTTTAAGAATGCTGCCATTACTCTAAAAAGTAGTTTTTCAATTGCTGTTTATCTTCGTACTCAATAAATGTATACAATCCAAATGCAAATATCTTCTCAATTGCTGTTAAATTCTCCGGCAATGGATTTCCTTGCCAAAGCAGCCGCGCAAGTTCATCCTTACGCTGTGCAGATATCATTTTTTCTGCCTGTTCAAAGTTTAAATCCATCTATACTCCCTCCTTTTGGTTCATTTCTATCTTATTCCAGATTAATTTTTTCTTCAAGTATACCGGCTATTCCACATTTTCAACTTTCTTTCATATCTTGCCCAAATAATAATTCTTTAATAAAAAAACAGCCACGGAAAAAATCCGTGGCTGTTTGTAATATTTTACACTAATTTTATCAGTTGATAAAATTATACGCCGGAGTAAGCGGAGAAACCGCCGTCGATGGGCAGAACTACACCGGTGATGAAGCTAGCAGCCTCGTTGTTCAGCAAGAACAGCAGACCGCCGTCCAGCTCGGTGCTCTCGCCAAAACGACCCATCGGGGTAGCAGCCAGAATCTTGCCGGTACGAGCGGTGGGGGTGCCATCCTCGTTCCACAGCAGCTTCTCGTTCTGCTTGGTGGAGAAGAAACCGGGAGCAATAGCGTTTACACGGATGCCTACCTTGCTGAAGTGAACAGCCAGCCACTGGGTAAAGTTGGAGATAGCAGCCTTAGCACCAGAGTAAGCAGGAATCTTGGTCAGCGGAGTGTAAGCGTTCATGCTGCTGATGTTGATGATGTTGCAGCCCTCACGGCCAACCATCTGACGAGCAAAAGCCTGGCTGGGGATCAGAGTGCCCAGGAAGTTCAGGTTGAATACAAAGCCTACGCCGCCTGCATCCAGGTCAAAGAAGCTCTTGGTGTCAGCGTCGATATCGCCCAGCTCAAAGTACTCCTTGTCGGTAGTAGCCTTGGGGTTGTTACCGCCGGCGCCGTTTACCAGGATGTCGCAGGGACCCAGGTCCTTCTCAACCTGATCTGCAACAGCGTAGCAAGCGTCCTTCTCCAGAACGTTGCACTTGTAAGCCTTAGCAATACCGCCCTCAGCTTCGATTTCAGCAGCGTAAGCAGCAGCAGCTTCTTCGTTCAGGTCCAGCAGAGCAACCTTAGCGCCTGCACGAGCCAGAGTCTTAGCAAAAGCGCTGCACAGAATTCCGCCAGCACCGGTAACAACAGCAACCTTACCAGTCAGGTTGGTATCCAAAACATTTTTCTGCATGTTTCTATCCTCCAAATAATACACAATTAGCGCTGTACACGGCCGGAACCGTTACCGGCAGCCAGCTTCTCAACCTCATCAACAGAAACGAAGTTGTAGTCGCCCTCGATGGAGTGCTTCAGAGCAGAAGCAGCAACTGCAAACTCAACAGCCTCCTGGGTGTTTTTGCCGCTCAGCAGAGCGTAGATCAGGCCGCCGCCGAAGCTGTCACCGCCGCCAACGCGGTCGATGATGTGCAGGTGGTACAGCTTGGAGAAGCAGTACTCATCGCTAGCAACGTCGTACAGCATTGCGCTCCAGTCGTTGTCAAAAGCAGACTTGCTTTCACGCAGGGTGATCGCAACCTTCTCAAAGCCGAACTTGTCAGCCAGCTGCTTTGCAACGCTCTTGTAGCCTTCCTTGTTCAGCTCGCCGGCGTAGATGTCGGTGTTCTCTGCCTCAATGCCGAATACGTCCTTTGCGTCCTCCTCGTTGGAGATGCAAACGTCAACATACTGGCACAGCTCGGTCATAGCAGCACGAGCTTCGTCGCGGGTCCACAGCTTGCCGCGGTAGTTCAGGTCGCAGCTTACCTTTACACCCTTAGCCTTAGCAGCCTTACATGCCTCTTTGCAGATTTCAACAACATTTGCGCCCAGAGCCGGGGTAATGCCGGTGAAGTGGAACCAGGAAGCACCCTCAAAGATTTCGTCCCAGTTAAAGTCAGCGGTGGTTGCCTCTGCGATTGCGCTGTGAGCACGGTCGTAGATGCAAACGCTGCCACGCTGAGAAGCACCCTTCTCCAGGTAGTAGATGCCTACACGGTCGCCGCCGCGGGTGATGTCCTCGGTGTGAACGCCGTACTTGCGCAGGCTGTTAACAGCCATCTGGCCGATGGAGTGCTTGGGCAGCTTACTTACAAAGTGAGCTTCCATGCCGTAGTTTGCCAGAGATACAGCAACGTTTGCTTCGCCGCCGCCAAAGGTAGCCTCAAAAGAGTCTGCCTGTACAAAACGCATGTAATCGTAGGGCTGAAGACGCAGCATCAGCTCGCCAAAGGTAACAACTTTCTTAGACATTGGGATTATACCTTCCTTTGTTTCTTTGTGTCTTTATCAAACCAAACGCTTGCCCGCATATGCGGGCAAGCCGTTTTTCAAATTATAATTGGCTTATTTCTGTACCAGGTGAATTGCAAAGCCAGCGATTTCATCTGCAAAGTAAGCAGCCTTTGCGGTGATGGTCTCCTCGTTGAAAGCAATGCCCTGCTTCTTGAAGTAAGCGATTGCACGGGGCAGGGTGTTGGTAGCAATTGCAATGTGACCGTTCTTGCCCAGGTACTGCTTCTTCATGATTTCGATGCTCTTGTTGCCAACAAAGATGCTGGAGTTGCCCTCGGCAATGTCAAAGCCGAACATAGCGCCGAACAGCTTAGCAGCCTTCATAGCTTCTTCTGCATTTTCGGTGTTAATGCCAACATGCTTCAGCTCAAAGCCCAGCATGGTGTTTACAGCCTGGCGAGTCAAACGCTCAATCTCAGCCCAATCGCCATTGTCGATCAGGTCCTTCTTAACCATCCAGGTGCCGCCGCAAGCAATGATCTTGTTGAAGCTCAGGTAGTCCAGCATGTTCTTCTCGTTTACACCGCCGGTGGGCATCCAACGCAGGTTAGCGTAGGGGCCAGCAACAGCCTTCAGCTTAGCAATACCGCCGTTCTGCTCTGCGGGGAAGAACTTAACAACATCCAGACCCATGCTCATAGCCTGCTCCATCTCACCGGGAGTAGCAGTACCGGGCATCATCAGCATGCCCTGATCGATAACGTACTTGGTGATTTCGGGGTTAAAGCCGGGGCTAACAATGAACTTTACACCGGCAGCAATTGCGCGGTCAGCCTGCTCCTTGGTCAGAACAGTGCCGGCGCCTACCAGCATCTCGGGTACTTCAGCAACAATGCGGCGAATAGCCTCTTCAGCAGCCTCGGTACGGAAGGTAACTTCAGCAGCAGGCAGACCACCGGCTACCAGAGCCTTTGCCAGAGGAACAGCCTTGTCAGCGTCCTCAATCGCAATAACAGGCACAATACCAATTTCGTAAATCTTTTGCAGTACTTCGTTCATTTTTAATGCTTCCTTTCGTTTTTCCGTTCAGGTTAACGATCCATCTCACTTACGGGGCCATTTGCGCTGTGCTCTTTGATAATGCGTTCAATTTCGGTCAAATCCGAAGAAGGCAAATCACCGGGCACTGTGCTCTTGGTGCTGGATGTGGCGTTGCCAAACTGCATTGCAATTTTAGCATCGCCATATTTCAGCAAACCAAACAAAACACCGGCCACATAAGCATCACCGGAACCAATCCGGTCAATTACATCGATGTTATTGTACGGAGCTTCGGTGTAAAAATCATCCTCAGCCGCACTGTAAACCAACGAGGTAAAATTGTGTTCACGTGGGCTAATTACGGTGCGCTGTGTAGCAGCCACAATTTTAACACCGTATTCCTTGGTATAACTTTTCAAAATGTCCTTCAAATCACCTGTTTTCTGGAACATTCTGCGGCTTGTTTCTTCCGAAACAAACAACACGTCTACCAAAGGCAAAATTGTTTCAATGGTTTCTCTTGCCTGCTCTTCCGTCCACAAATTGGCCCGATAGTTTACGTCAAAAGAAATCATAGCACCGGCAGCTTTAAAGCGGCGAATCATCTCAATCGCCACATTGCGCATATTCTCGCACAAAGCTAAGCTAATGCCGCTCACATGAAACATCCGTGCAGAGCCATACACTTCTTGCGGAATTTCTTCCAGCTTAATGCGTGTAATACTGGCTTCTTTGCGGTCATATACAATGGTGGGCTTACGGGGCGCCGCACCCATTTCATAATAGTATAGACCTAAACGAGCCTCAGGGCTGTTATCATAAATCAAAAAGTCATCCGAAACACCGGTATAACGAATTCGATTTTTAATATAAACACCCAATTTATTCTGAGGCAATCTGGAAATAATTGCGGTACGCAATCCCAGCAACGCCACACCACTGGCCACATTTAACTCTGCGCCACCGGCACGTTTTTGAAAGGTATCACTGTCTGTGATTCGGTCATGCCGAGGTGGCGAAAGCCGAAGCATGATCTCACCAAATGTGATGAGATCAAACTCCCGCTGGCCATTCTGGCTCCAGTCGGATTTCATTGCAAAACGCCTCGTTTTCTATGGTAAAAAATCTTATTTATTTTTGTGCTGCTTCTCGCAAGCCTCAAACAGGCCATTGATGTAGGTAGCACCCAAAGCGCGGTCGTACAGACCGTAACCGGACTTACCGGTCTCGCCCCAAATCATACGGCCGTGGTCAGGACGAACGTAGCCGTCAAAGCCATTTTCAACCAGAGCGTTTACGATTTCGTACATATCCAGGCTGCCGCAGCTGCTCAGGTGAGCGCGCTCCTCAAAGCTGCCGTCTTCCATGATCTTAACATTACGGATGTGCATGAAAGCAATGCGGCCCATAGCGCTGTACTTGCGAACCATAGCAACCATGTCGTTGGTCTTAGCGCAGCCCAAGGAACCGGTGCACAGGCACAGGCTGTTTGCAGGGCTGTCAACCAGCTTCAGGAAGCGATCCAGGTTTGCCTCGCAGGTGATGATGCGGGGCAGACCGAAGATGGGGTACGGGGGATCATCGGGATGGATAGCCATTACTACGCCGCATTCCTCAGCAACGGGGATAACCTTCTTCAGGAACTTCTCCAGGTTAGCCCACAGGCCTTCCTCGCCGATTTCGCCGTAAGCAGCAATCAGCTCACGAACTTCTTCCTGGCTGTAGCTGGAGTCCCAACCGGGCAGATGGATGTCGTCCTTCAGAGGATCCAGACCCTTCATCTGCTCCCAGTACATAACCAAGCTGGTGGAACCGTCGTCAGCAACCTTGTCCAGCTGGGTACGAGTCCAGTCAAATACGGGCATGAAGTTGTAAGTTACGCACTTGATGCCGTACTTAGCGCAGCGGCGGATGTTCTCGCAGTAAACTTCCAACAGCTCGTCCACGTTGCCGCGGCCCAGCTTGATGTTCTCGTGTACGGGGATGGACTCAACGATATCAAACAGCATACCGTTGCTCTCAACCTGCTCCTTCATGCGGGCCAGGCTCTCTTCGGGCCAAACCTCACCGGGCTTAACGTCGTAAACAGCGCTAACAATGCTGCGCATGCCAGGAATCTGGCGGATATTTTGCAAAGTTACGGGATCAGACTCACCGTACCAGCGAAAAGAAAGTTTCATTTCGTTTCTCCTTAACATAAACTTGGTTTTATATTTTGTTGATTACAGGCCAAAGTAACGCACAGCGTTGTTTGTGCAGATGTCCTGTACCAAACTACCAACATACTTCATATCGGCAGGATACTCGCCGTTTTCAATCCAGCGGCCAAACAGGCAGCACAGAATGCGGCGGAAGTATTCGTGACGTGCATAGCTCAGCAGGCTGCGGCTGTCGGTCAACATACCGATAAAGTTGCCCAGTACGCCCAGATTGCCCAGGCTGGTCAGCTGGTCCATCATGCCAACCTTGTTATCATTGAACCACCATGCACTGCCGTGCTGAATCTTGCCGGGAATCTCACTGCTCTGGAATGCACCCAGCAGGGTATCCAACCACTCGTTGTCTGCGGGATTCAGGCTGTACAAAATAGTCTTGGGCAGCTTGCCCTCTTTCTCCCACTCGTTCATCAAAGCGTAAGTAGCAGCGCAGCTGTCGGTAACTGCAATGCAGTCAAAACCACTGTCTGCACCCAACTGAGCAAACATGCGGCTGTTGGGGTTACGCATGCAGCTAAAGTGCAGCTGCATTACCCAGCCATGTGCGGCATACTCACGGCCACAGTGCAGCAGCAAAGCAGTCTGATAGCCTTCTGCCTCTTCACGGGTTACGGTCTGGCCTGCCAAAGCCTTCTGCAGGGTTGCAGTAGCCTCTTCGTCGCTTACCATGCGGCACATTACATAATCCAGGCCATGGTCCGCTGCACGGCAGCCGTTCTCTGCAAAGTAGTTGATGCGCTGGCTCAATGCCCAACGAACATCTTCTACGGTGGTCAGCTCTTTGCCGGTGGTCTTACCCAGCAAAGCAATGTACTCTACAAAGCCGGGCTTGTGAATGTTCAAAGCCGGGTCGGGACGGAAGCTGGGGCATACCTTTACGTCAAAGCTTGTGTCCTCAGCCAGCTTTTTGTGCCACTGCAAATCGCTGCAGGGGTCATCGGTGGTGCCAACCATTGCCACGTTGCTGCTCAAAATCAAACCACGTGCGCTCATTGCGGGGTCGTTCTGCAACTTATCGTTGCACAGCTCCCAAACTTCTTTTGCGGTTTCTGCGTTCAAAACGCCTTCGTAACCAAAGTAATTCTTCAGTTCCAGATGACACCAGTGGTACATGGGGTTACCAATGGCACGGGGCAGGCTCTGTGCAAACTTTTCAAATTTCTCCCAGTCAGAAGCATCGCCTGTGATAAAGCGCTCCTCCACTCCGTTCGAACGCATTACGCGCCATTTGTAGTGGTCACCACCCAGCCACAGCTGAGTAATGTTTTCAAAACGACGATCCTCAAATACATCTTTCGGATCGATATGGCAATGATAGTCCACAATGGGCATAGAAGCCGCATAATCGTGGTACAGCTGCCGGGCTGCCGGAGTATCCAGCAAGAAATCTTTTGTCAAAAAGCCTTCCACTTGTATCATCCTTTCTATTATAATTCTTTACTTCTAAATATAGGCTTATCAAATTACAATTAAAATTGCGAAAATTGCTTTTCGGATTGTAAATCTTGTTGTATAATTATTATAAAGGAGGAAGCCCCCATGTACAAGCCTTTTGAACACTTTGACTCACGTCAAGAAATGCGTCAAGCCAGTTATGAAATCTTCCATTATTCCGACCCGCACCCTGGTTCTGTGGCATTGCACCACCACGATTTTTATGAGGTGTATTTTTTTATAAACGGCAGTGTTGACTATCTTGTCGAGGGCCAAACCTGCCGGCTGCAACCGGGCGATTTGCTTTTAATCAGCCCCTTGGAATTGCATCAGCCCATTATTCACCCCAATCGGGAACCCTACGAGCGGATTGTGCTATGGATTAGCCCTTCTTTTTTGCATAAGTATACCACACCATATACAAGTTTATTCCGCTGTTTCGACATTAGTCGTCCCGGGCATAGCAATTTAATCAAACTAACCAAAACCCAGCAAATTCAAATGCGCGCCACACTGGATCAACTTCTTCAAGAAACCCGTGAACCTGCCTTTGGGCAAGACCTTCTCTGCCTTTCCCTTTTGCTGCAATTCACCATACAGTTAAACCGCCTCATTCCGGCCGTTGAAACATGCCCTATCCAGAAACCACGCAGCACCTTAACCGACCAGGTAATTGATTACATCAGCAACCACTATCACGAACAAATCTCTTTGGACTTGCTTGCCGAGCGTTTTTTCGTTAGCAAGTATCACCTTTCCCATGAATTTAACCGCGTTATGGGTACCAGTCTATACCGCTATATTACCCTAAAACGTCTGCTCATGGCAAAACAAATGCTTTCCTCCGGCATCAGTCCCACCAATGTATACGAAGCCTGCGGATTCCGAGACTATGCCAACTTTTATCGAGCATTTAAAGCGGAATACGGGGCATCTCCCAGCCAGTTTATTGGCGAATAATACCACAAAACAAAACGGCACTGTTTATGCTTTTAAGCATCAAACAGTGCCGTTTTTTATCCGTCAACTTGCTTTATTGGCAAGTATCATCATTAGTCGCGGAACTCTGCTGGTACCTGGTCGATGGTGGTCCACTTCTTCATGGCCTCTTCCAAAGACATACCCTTGCTGATAGCGTCCTTACGAACTGCGTTTACAGCCTGAATTTCCTTCATGCGTTCACCGGTCAAGCTGTAGCCCTTCATTGCAATCAGGGTGATTGCCCATGCAGCCATGGGTACGATGCAGAACAGGATAATTACAGCCCAGTTCATGCCTGCACGGAACGGATCATCGCCACCGGGCAGAGAGGTGGTAAAGCCGATTGCAGCAGCTACCAGACCAACGATGGTGGAGCTGAAGGAAGAAACCAGCTTGTCAACCAGGCTGAACAGGGTGCCGATAACGCCGGGAACATAGTTACCGGTACGGTAGGTCTCGTAGTCAGAGCAGTCAGCAACCATGGGGATGGACATATCAGCGGTTGCGTAGTAAGCACCGTAGCCGATACCAAAGAACAGGATGAAAGCAACGGTGTAAGCGTTCAGGGTCAGGTGGAACTTGCCATCAACAATCTCATACAGAGACAGGTTGAAGCCAGGTACACCTTGCTTCCACATCAGCAACAGAGCCAATACGCCAATGTACATTACCAAAGCAACGCCTACATAGCGCATCAAAGAAGCCTTCTGGCCCTTTTTCTGAGAGGTACGAACAGTAAGTACAAAGAAAGGTACGCTGAATACGTAACCCAAAATCATCATGGGCAGGTACAGGCTATCGTAGTTGCCCATCATGCCGCCGTACAGCATGCACAGAACAGCGGTGTTGGTAGCAATAGCCAAAGCCAGCTTACAACCTGCGCCGGCAATCATCAAACGCTGCAGGGGCTGGTTGTGCATAATCAGCTTAACATATTCGCTGATCTTAATCTTCTCAGCACTGGAACCAGCAATACCAAAGTATTCAGGACGGTCTTTCTCCCAAATACCAACTACAGCCAGTACAGTCAGAACGGCAGAAATAATCAGAGACAGAGGAATCAATGCATCAAAGAAAGCCTGGGTGGTGTAGTCACCAACGTTAGCACGCAGAATGGGAGCAATGAACTGGATAGCACCCATACCAACCATGCTAGCTACCAGGTTAAATACGGTAAACAGCGGACGCTGCTTGGGGTCGTTGGTCAATACGGTCTGACCGGAACGGGTTACGGAAGTCTGGAAGGTGTAACCGATTACGAACAAAGCGTAGAATACAACGTACAGCACATAACGCACGGGCATCATAGTGGTGGGTACCAGCTGTGTGCAGAAGTACAGCAAAATAGAACCTACCGCCATGATCAGGTTACCCAAAACCATGTAAGGACGGAACTTACCAAACTTGCCATTGGTCTTGTCAATCAAAGCACCAATGATGGGGTCGGTAAATGCGTCAAAAATACGCATTGCGGTTACCATGGTGGTTGCAAATACTACCGCCAGACCCAGAACACCGCCGTAGTAGGCAATGTACGAAGAGGTCAAGATGTAATACACGTTGGTTGCACCGTTGTTGAACGGAAACAAAATCAACTGATACATCTTCGCACGGTTAATCGAATTAGCGCTTTTTGCGGGCGCTGTTTTTTCGTTTTTCATGCAAATATTTCTCCTTTTTTCCTATGTTCCAATACAAGGGGTGCATACTCCCCTATTGAATTCCGTCTGCAAAAAACAGGCGGAACGCCGGTCAAATGTCCTTATTGCAAGAACCTCTCACCGCCGTTCCGCCCACAAAACGCGGGGCGGAAACGCAGAATATTTCCTTCACCCTTTTGATAGGGTGAAGGAAACGTTCTGTTTGCACTTTTAATAAAGCACACGGTTTCTCTTTTAAGTATGCTGTTTCTTTGGCAGAAACAGCATACCGTAAAATCTTAAGCCTCTACAGTCTTAACAGACTTGCAGAAAGAGCCAATTACCAGGAAGATGGCTCCTACAAACAGGCAAGCAACAGCACCAATGGTGATGTAGAATACCTGCCAGCCAGCGGTGTTACCGGAGTTGAAAGAGAACAAACCGGCAATCAGCATAACACGCTGCAAAATGCACTGGCCAAATACATAGCTGTACAAAGCAATTGCTGCCAATACAGCTACGGCAGAAATGGGGTCATGGTTACCCATCTTGTTGGGCATAATCATGCCAACCAGAACCAAAACCAAAGCGACTACGCCGCCTGCAATCAGCATGGGCAGGTTCTGTAAAGCGTTGTCAGAGCTAACCTTGCTGCTGTAAACAGTCAAAATCAAGCCGGCAATGCCCAGAACAAAAGCGATTCCATTCAGATAAAATGCAATTCCTTGCTTTTTCATCTTACATTTCCTCCTTTTTCTTAGTGCATGCCATTACATACATACCAGCACTCAGCAACATTACAACAGCAGAAACACCGGTCAGACCGTAGTAAGCTGCACGCCACCAGGTGATGGGGTTCTCTACGTGAGTAGTTGCGTTGTAGCGGTTCATCAAATGGCTTACAGACCAAGCGTAAATGTTCTTGTGTACTGCTTCCTTCAGCTTCAGCTGCAGGTTCAAATCGCCCTGCAACAGGTCGGTGCTCAGCTTGCTACCGTCAACCTGCTTCTGGAACAGGCTGCAGCCTGCCAGAGTGGTGGAGGTGTAGAAGCCGGACTGGCCACGGGTGTCAAAGCAAGTAGTACCTGCGTTCAGAACAGCGTTCCACAGGTCGGTATCGTCGTAAATATCGGTAACAGCGTAACCGATGAAGCCCCATTCGTTTACCAGAATCTCAGTCATCAGACCGTAGCTGGTGGTGCACTCAATGGAACCAATCTTGGAGAAGGAGGTCATCAAACCACGCATACCTGCGTTAAAGTCTTCGGTATCGTACTTGGTAGCCTCAAAAGCAATCTGGTAAGCACGCAGCTCTACCTCACGAGCACGCTGCTCGGTCATGTAGGGAGATACGCCGCCACGCTCAGATTCCTGGTCGTTGAAAGCAAAGTGCTTGGGAGCAGCTACCAGACCGTAGTCCAGAGCGCCAATAGCAAATTCCATTGCAGCTACACCGGACAGAACGGGATCCTCAGAGTAGTACTCGCCGTTACGGCCGTTGTAAGCATGACGATGGGTGTTCAGGCCGGGGCCCCACAGGATGTTGATACCGGTGAACAGAGACTCGATGCCGGTGAACTGACCCAGCTCGTTCATCAGTTCGGGGTAGAAGCTAGAAGCTGCCAGAGGAGCGTTACCGAATACCTGGGGATGCCAGTTACCGTTTACGTCCGAAGTAGGAATTGCCCAAGGAGCGTTGGGGTCCTTAGAAGCGTTCAGAGCAACGGCAACACCGTTACCTGCGTTTTCGGTCATGTAGGTTTCTACAGTACCAATAGACTCTGCACCGGGGATGGAAGGACCACCGAAGCTAAAGATGTACATAGCTTCTTCCAGAGTCAGCTGATCCAGCAGCTGCTGCCACTTCGGATCGTCGTAGGAAACGCCATACATTTCATAGAATTGGATGCCGTTATCCTGGCCCCACAGTACCTCAGAGGTGTCGTCGGTGGTCTGCAAGGTGTAGGTCTTACCGTTCAGGTTGTCGATCAACTCTTGGTTGGTCAGGGTCATGTTGTCATAAGTCTTGGGGAAAGTGCCTGCCCAATCGGTACGGGTCAGGTAGGTTACCTCACCGGGCTGGTAGTAGTTCCAGTCAGAGTAAGGCAGCTGGTTAGAAATTTCGTAACCAGTCTTGGAAACAGAGAACAGAGTCTTAGCGATAAAGTCCTCGTTGATTTCCTTGCTGTAAACAGCAGCAGCATTGCCGGTGCCAACCATCTTGGTCTGGTCCATACCCTGAGCAACCATGATGTTGTTCAAAGCATCGTGAGCGCCGTTGCCTACTGCAAAGTAGTACATGCCGGGATCCATGATGTAGGTGCCGGTGGTGCCGTCGCCGTTATCATAGTTCTCGTCGTAGCTTGCAATGTACTGCAAGTCAACCTTAACGCTTACAACCTCAGACTCGCCGGGCTGCAGAACGTTGCTCTTTTCAAAGTTCAGCAACTGAATTGCAGACTTCTCTACGCCGCCAGCGATGTAGGGAGCCTGGCCGTAGATCTGAACAGGGGTCTTACCTGCAACGCTACCGGTGTTGGTAACCTTAACGTTGAAGGTAGCATATGCGTTGGGTGCGCCGGTCTCTTCATCAACAGTGATGTCAAAGATGGGCTCGCCCTGCATCTCAAATGCAAAGGTGGTGTAGCTCAAGCCAAAGCCAAAGCCGTAAGCAACCTCGTTTGCGTAGTTCCACTCTTCGGTGGAAGCATATGCGCCAACAGGAGAAGTTGCGTTGCCGTTGCCGGCTACTGCATCATAGTAACGGGTCTCGTAGTAACGATAGCCAACGTAGATGCCTTCTGCCTCGATTACGTAAGAACCGGGGGTAAAGCCCAGAACACCGCCGGAACGAGTAATGAGCTCGTCGGTGTTGGTGTAGTACATTTTACCCATGTTCTGCATAGCAGGAGCAGACATGTTGTAGGTGGGGAAGATGTCAAACAGACCGCCGGAGGGGCTTACACGGCCGCACAGGATGTCTGCGATACCCAGCATACCGTAGTTGCCGGGGAAGCCAATCCACAGGATAGCGTCAACATCGGGATCGTTCTTCAGATCGCCGATTTCAACAGCAGTTGCGCTGTTTACCAGAACGATAACCTTGTCGCTAACTTCCTTAGCCAGATTGATAGCGTCCATCTCGTTGGTGGTCAGCTGCAGGGGCTCGGTTGCACCCTCGCTGCCTTCGCCTACGCCACCGGGCAAGAAGTCCTTAGACTCAGCGCTAGGACGGCCTACTACTACGATAGCAGCATCGCCGTACTGAACAAAGCTATCCTTATAGCCAGCGTTTACGCCTTCAATGTCAGCAATCGAGGGCTCGTTTGCATTGTAAACCTCTTCGGGGTTTTCGTTGTTTGCGTGCTTGTAGGTCTCGTTCAGCTTGTCATAGATCTCAACCATGGTGGGGTTAACGTTGAAGCCTGCGCCTTCAAAGTCAAACTCCTCACCGGTCCAAGAGCTCATGGTCTTGCTTACTTCGGTAGCTACTTCACGGCTGGTAGCGTTGGTGTTTACGGTGGTGGTAATGGTATTTGCAAAATCGGTCTTGTTCTGAGACAAAGCCTGCTCCAGGTTGATGAAGGGGCCCTGTGCCTTAACGCCGAAGCTAGAACCGATCAGGGGTACATGAGAACGAATACCCAGCAGGGTAACGTTGGAACCGCTTGCCAAAGGCAGAGTGTTGTTCTCGTTCTTCAGCAATACAGCACCTTCTGCTGCCTCACGGCGACCCAGGTCGATTGCTGCCTGAATCAGAGCAGTAGAGTTGCCGGTGCCATCCTCGTTCAACAGTTCAGCCGGAGGGGTGAACTTGTCATACAGGGGGTTTTCTTCGTTGTTTTCAGAGCTTAGTAACTGGCTGGTGGTTCCCAGGTATGTGTCAATTGCCGCAGCATTGGCTTCCAGCACAATACCCAGAATGATGGAGAAGCTTAAAGTCAAGCACATAGCACTGCTCAAGCCACGCCACAATGCTTTTTTCATTGCCGCTTTTTTCATACTAGTGAATTTCCTCCTTTTTTCGTTTGAGACTCTTTATTGTTCGCAGAACAACTGCATCTGCTTATGCAAACTGTATATCTCCCCTATTATACCCAGTTTGCGCTGGTGCTGTTGCTCTTCTGCAGCTTGTAAGCGGGGTTGGGTGTGCTTACATAGCGCAGTTTTGCTGTGTCGGTGCATTGGCCTGCAACGGCTTTCAGCTTGGTTTCGCCATTCAGCTCAACCTTAAAGGTAAATACCTTGTCGCCGGTTTTCTCTTCAATCAGCTTACCGTTTGCATACAAAGCAACCTTGGGCTGGTTGGTGTAAACCTTAACAGTGGTAACCTTCTCGGGACGGTCTACGTAGCGGCTACCGGCAATGTGAACAAAGGGCTCATTGCTCCAGTATGCCTTGTAAACGTAGAAGCTATCCTTCTTGGTCTTGCGGTCAAAGGTAACCAGACCTTTGTGGTTCATACCAGGCTCGCCGCCCTGATCACGGGCGTCAGCAGCAAAGTCGAACATATTCCATACATGGGTGCTCCACATATAAGGATGACGCTTAAAGCACTCCAGCATGAATTCGTGGTAAATTGCCTGATACTCTTCGGTGTGGTCACCACGGCGGGGCTTGGAAGAATGCAGGTTGGGCATACCTTCGCAGCCGTACTCAGAGTAACCCAGGCAACGGTTGGGGTAACGCCAGTGGAAGAAGCTAATCCACCAGTCGTTCAGGAACAAGCCGGGCACATACCAGCCCAGGTACAGGTTCCAGCTAACCAAATCGGAAATATGTGCAGACTTATTGAAGGGGCCGCACATAGCGTAACATGCCAAAGTGGTGGGGCGGCTGGGGTCCATTTCATGGCACAAGTCGTTCAGGATATGATGGTTTTCAATCATATCCTTGTTGTCCTTGGTAGAAATGGTGATTTCGTTGGACAAGCCCCAGGTTACGATACAAGCGTGGTTGTAGTTTTGAATGATCAGCTCTTTCATCTGGCTGATGGTGTTTTCACGGCCGTTGGGCATATGCTCCGAGATGTAAGGAATCTCTGCCCAAACAATCATACCGTACTCATCGCACAGATCGTAGAAGTACTGGTCATGCTGGTAGTGAGCCAAACGAATGGTGTTTGCGCCGATTTCACGAATCAGATCCATGTCTTCGTCGTGATGTGCACGGGTCAGTGCGTTACCAATGCCCTTGCGGTCCTGGTGACGCGAGACGCCATACATGGGGTAGCTACGGCCGTTCAAGAAGAAGCCCTTCTTGGGGTCTACCTTAAAGGTGCGAACACCGAAACGGGTGGTTACTTCGTCAACAGCAGTGCCGTTGTTCATCAGCTGTACAGTTGCGCGATACAGGTAAGGATCCTTTACGCCATCCCACAGATGAACGTTGGGGATTTGCAGGGTAACATCACAACCCTCTCCCTTTGCTACCACATTGCCTTCTTTGTCGGTCAGGGTAACTACAACTTCAGGCTGCTGTACGTTGGTGTAGCTCTCTACACGAACCTTGCCGCAACCGTTCTCTACAGTGGGGGTAACCTTTAAGCCGGGGCCACCAAAGTGGTCCATGTCAAAGTGATACTTATTTAATACAATCAGGTTTACATCACGGTAGATACCGCCGTAGAAAGTAAAGTCTGCTTTCTGGGGGTATACGCGGTCGTTTACGCTGTTGTCAACTTCAACTTCCAGCATATTGGTATCTTTCAGCATGTTGGTAACGTCCACACGGAAGGTGGAGTAACCGCCGTCGTGATGAACTGCCTTATGACCGTTCAAGGTTACATCTGCGCTGGCATTTACGCCCTGGAACTCCAGATATACAACCTGATTTGCGGGATCAAATTCCGGCATAGAAAATTCTTTTGTATACTTACAGGTACCACGCCAATAGTCGTTGCCGCCATCCTGTCCGTCAATTGCATTCCAGGTATGGGGTACATCTACTGCGGTCCACTCTTTTGTGGGGCCAAAAAAGTTCCATCCCTTATTTAAACATTCGATCCGTCTCAAGCCTTATCCTCTCTTTCTGTCGCCGGTTGCAAATGCATCCTTGCGGTTTGTCATGTGTTATTTATCTGACAATACAAAATTGTACAAATCTTTTAAAAAAAGCTCAACTAGCTTTGCATAAGTGGTCATAAAAACGTCCTAAGTGGTCATACCCCCTACAAATCGACCGTTTTTCTTTTATGCGATTTGCTCATAATTCTAACACAATTCTTGTTTAATTTGCTATTTTTGTGTCAAATCCTCTTATTTTTTACCGCTTTAAAGTGGTTTAAACCTTGTTGTTCCTATTAAAAAAGCAGATGGTTTTCTACGCATATCTGTAACCCCATCTGCCCTACTTTATGTTTCGTTCTTTTGTTGCAGCGGCAAAAGGATGCGCAAACAAAAACAACCATTTTCAATTGTTACGGTCAAAAAGCCGTTGTACCGATGCACCGTGTGCCGAATGCTTTTCAAACCAAATCCATGATATCCATTATTGGCTTTTGTTGTTAAGGGTAAACCCTCTTCATCAAATGCCAATTTTCCCTCCAGCGGGTTAATAATTTGTATTACCAAAAATTGATTTTTTTGATATACCAGCACATCAATAATCCGCTTTTCGGTTTGCTCAATTTTCTTTACACTATCTATGGCATTGTCCAGGGCATTGCCAAAAATCGTGTACAAATCCACCGGATCCATAAAATCCAGCAAACGTCCGTCTGCCACACAGTGCGCCTTAATGCTGTTTGCTTCACAGTATAAACTTTTTTCTGTTAATACCGTATCCAAAACCTCATTG
This sequence comes from uncultured Allofournierella sp., assembly GCA_944382775.1. GTDB lineage: Bacteria > Bacillota > Clostridia > Oscillospirales > Ruminococcaceae > Allofournierella. Next base: position 20,189 of record CALWNI010000009.1, read on the forward strand.
CCTGTTTTTGCAATGGCTTCATAAATACCAACAGCCTGCTCAAGCTCTTTTAAATAAGCTTCTCGCTTTTCATCTTCAAACAATACCCGCATGGCCTTTACTTGATGTTTTAAATCATGGCACTTGCGGTTGATTAACGCAATGTTTTCTTTTGCCAAAGCATATTGTTCCCGCTGCTGTACCTGCATGCGGTTTAAAATATCCAGCTCTCTGCGTAAAGCGCTCTTTTTAAACATTTCATGTTGTAAATACAGCAATGTGGCGCAGTAAATTTCCATAAGCAATGCACTTTTCCACATGGAAGAAAAGCCGTCTGTTTGCCATGTGGTTTCCCACACCCACGCCAACACTTGAAATACCGCAAACGAAATCAATGCCGCCGCCATTTGACGCGGTCCTATTTCATACTTACCATTTTCCGGCATCCACCTTGCCAGGGTAACACCTATCGTAAGATAAAACAACAAAACGGCCATAACAACGGCAAAAAACATCCCCATACCCGGTACTTCTTTCGCCTTAACTGCAATATACAGCAATCCCGCAATTTGAAACCCAATTCGATACACAATAATCGTCCAAATTGTGCAGTAAAATACGGCCGAAAGCGATACATCGGTGCATAAGCCAAACGCCAGCAAACCTAATGCAAAATACAGCAGGTACATTACCCACTGCGTATACGGTATGGCATACAACAAACCGCCCATTCCAATTTGAAGCGCAATACCTAATATACAGCAAGCCGTAGCTTTTCGTTTTGTTCCTTGTTTATGGCGCAGCGGTAACCAAAACAAAAAAGCTACAACCCAAAAGGCTACTGCGTTAAACGCAACCCAAACCCAAGCTTCCCACACCATCAGTGGTTTCCTCCCACATAATTGGTTAAAGCGGTTAAAAATGCAGTTCTGTTTCGGCGGCTAATTTCCAATTCATTGCCGGCAACCACCACCACATCTTTCCGAATTTCGGTAACATGCCGCAAATTCACCAGATACCAGTGATTGCACCGCATAAAATGATAGCGTTCCAACTCTTTTTCTACCGCTTGCATGGTACCGCGCAAAACAAATTCACCTTCATCGGTATGGTAATGCAGCATACGGTTTTGAATTTCAATGTAATAGATTTGGTGTGTACTAATTTTTCGAACACAATCCGGCATATTCAATAAAATCTGACCCGATTCCCGTTCTTTGGCACGTTCGATGGCGCGGGCAAATCGAATGGAAAAGGTGTAATAATTGAGTGGCTTCAGAACAAAATCCAATGCGCCCACTTCGTAACCGTTAATGGCATATTGGCTCATGTTTGTAACAAACATAAGCACTACATCTTTATCCTGCTGCCGAATCCGGGTTGCCGCCGCCATACCATTTACATGGGGCATCTCGATGTCCAGCATGATAATATCATAGTCCATTTTATAATCTTCTAAAATCTCGCTGCCATCGCCAAAAGTAGAAACCTGAAATTGCAGGTCATTCTCCTGCCCGTATCGCTGAATAAATTGTTCAAATTGACTGCGATACTCCTTGTCATCTTCTACAACTGCAACCCGAATCACCTGCACACATCCTTTCTACTACTGTTTTTCTCAGTATAACAAAATTGTTTTTCTTCGTAAAGCACAAAGTGTACCCTTTTATTTCCAGTTAAAACACCAAAATTCCAAACACTTTTGGTACTCTTTTTTTATAAAACATGTTAAAATAAAAGCATGATTGTAATATCATCAAACATACCAATGAAAGGTTATGGTAAAATTCATGAGCTATTCTGCACAACCTTCTTTATCTGACTTTTATCAAACGCTTTCTTTGCAAGAACGCCATTCCTATGCGTTTGTTGAAATGAACATTAAATACTTTTCTTACTACAATGCCCGGTTTGGCCACGATTACGGCGACGAGTTGCTGCATCTGATTCAGCATATTTTAGAAACCTTTTTAAAAAACCGCGGAATTGTACAGCATGTTTATGGCGATACCTTTCACTTTTTCATCGTCTGTTCCGAAGACCCTTCACGCTCTGACGATGAAAACGTCTTGCAGGGATTCTTATCTGAGCTGGTGGACTATCTCTTTGACAATCACGACCGACACGCCCACCAAAACATTTTCATGTCGTTTGGAATTTTATTGCCACATTCGGTCTACGGCAGTTACGATGACCTTTTAATGAAGGTACGCTTTGCACGCAAAAACTGTCCGCAACTGAAACACCGAACCTACAGCTACGAAATTTTCAGCGATGACAATTACTTCAATTATCTAGCCCAGCAAGATTTAGCAAAGCAACTAACAAACGCCCGCAAAAACAATGAATTCGAAATTTTTGTGCAACCAAAGGTAGATCCACGAACCGAAAAAATCGTGGCAGGCGAGGTATTGATGCGCTGGAATCATTCCAACGGCATTCCTTTGAACAAATATATTTCCGTGCTGCAAAAGTATACCGAAATATACCTAGTGGATTTTGCGCTGTTTCAAAAGGCCTGTGCCTATTTAAAAGAAGGATTAACTCGTAACGAGCCCCGTGTTCCCCTTAGTTTTAACGTAAGCGAAGTGGCGGTATGCGATCAAAATTTTTGCAGCGATTACTTTTCCGTCATTTCTGAATTTGGCATTCCACCCGAATATCTTGAATTTGAATTTCTGGAAGATATCAAGCTTCAGCAAGATGCAAATGTCCGCAATGTTTTAAAGCAATTTCAAGAAAAGGGAATGACCTGCTCACTGGATGATTTTGGCGCCGGCAACTCCTCCTTTGCGTTTTTGTTACAGGGCGGAATCGACTGCATTAAATTAGACCGCATCTTCTTTCAAGGTGAACTCACTGAATCCCGCAAGCAGGTTTTATATCACCTATTGAAAATCGCAGATGCTACAAACGTAAAAGTAGTTGCTGAGGGCGTAGAGGATCGCACCTATATCGATTTTTTAAAACAAACCAATTGCTTTGCCGTGCAGGGTTTTTATTATTACCCTCCTATGCCCTTATCCGAATTTCAAACACTGCTCAACTATCAATCCAAGCATGCACCAGAGCTAATCCCCGGCACCTTGCTGCCTCATAGCGATACCCCTTAATTTTCATCTTACAAAAAAGAACAGCCTTTCAATTGAAAGGCTGTTCTTTTTTAAAGCAGTCAAAACTGTTACTATAAAATCACACTGTCAATCAAATCAAAACAAAAAATAACCGCTCGATAATTCGAGCGGTTGTTCTGGCGGAGAAGGAGGGATTTGAACCCTCGCGCCGGTTTCCCGACCTACGCCCTTAGCAGGGGCGCCTCTTCGACCTCTTGAGTACTTCTCCAGAGCAAAGTCCATATAAAAATATGTAGTTGTAAATGGCGGAGAGGGTGGGATTCGAACCCACGGCCCTTGCGGGTCACCGGTTTTCAAGACCGGCTCCTTAAACCACTCGGACACCTCTCCACAGTGGGCACCACACACGCCATCGTTCAGTGCGAGATTTATTCTACCATAGGGTTTTGGTTTTGTCAACACATTTTAGAAAAAATTTTTAAAATTATTTTTCACAACATTTAGTTGTCTTTTATTTGGGGCTTTGTTGGCTTTTCTTGGGCATTTTCTTTACAAAAACAATCTAAGGTTGTATAATATTTCTATCTTGAAAGGAGTTGTCACACTATGTTTCACGAGCGTTTGCGTGCGCTGCGAAAAGAAAAAGGATTTAGCCAAAAATATCTTTCAGAACAACTCAACGTTACACAGCAAGCCGTAGGCAAATGGGAAACCGGACGCTCTTCTCCTGACCCTTCCACCTTAGCACAGCTTGCCTCGCTGCTGGATACCTCGGCCGACTTTTTGCTGGGTTTAACGTCGGAACCGCAAACAGCGCCACAATTGAATGAACATCCCATTCCTGTTATTGGCACGGTACGTGCCGGCTACGGATGTTTTGCCTTTGAAGAAGACTATGGTGTGGAGTACGCCTGCGTAAAAGACCCTGCCAACTATTTTTATCTTGTGGTAAAAGGCGACAGCATGGAACCCCGTATCCAAGACGGCGATTTGGCATTGGTGCGCCGCCAGCCTACCTTAGAAAATGGTGATTTAGGCGTTATGGTGCTGGGCGATGGCGAGGGTACCTTAAAAAAATACATTCAACGGGGTAATGCAGTGGTTCTGCAAGCCTTTAACCCAAACTATGAACCACGCATTGTAAAAGGCGAAGAACTCAATCATCTTTATATCGCTGGCAAAGTGGTAGAAACCAAGGCAAAATGGTAGAAAAGGAAGTGTTTTTATGTCCGCTACTCGGCTTTATCTTGTCCGCCACGGACAAACCGATTGGAACCTAGCCGGCAAACTGCAAGGGCAAACCGATATCCCTTTAAATGAAACCGGTCGCCAGCAAGCCAAGCAAGCAAAAAAATTGCTGGGAAATCTTTCGTTTGATGCCGTCTATTCCAGTCCCCTTTCCCGTGCGGTAGAAACGGCTCAGCTAATCAGCGAGCATTCTACCCTGCAAATTATTACGGATGAGCGCATAAAAGAAATTGCATTTGGTCAATGGGAAGGCTGCAAACCAAAAGAAATCGGCGAAGCCTTTTCCCCTTTCTTTTTTGAGCCCGATGCATATCGGCCGACCCAGGGCGGCGAAAGCTTGCCGCAGCTGATTGCGCGTGTTTCTGAATTTACTGCACATATCAAATCGAAACACATCGGGCAAACCGTTCTCGTAACAAGCCACGGAACCGCACTGCATGCTCTGTTGTTGCATGAGTTAAATCTGCCCATGCAAGATTTTTGGAAAATTCCGCTGCACAATTGTTCGGTTGCCTGTTTGGAGCTGGAAGGCGAACAATTTGTTTTGCAAAACATTCTTGCCGTTGACGAAACCGACTATCTTGCCAAACATCTAACCTAATCATAGCATTGTATACCACCAAAGCCTTACAAAACAAGGAACACTGTTTTTCGGTAAGGCTTTCTTTTTTATATCCTTTTGGAGGACTCCCCATGGATTTGATGCAAAAACTCACCATTTTAGCCGACAGCGCAAAATACGATGTTGCCTGTACCTCCAGCGGCGTAAATCGTGGCGGTGCACATGGTTCCATCGGCAGCGCATCCGCTCCCGGCATCTGCCATACCTTTTCGGCCGACGGCCGCTGTGTCAGCCTGTTAAAAGTATTGATGACCAACGTCTGCACCTTTGACTGTGCCTATTGTGTAAATCGCCGTTCCAACGATGTTCCCCGTGCCGCCTTTACACCGCAAGAATTGGCGGACTTAACCATTCAATTTTATCGCCGCAACTACATAGAAGGATTGTTTTTATCCAGTGCCGTGCTTGTCAATCCGGACTACACAACCGAACAGATGATAAAAGCACTGGAACTGTTGCGTGGCCCTTATCGTTTCCGTGGTTATATCCATGCCAAAGCCATTCCCGGTGCGGACCCGTTGCTGATTCAGCGGCTGGGCATACTTGCCGACCGCCTCAGCGTCAACATCGAACTGCCCAGTGCTGCCAGCTTGGACCGCCTTGCACCGGACAAAAAGAAGGCTTCCATTCTAACCCCCATGAAACAAATTGCGGTGGGCCATGCCCAAAACCGAAAAGAATTGGCAGTTTACCGCAACGCCCCCAAATTCGCCCCCGCTGGGCAAAGCACCCAGATGATTGTGGGAGCTACTCCCGAAACCGACCGCCAGATTTTAAAATTGACCGAGGGGCTTTATCATCGCTATTCCCTCAAACGTGTCTTTTATTCTGCTTACATCCCTGTTTCGCAGGACTCCCGCCTGCCTGCCCTGGATACCAAACCACCCTTATTGCGGGAACACCGTTTATACCAAGCCGATTGGCTCTTGCGTTTTTACCACTTTGATGCAGATGAAATTTTAGACGACGATAACCCGAACTTTGACCCCTTTCTTGACCCTAAATGCAACTGGGCCCTTCATCATCTGGAGCAATTCCCCGTGGACATAAACCGTGCCCCCTTGGAAATGCTTCTTCGGGTTCCGGGCATTGGGCCAAAAAGCGCAAAACGCATTGTGCAGGCGCGCCGCCACAGCCAGCTTGGTTTGGATGAGCTAAAACGGATTGGTGTTGTATTAAAACGGGCGCAGTATTTCATTGTGTGCAAGGGCTTCACCTCTGCCCACGGTACAAACCGCCGGGCCATTGCCTCTGCTTTGATTGACCCCAATGTATTCACCGCCCACACCGAACAACTCAGCCTGTTCTCTTTGGGCGAAACTCCGCAGCTTTCTGCGGCAGGCATTTCCCCGGATTTAACTCTACCCCAAGCAAAGGAGGCCGCTATTTCATGTATCGCGAATCGGATGTAGTCTATCGTTACGACGGCAGTTTTGAAGGCTTTTTGTGCTGTGTGTTTGAAAGCATCTCCCAAAAAGAAATCCCCTTTGATATTCTGCCCTGGGATTTTGCCGCCACCACGCTATTTTCTGAAAAAGATATCCCCACCGAGATAGCAAAAGCCACCCGTGTAAAATCCAGTTTTTCAAAAAAACTAGGCAAAGCAGCTCCCACTTGCATTGCCCACGCATTTTTATCCTGCCATCCACAAAAAGAATTGCTGCTGCTTCGCTTTTTAATTTTAGGCTACGCCAAAGGCCCCGCCGTGCTCTCCATGGCAGGACATCCCGATGTGGCCCCTGTGCTTGCTATGGAAAAGCAGGTCAGTAGCGAAGCCCACCAGTTTACCGGCTTTTTGCGCTTTTGTGATTACGGCGAGTTTCTGGGCAGCACCATTTCCCCTAAAAATTATGTTTTGCCGTTGCTGCGTCTGCATTTTTGCCAGCGTTATCCCAGCGAAAACTTTTTAATTTACGACCAAACCCACAATGCGGTACTGCTTTACTTTAACGGCGTGTCAGAATATCTTATTTTGGACAAGCCGCCTGTTTTTCCTGCGGTCAGTGCCGAAGAACAGGCCTATCAAACCATGTGGAAACAGTTTTATCAAACCATCTCCATTTCCGCCCGTGAAAATCCACGCTGCCGCCAAACCCATTGCCCCAAACGCTATCGGGTCAATATGACTGAATTGGCCGACGAACGCTAACTTCCTTGTGTTATTCACAATTTATTGCTTTTTCCCTGCATCGGCGGTGTTATAATGAAATCAAATCACATGGATAAAAGGAGCGATGTTCCATGTACATGAAAATAAACGGTCTAAATCTTTATTACCATAAGCAAGGCACAGGCAAACCACTGATTCTTCTACACGGAAACGGCGAAGACCACACCATTTTTGAGCAGGCAATCCAAGACTTCTCCCGTTTTTATACTGTATATGCACTGGATAGCCGCGCCCACGGAAAAAGTGACCCGGTACCCACCCTGTCCTATACAGAAATGGCAGAAGACGTGGCAGAGTTCATTCAATCCTTGTCGCTGGACAAACCCTATCTAATTGGTTTTTCCGATGGCGGTGTTGTGGGGCTTTTGCTGGCAATGAAACACCCCCATTTGCTGGGCAAACTGGTGGTGGCAGGCGCAAACCTAACACCGGCTGGCATCAAACAGCCGTGGCGCAGCCTTATGGCATTGCAAAATCAAATTTCACCCGATGCCAAGTTGGAACTCATGCTCACACAGCCCCATATCTCCGGTTGGCAACTCAGCGACATTCGCATTCCAACCCTTGTATTGGCAGGCGAAAAGGATATGATTTTGCCCGAACAAACCAAACGCATTGCCCGTTCCATCCCCAATGCAAAATTGATGATTCTCCCGGGCGAAACCCATTCCAGCTATGTGGTACACAGCGACAAACTATACCCTGCTGTTGCATCCTTTTTGCGTGGATAATCCCGCCTTACTTTTCAACAACAAAACAGCGGCACGGTGGAAAACCCACCGTGCCGCTGTTTTTATTTTGCCTGCCACTCTCTGGCTTTGTTCAACAAGGCCTCCTTGTTGTTTTCCACACGACCTTCCACCACTTCGTGCAGCAGCCAATCCAGCAAATTGCTCATGGAAGGGCCTGGCTGTGCCAATCCTTCGGTCATCAGATTGCCACCGGTAATGGCCAGCTGGTCCACACTATAGCAAAACCCTTCGTCAATCAAATCTATTAGGGTCTTTTCAAAGGCTTTTAGACTATCTGCTTTTACACGATGTGCCATTGCATCGGCCCACCAGATATGCACCAAGCTGGTCAACTGCTTGGGCCCCAACAACTGAAGCCACCGCTGCACACTTACCCGATCCGTTACCGGATGAATTCCGTGGAATCGAATTAGCTCACATACCACATCACGGCTCTTTCGGTCGGTTTTCAGACGGCGCAAAATCGCATCGGCCAGCTGTGCACCAACTTCAGCGTGTCCCTCATACAAACTGTTGGTTTCGCTGCCTGCTTGCTGACAATAGGGTTTGCCGATATCACGCAGCAGCATTGCCCAGCGAACTTCCGGAATATCCGAGCTGTATGCCAAGGTTTCCGCAGCATGCAGCCACAGATTTTCCTCTTTGCCGTTTCGTTGCTGCACAAAGGTCAAGGCAGGTTCAATTTCCGGCATTACATGCGCCAAGATATCACCGTTTTCTGCCACAACACGGTGTGCTGCCTTACCGCACAACATACGGGTCAGTTCTTTTACGCTGCGTTCGCCTGCAACCCAGCGCAGCATATGGCGTTGTTCCTTTGCTGCCTTGTGGGTTTCGGGTTCAATGGTGAAACCAAGCACCGCACTAAACCGAAGCAAACGCAAAATACGCAGAGCATCCTCTTCAAAACGCTGTGCCGGATTGCCCACACAGCGCAACACACCGGCTTTTAAGTCCACCTGTCCGTTAAAAGGGTCAATGATGGTTCCATCCGGTCCCATCGCCATGGCATTGATAGTAAAATCACGGCGTGCCAAATCCTCTTCCAAACTATCCACAAAGGTGACTGCTTCGGGGCGGCGGTGATCCTCATACTCTCCCTCGGCCCGATAGGTGGTTATCTCATAGGTTTCATTTTGTGCCAATACCGTAACGGTGCCGTGCTGAATTCCGGTTTCCAGTACCTTGTATGTACCGGCAAAGCACTCCTTTACCTGCTCCGGCTTTGCGGATGTGCACAAATCCCAATCTTTGGGCTCTTTTCCCAACAAGCTGTCGCGCACACAGCCGCCCACAGCCCAGGCCTCAAACCCACGCTCATTCAGCATACCAATCAAGGTTGCTGCAATGGGTGGCATCACAGGCAATTCAATCTGGCGTTCCCATGCAAGCCGTTCTACTAAGCTAACATCTGCCGGACAAAAGGTATAATCCTTTAATTCTGCCGGTGCTACCCAGCGCACGTCTTCATGCACATTTAGCTTTAAATCGCCGCCGGTTACTCTACCGTTAAAAAAGGTAAAGTGAATGTCGCGGTCGGGATACGAGTAGTCCATGGATGCATATACGGGCCCTAAGGTAATCTCCAGGTCCAATTCTTCCTGGCACTCTCGCACAGCGGCCGCTTCCGGTGCCTCTCCCTCTTCCACCTTGCCGCCAGGAAACTCCCACAGATGGGCACAACTGCCCCCCTCGCCCCGTTTGCAAATCAAGATTTTTCCTGTTTCATCGGTCAAGATAACTGCTGCTACATGGGTCATAACTCGGTTCCTCCCTTTTCTTTGTTCCAAGCGGTCAGGCAGGCGGCAAAGCTGTCCACCGTATCACCAAAATCCACACCGCAAGCCCGCTTTAACTTATCGGTGTCCATGCTTAAATTTCGTTCAAACTGGGGCCAACGCTCGGTATCGGGCTGAAGCAATGCCATAGCAGATTCTTCTGCCCCCATACGTTCCAAGCACATTAAACCTGTTGCATAGGTATTCAGCGGATTTCTTGCCCCCATATTGTAAACACCGCCGGGCAACTGGGTCATTTGCTCCATTGCCTGCACCACCTGCATTACCCAGGTAATGCCCCTATGCTCCCGAACGGCCAACTGTAACGTCTGCTTTTGTTGCAAAACAGCCTGTAAATTGCCCCAAAAACCCGTGTTGTTTTTTAGGTTCGGCCGCTCAAAATCATACATCCAAGTGGCACGCAAACACACCGCATCGGGGCACAGTTCCAACACCCGTTGTTCTGCTTGCAGCTTATGCCGTCCGTATACCGTAATCGGTGCCAACAGTGCATCTTCCGGCAATGGACCAGCTGTGCGGGTGCCGTTATATACCTGGTCCGAACTAAAAAATACCAGTTTTGCACCAATGGCTTCGCATTCCTTTGCCAAGCGTTCCGGCAGCTGCACATTTAATAAAAAACTATCCAGCGGATGGGCTTCACAATATTGTGTATTGGAAATTGCCGCTGTGTGAATCACCAACTCCGGCATGGACTGGGTTACATATTCATGAATCTGCGCTCGATTGGTCAAATCCAACTGTTCACGGTTTGGTGCATCCAATTGCCAACAATTTTTATACGCCTGTACCAAGCGGCTGCCCACAAATCCGGTTGCTCCGGTTAGTAAAACTCGCTTCATCGTATCATTCTCCTACCCTTTGCAATTTTCACCGTTTTCCGCAACATGCCTGGTTTATGTTGGGCATTCTGACCCCAAACAAGCAGGTCAAAATTGTTGTGAATACTTTTATTATAGCACAAAAGCCTCGGATGTTTTATGACCCGAGGCTTTTATTTTGTTAAATTTTAACGAATTTTTTGCTTCAATCAGCGTTCTTCACGGAAGTAGTTATTGCCCAAGAATGCAGGGATATGAGCACCCTTGTTGCCGCGCATGCTGGTAACAATCAGAACCAGTGCAGTGATTAAGAATGGCAACATATCAAAAAATGCATCCGGCATACCCACCATAAAGCCAACCTTGTAGTACTTCAATACACGCAAAGCACCAAATACAAAGCTGCCCAAAATTGCCATGTGAGGTTTCCATGCTGCAAAAATAACCAAAGCAACCGCAATCCAGCCCAAACCGTTTACACTGTTGGAAATCCATACACCGCCGTTGATAATCATACCGCAGTATGCACCGCCAATGCCGCAAATACCGCCGCCCAATAAAATATTAAAATACTTCCATTTGGTAACAGGAATGGATGCCGCATCGGCTGCACCGGGGTTTTCACCAATGGCCTGTACATTCAAACCGGTTTTGGTGCGGTACAGATAAAATCCGGTAAGGGCAGCCACCAGAATCCCCAGATAAACAAAGGGGTTATAACTAAACAGCAACGGCCCCACCACAGGCAGATCGCTCAAGCCCGGAATTTGAATGCTTCTCATTTGCTGGGTTACCTGTGCAGGCAGTTTTAAGGTGCCGCTTTCTGCTTTTTCAATCATGTATACGCCAATAAAGTTGGAAATACCCACACCAAAAATGGTCATAGTTAAGCCGGCAACATTCTGGTTTGCCATAAAGGTAACGGTCAGCACTGCATAAATCAGTGCCGCCAGCATGCCTGCCAAAAAGGCGCACAACAAAGCCACCATAAAGTTATCGCTGAGATAACCACCCATAAAGCCGGCACAGGCACCAATTGCCATCATGCCCTCTACACCCAGATTCAAATGGCCTACTTTTTCGTTTAAAATTTCACCCACGGTACCAAACAACAACGGAGTACCGGCGCCGATTGCTGCCACCAAAAACTTAATAAACAAATCCATTATCGGCTCACTCCTTTCTTGCTGCGGCCCACAAAGCTATACCGAACAAAAAACTCACTGCCCAAAATAAAGAACAGAATAATGCCCTGCAATACATCGGCACAGTCAGAAGACAGTCCAAAGGTAGACTGTACCACACTGGAACCCTTTTCCAATACACCAAACAGGAAGGATACCACTAAAATCATGGCCGGATTTAACTGACAAAGCCATGCCACAATAATTGCGGTAAAGCCAACACCGCCGGCAACACCCATAGACAAGGTCATATCACTGCCCGATACCTGACAAGCACCTGCCAAACCGGCAATTGCCCCGGAAATAAACATGGTGCGCAAGATTACCTTTTTCACATCAATGCCTGCATAACGTGCGGTGTCTTGGCTTTCGCCTACCACGCTGATTTCATAGCCCTGTTTGCTCTTTTTCAGATAAATCCAAACAAATGCAACCAAAACCAGCATGATAATCCAACCAAAATGCACACCGAAAACCTTATCCAGTGCCACATTCTTATCAAAGCGTGCAATTTTTGAAAATCCGTTTGCAGCAGGGTCACGCCAAGGGCCGGCCTGTAAATACGACACCAGGTGCAACGCAATGTAGTTGAGCATCAAGGTCAGCAAAGTTTCGTTGGTTCCCCACTTCACCTTAAAGAATGCTGCTAAAACGCCCCACAAACCGCCGCCGATGCAGCCTGCAAGCAGCATTACAATGACCAAAACCCAGTGGTTCCAGTTGGGGAAATTCAGGGCAAAAAAGCTGGCAAACACAGCACCCATAATTAGCTGTCCTTCGCCGCCCACGTTCCAAAATTTCATCTTAAATGCTAGGGTTACACCCAGCGCACAGATGCAAAGCGGAATGGCAAACTTAATGGTTGCCTGAATTGCCATCTGGCTGCGGAACGAACCCTCCAGAATGGTGCCATAAACCGCAATGGGATTTTGACCAATGGCCAAAATAAACAAACCGCCTGCTACAATGCTAAGCAACACTGCCACCAAACGCAATACAACGGTTTCTTTGGTGCTGCGCTCTGCATGCTTTACCACATGAAACAGAGGCTCACGGGTATTTTTTACAGTAGGATTCATGCCTCGTCTGCCTCCTTTTTCTTCTCCTCTTCGGTCATTTCACCGGTCATCATCAAGCCAATTTGTTCTTTTGTTACGGTTTTGGCATCTACCACACCGGTGATTTTGCCGTGGCACAATACCAGAATACGGTCGCATAATTCCAGCAATACGTCCAAATCCTCACCAATAAACATAACCGCAACGCCTTTTTGTTTTTGCTGATTCAGTAAGTCATAAATCACATAGCTGGAATTGATGTCCAAACCACGCACCGGATAAGCAGTGATTAGCAAATTGGGGCAAGATTCAATTTCACGCCCCAGCAAAACCTTTTGTACGTTACCACCGCTCATCAAGCGAACCGGCGCTTCAATGCTTGAGGTAACAATGCCCAGCTTCTCCACCAATTTTTTAGAAAGCTCTTTCGCCGGGGCACGGTCCACAAAGGGGCCTTTGCCTTTGCGATAACTTTTCAGCAGCATATTGTCCGGCATACCCATGCTTGCCACCAAGCCCATGCCTAAGCGGTCTTCCGGCACAAAACTCATGGAAATTCCCAAATCAATGATTTGTTCGGGGCTTTTGCCCAAGATATTCTCTTTTTTATACAGAATTGCGCCTTCCTGTGCCGGCAGCAAGCCCGCAATGGTTTCGCACAGTTCTTTTTGTCCGCTGCCTGCAATGCCGGCAACGCCCAAAATCTCGCCGGAACGAATCTGGAAACTTACATCATCCAGACCTTTGCTTCCGTCGGGCTTGGCAACCGTCAGGTTAACCACCTTTAAAATGGTATGAACATCTTTGGGTTCGGGCCGTTCAATGGACAAGCTTACCGCATGACCCACCATAAGCTCGGTCAATTTTGCCGCGTCTACGCCTGCGGTTTCTACACTGCCCACACTTTTGCCCTTGCGCAAAATGGTAACGCGGTCACTAATGGAAAGCACTTCGTTCAACTTATGGGTAATGATGATAATAGCGCATCCTTTTGCTTTCATCTGGCGCAAAATTGCAAACAGCTTTTCGGTTTCTTGCGGGGTTAATACCGCAGTAGGTTCGTCCAAAATCAGAATTTTAGCACCCCGATACAACACCTTTAAAATTTCTACGGTCTGCTTTTCCGAAACGCTCATTTCATACACCGGCTTTTCGGGATCAATGTCCAAACCATAGTTTTCGCACAACTGGGTTACCTGCTGTTTTAGTGCCTTTTTGCCGGGCAATTTGCCCGGTGTGCCCAAAACAATGTTTTCCATTGCAGTAAATACTTCCACCAGCTTAAAATGCTGATGAATCATACCGATGCCCAAATTTTGTGCATCAATGGGAGAGCTAATTGAAACCGGCTGTCCACTTACATAAATTTGACCTTTATCCGGATGATAAATACCCGAAATCATGTTCATCAGCGTGGTTTTACCGCTTCCGTTCTCACCCAGCAATGCTAAAATTTCACCGTATTGAACATCCAGCTCAATGCCGTCGTTTGCTACCACACTGCCAAAGGTTTTTGTAATGCCGCTGCACCGAATTGCACATTTCTGCTTGTCCATGGCTTCCTCCCATACACTCATATCTTCTCTTTCAGTGGCAAAAGGGCGGTCAAATCTGGCCGCCCTTTTGTTGTTTGCATCTGTTTTATCTAATTATGCTTGCTCACGCACATTTTCCACATACCAGTTGCAGCTGCCGTAATCGGCACCTTCCAGTGTGTGGGTATTGCCCTGGTTGTCGGTAATTTCGGTTTTACCGTCAAAAACATCCCAAGTGCCAGCTACCATCTGAGCCTTTACTTCTTCGATTTTTTCAGCAGTGCCTTCTGCAACCAAATTGCTGTTCAGGTCGGCCAATACAACCAAACCATCGGCCATATCGCCAAAGTAGTTGTCTACCTTTTGACCTGCAACCCAGGTGCCATCAATTACATTTTGAACTGCCTGGGTGTAGTAAATGCTCCAATCCCACATTACACTGGTCAAGGTAGCATCGGGTGCATCTTTGGTCATATCGCTGTTGTAGCCAATGCCCCAAACATTATGCTCTTCGGCTGCCAACTGAGGGCCGGAGGTATCGCAGTGCTGTGCCAAAACGTCACAACCGGAAGCAATCAGTGCCTCTGCTGCCTGCTTTTCGCCTTCGGGATCAAACCAGCTGTTGGTTACCTTTACATAAACCTCAGCATCGGGATTTACGCTGGCAACACCCATTGCAAATGCGTTGATACCGCTGGTAACTTCGCCGTTTTCTTTGCCCATGGCTGCAACGTAACCAATCTTGTTGCTCTGGGTTTTCAAACCGGCAGCAATACCGCTCAGATAACGTGCCTGGTAAATACGTCCAAAATAGTTGTTAAAGTTGGTACCGTTGGATTTATAACCGGTGCCATGGCTAAAAATAACATCGGGATACTCTTCCGCCAAAGCCTCACAGGTATCCATATAACCCCAAGAGGTGGCAAAGATAATGTTGCAACCTTCCTCGATCAGCTCACTCATGGCATTTTCCACAGCGGCAGCATCGGTATCGGATACATTGATTTTTTCAATCAGCTGGTCGCTGTTTAAACCGATGTTCTTCATCATGCCTTGGATGCCCTGCTCATGGGTGTAGCTGTAACCGGTACCTTCCGCAGGGTCTGACAAGTGTACAACACCTACTTTAATTTCTTCTTTTGCAATGCCTGCGCCGGTTGCCGAAGCTGTTCCGGAAGTGGTGTTGCCACTTGTGCTGCCGGTAGACCCGCCACACGCAACCATGCTAAATGCCAAAATTGCCGCCAAAGCTGCACTCAGAATCTTTTTCATGAAAAAAAGTCCCCCTACGTTATGTTACCAATTCCAAACAAGACAAAATGGAGTTGTTGGTCCATATTGTGTTTTCGGTCTTGTTCAATACGCTCTCCATTGTAACGGCTGATTTGTGCAATTTCAACTGTTTTTCACATCTTCGGCAACATACACTATATCGGTATTAATTTGCACAATCATTTTTGTTTGTAAAGTCAACAAAAAATCCCGTAAAACAGCCTGTAAAGCCATTTTACGGGATTTTTTAGCGTCCAAAAGTATGACTTTTAAATGTTAAATTGTAGATGTTTGTGCAACCGATTCCCTGTAGCATGGCAGATCTTTTTGCCAATGCACAAACCAAGCCATGGGTACCGCAAGCAACAACAAAACACCTTCACAAATCCACATTCCGGTCATGGAAAGCAACACTGCCGCCAGTGTATTAAATGCCGTATGTGCCAAAATTGCAGCAAAATACAGCAAAATATTTTTCTTTTTAACGGCCATAAATACCAGCGAAGTTGCAAACAAATGAAATACCACCGCGCTAATACGTTCTACAATTCCCAAATACACCATAGCCGGGCCGGTGCCTGCCAGCTGTGCGGTTAGTTGCTGCAATACATCTTGTTGCACACCAAGTGTAGAAGCTAAATCCGAAGATGCAATCATACAACATGCCAAAATATTATTGATTTGCCCTAAACCAACCAGCAGAACAACCTCGCACAATCCATGGCCCAATCCAAAGGCAATCATATCCTGATAACGGCGGTTATTTTTAAGCAAAGATGCCCCCACCAAACGAGCAGTTTCTTCAAACAAACCAGCCGAAAAACCGCCCACAATAATGGTATACAGCAATGTATTCATTGCAAACGAAAGAAACCATTGCTGTGTTGCACACAGTTGTAACAGCGGTATACGCAGTACAATTTGACTAATAAAAAAGCTCAGCGCGCCTGCTACCAATGGAACAACCGAAATTTTTCGCATAGCAAGCAAAACAACCACCAAAACAATAGGCAACAATAAGGTACATATCATAGAAATAAAAAAAGAAATTACCAAACTGGTCAGTATCATTGTTTTTACTCCCCCTTCTTTATTAGAACACATTATATTCTTTTTTACCATATAATAAAAATCCCAAATGGTCAAGTGCTTTTTACAAAAAAATCCCTGTGTACCAATGGTACACAAGGATTTTTTGCAAATTAAAAATAGCTGCGAATCTGAAACTTGTCTTCTTTTTTGGCTTCTTCCTGCTGCAAGGTTTTGTGCTCTGCATCCCAATGCACCGAAATTGCCTCGTTGCGGGTCAAGCGCAACAGCTCTTCCATGCGCTTGGTTTCCTCTTGGGTGTAAAACAGGTAGGAAACGCCCTCCCGCTTTGCCCGTCCGGTGCGCCCAATGCGATGGGTATAATGCTCGTTGGCCGCCGGGATATCATAGTTAATTACCGCATCCACATCATCCACATCAATGCCACGAGCTGCAATGTCGGTTGCCACCAGTACGACAATCTTTCCGTCCCGAAAATTTGCCATGATTTTATTGCGCTCTGCTTGGGACAAATCGCCGTGCAAGCAATCCACCACAAAATTTAACCTTGCCAACTGATTGGTCAGCACAGCGGTTGTAAATTTGGTATTGCAAAACACCATAACCCGCTTAAACTCGCCTGCAATAATAATCTGTGCCACGTCCGCCAATTTGTTGCGGCCGGTAGTCAACAATTTGTATTGATGAATTTTAGGCTGGCTGGCTTGCACCGGTTGTACGCTGATTTCCTCGGCATCCCGCTGATACAGCCAACCAATGTCCATAACCTCACGGCTAATGGTTGCGCTGAACATACTCAGTGTTTTGCGCGCTTTCATCTGGTCAATGATACTGCGAACGCTTTTATAAAAGCCCATATTCAGCATTTCATCCGCTTCATCCAGAACAATGCTGGTTACCTGACTCACGTTAATGGTTTTATGCTGGATGTGGTCCAGCAAACGGCCGGGAGTCGCCACCACAATCTGGCAGCCTTTTTGCAGTTTTTCAATCTGCCGCTGCACATTTGCACCGCCATAAATGCAAGCAATGCGAATCTGCGGCATAAAGTGTGCAAGCTCTTTTAGTTCTTGGGCAATCTGTTGGGCCAGTTCACGGGTAGGTGCCAATACCACCGCCTGCGGTACCGCTTTTGTTTTGTCCACTTGCTCAATCAGCGGAATACCAAACGCACAGGTTTTTCCCGTACCGGTGGGGGCTTTTGCAATGATGTCCTTGCCTGCCATCATAATGGGAATGGCTTTTTCCTGGATTTCGGTCATTTCAGTAAAGCCCATTCGCTCCACTGCTTTTCGCAGTTCTTCGCTGGCATTTAATTGGCTATATTGCATTCTTTTTTCTCCATTTCGTGGGGTTCTCCGCTGGCTTGCTGCCAAACGGTTTCCGATTTTGTTGTATTGTTTATTATACCATGCAATGCCTGCAACACAAAACCCCTGCTTCGTTTTGCAAAGCAGGGGTTCTTTTTATTACAGGGTAGAAATGTCAATCAGTTCTACATCGTCCAAGCTTGCGCCGCTGCGCAGGGTTTCCACCAATACCTTAGCGGTATCGATTGCGGTCAGACAGGGAACGCTCAGTTCAACTGCCTTACGACGCATACGCACGCTGTCCAGATCGGGGTCACGGCCATGGTCAGAGGTAGAGATTACATAATCCACATTGCCGCTCTCCAACAGGTTCAGAATATTGGGTTCCTGCTCGCTGATGCGATGGATGGTGTTACATGCAATCATGTTGCTGTTCAATACCTTAGCGGTGCCACTGGTACCATACAGCTTGTAACCCATGGATTTCAGCTGCCATGCGGTATCCAGAATCTCCAGCTTGTCCGCATTCTTAACGGTAATCAAACAGCAGCTGTCCTTGCCGGGATTCTTAAACTTATAGCCTGCACCTACCAGACCCTTGAGCAGTGCCTCGCTAAAGGTACGGGCAATGCCCAGAACCTCGCCGGTGCTCTTCATCTCAGGTCCAAGCTGGGTGTCTACGCCGTGCAGCTTTTCAAAGCTGAATACGGGTACCTTAACGGCAACATAGGGTGCATCGGGACGAATGCCGGTGCCCCACTCCATATCTTTCAGCTTTTCGCCCAACATACAACGAACTGCTAGTTCAACCATGGGTACGCCGGTTACCTTGCTGATGTAAGGTACGGTACGGCTGGAACGGGGGTTTACCTCGATTACATATACCTGATTGTTGTATACAACGTACTGGATGTTTACCAGACCAACAACCTTCAGTTCCTTTGCCAGACGGCCGGTGTACTCTACCAACATCTGCTTAATGCGGGGGGACAAGGTGCGGGGAGGATATACACTGATGGAGTCACCGGAGTGAATACCGGCACGCTCAACGTGCTCCATCATACCGGGAATCAGGTAGTCCTCACCGTCGCAGATAGCGTCAACTTCGCACTCGGTACCCATCAGGTACTTGTCCACCAGAACAGGGTTTTCCATGTCGGTGTTCTGTGCAATGATGGCCATGTACTCGGTTACATCGTCGGGACCGTAAGCAATGATCATGTTCTGACCGCCCAAAACGTAGCTGGGACGCAGCAGAACGGGATAGCCCAGCTCGCTGCCGGCCTTCAATGCTTCCTCGGTGGTGAATACGGTGTATCCCTTCGGACGGGGAATGCCGCAACGCTCCAGCAGCTCGTCAAAACGCTCGCGGTCTTCTGCTTCGTCAATGGCGTCGGCAGGAGTACCCAGCAGTTTTACGCCCAGCTTGGTCAGGTGCTTGGTCAGCTTAATAGCAGTCTGACCACCGAACTGTACCACACAAGCCCAGGGCTTTTCGGTTTCCAGAATGTTTTCTACGCTTTCGGGGTCCAGCGGATCGAAGTACAAACGGTCGCCGGTGTCAAAGTCGGTAGAAACGGTTTCGGGGTTGTTGTTGGCAATGATAGCCTCGTAGCCAAACTTCTTCAGAGTCCATACACAGTGAACGCTGCAGTAGTCGAACTCGATGCCCTGACCGATACGGATGGGACCGCTGCCGAATACCAGAACCTTCTTCTTATCGGTGGGATGCTCTTCGATAAACTGAGCAGCCTCGTTTTCTTCGTCAAAGCTGGAGTAGAAGTAAGGAGTGCGCGCTGCAAACTCAGCTGCACAGGTATCTACCATCTTAAAGCCTGCGCGCAGACGAGCAGGTACATCACAGCCGCTCAAACGCTCGATTGCCTTATCGGTAAAGCCCTGACGCTTTGCCAGCTTGTACAGTTCCATGCTGGGCTCTTCGGCAGCCAAACGCTTTTCGGTTTCTGCCAGCTTGCCCAGTTTGTTCAGGAACCAGTGGTCAATCTTGGTGATGCTGTAAATTTCGTCAAAGTCAAAGCCGCGCTTAATGGCCTCGAATACAACAAAGCTACGGTCAGAATCGCATACATGCAGCTTCTGACGGATTTCCTCATCGCTGCACTCTGCCAGCTGGGGCAGATCCATGGTATCCAGACCCAACTCGATAGAGCGAACTGCCTTCATCAAAGCTTCCTCAAAGCTCTGACCGATGGCCATAACCTCACCGGTAGCCATCATCTGAGTGCCCAGATCCTTCTTTGCATAAACAAACTTATCAAAGGGCCACTTGGGGAACTTAACCACACAGTAGTCCAGTGCAGGCTCAAAGCAAGCACAGGTCTGACCGGTAATGTCGTTGGTGATTTCGTCCAGGCTGTAACCAATTGCAATTTTGGTTGCAACCTTTGCAATGGGATAACCGGTTGCCTTGGAAGCCAAAGCAGAAGAACGGCTAACACGGGGGTTTACCTCGATAACGGCATATTCAAAGCTATCGGGCTTTAATGCAAACTGACAGTTACAGCCGCCCTCGATGCCCAGCTCGCTGATGATGCGCAGTGCAGAGGTACGCAGCATCTGATACTCCTTGTCAGACAGGGTCTGGCTGGGAGCAACAACGATGGAGTCGCCGGTATGTACGCCAACGGGGTCAAAGTTCTCCATGTTACATACGGTAATTACATTGCCCTTACCGTCGCGCATTACCTCGTATTCGATTTCTTTCCAGCCGGCAATGCACTTTTCAACCAGAATCTGATGAATGGGAGAAAGACGCAAGCCGTTGGTTGCGATTTCACGCAGCTGAGCCTCGTCGGCACAGATACCGCCACCGGTGCCGCCCATGGTGAAGGCAGGGCGAACAATAACGGGATATTCAATCTTAGCAGCAAAAGCCAGAGCATCGTCCAGGTTCTCTACAACCAGGCTGGGGATGCAGGGCTCGCCCAGTTTTTCCATGGTGTCTTTGAACAGCTGGCGGTCCTCGGCACGGTCGATGGTGTCGGGCTTACAACCCAGCAAACGAACACCCTCAGCCTCCAGGAAGCCTTCGCGTGCCAGAGTCATGGCCATGTTCAGACCGGTCTGGCCGCCCAGGTTGGGCAGAATGGAGTCGGGCTTTTCTTTTTGAATGATGCGCTTGATGACCTCAGGAGTCATGGGCTCAACATAAACACGGTCGGCAATGTTGGGGTCGGTCATAATGGTAGCGGGGTTGGAGTTTACCAGAACAACTTCAATGCCCTCTGCTTTCAGCGCACGGCAAGCCTGTGTGCCGGAATAGTCAAACTCAGCAGCCTGACCGATGATGATGGGACCAGAGCCAATCACCAGAACTTTTTTAATGGAATTATCCTTTGGCATGGCTTAGCAGCCTCCCTTCATCATATCTACAAATTCATCAAACAGATACTCGGTATCCTTGGGGCCACCGCAAGCTTCGGGGTGGAACTGTACGGTAAAGCACTTCATATTGTTGTAACGAATGCCCTCAACGGTGCCGTCGTTGGCGTTCACATGGCTTACCTGACCAATGCTCTGGTCCAGGCTCTCACCTACTACTGCATAGCCGTGGTTCTGGCTGGTGATGTAGGTACGGCCGTGTGCCAGGTCGGTAACAGGCTGGTTTACACCACGATGACCATACTTCAGCTTTTGGGTCTGTGCGCCCATAGCCAACGCCATCAGCTGATGGCCCAAGCAGATGCCGAAAATGGGCAAGCCCATGGTGGCAATCTCTTTCAGATTTTCGATAATCTGTACGTTTTCCGCCGGGTCGCCAGGGCCGTTGGACAGCATGATGCCATCCAGATTCATCTCTTTCAGCTGGCTTGCAGTGGTGGTTGCAGGTACTACAGTTACCTTGCAGTCACGGGCTACCAGGTTGCGCTCGATGTTGTTTTTGCAGCCAAAATCAAACAGAGCAACGTGGTATTTGCCGTTCTCGTTCAGTACACTGGCGGTTTCGCAGGTTACGCTTGCAACCGCTTCGGTTACGTTGTATGCGCGGATGCTCTGCATCAGTGCTTCATCTGCCAAAGCTTCCTCGGCAGTTGCATATTCGGTGGTCAAAGCGCCGTTCATAACACCGCTTTCACGCAGCAAACGAACCAGGCTGCGGGTGTCAACGCCTGCCATGCCAATGATACCCTGCTCTTTCAGGTAGGTATCCAGTGTTTTTTTGCAGCGGAAGTTGCTGGGTGCATCGCACAACTCACGCACAATATAGCCAAATGCCCAGATGCGACCAGACTCGGCGTCCTCGCCGTTAATGCCGTAGTTGCCAATCAAAGGATAGCTTTGTGTAATAATCTGACCGTAGTAGCTGGGGTCGGTCAGGGTTTCTTCGTAACCCACCATACCGGTGTTAAATACGACTTCGCCTACACGGGTACCGGTTGCACCAAAGTGCTGGCCTTCTAAAACAGTACCGTTGGCCAAAACCAAAAATGTTTTCAAGGTCACATCCCTCTCATTCCATTAAAATATCCTTGTATCATTTCCATTTTTTACACGCAGTGACCCAACCACGCCTATGGGCGTGGTTGGGTCAGCCTTACGCAAGGGTTCTCTTACAGGGTTTGCTTTGCCTGCTCTTTCATCTTGCGGCTGCCCAAGTGTACCAAAGGCAGTTTGCCTTCTTTACAAATGGGGCACTCCTCGGGCAGGTAGTTGGGCAGATCCAACTTAGCAGCACTTGCCAAAATCTCGATGGGGCTGGGAACTTCTGCCTTGGTGCGGTCTACTACACAGGCAATGCCCAGGCAGATTCCGCCGGCTTCTTCAATTACACGCTTGGTCTCCAGGCTGGAGATACCGGTGGTTACAACGTCCTCGGCAATGATGCACTTTTCGCCGGGCTTAATTGCAAAACGCTTTAAGGTCATTACGTTGTCTACACGCTCGGTAAAGATTGCACGCTTGCCCAGCTGACGGCCCAGCTCGTAAGCGTAAACAATGCCGCCCATAGCAGGGCCAACAATTACGTCAATGTCCAGATCCTTCAGCTGCTCTGCAACATTTGCCATAACCTTGGCGCACTGGTCGGGATACTGCTGCAAGTAAGCCATCTGGCAGTATGCGCTGGAATGGCGGCCGCTGCTCAGCAAAAAGTGACCTTCCAAAAAGGCTTCGCATTCTTTTAAGATTTCAATGGTGTTGTTCATCTTTTTCGCTCCTCGTTTCAGCAATATGTAATGTTACTATTTCCCGGGTTATACGCGTGCACAACCACGAATTTCATCCAATGTTTTTACACCGTGTGCCTGCATCCATGCCGCAATCTCGTCGGTAACGGTTTCACAGGCCTTGGGATTCATAAAGTTTGCGGTGCCCACCTGTACCGCAGTAGCACCGGCCATGATAAACTCCAGTGCATCGTTGCCGGTGGCAATGCCACCCAGACCAATAACAGGAACATCCACAACGCCGCATACCTGATATACCATGCGCAGCGCAATGGGCTTAATGGCAGGGCCGGACAATCCGGCAAAGATGTTGTTAAACACCGGGCGGCGTTTTTCCAAATCAATGGCGCAGGCTTGGAAGGTGTTAACCAGGCTCAGTGCATCTGCACCGGCCTCCACGCAAGCCACTGCCATGCGGCAGATATCCTCAGCTTGGGGGCTCAATTTTACAATCAGAGGCTTTTTGCAAACCGCACGCACACGGCTTACCACCTCTTTTGCGCTCTCGGCTTGAATGCCGTAAGCAATGCCGCCCTGCTTTACGTTGGGGCAGCTGATATTCAGCTCCACAAAATCCACTGCGGTGTCATTCAGCAGCTCTGCACCCTTTTCATAATCCTCGATGCAGCCACCGCCCAAGTTTGCCAGAATTGCAGTGCCCAAGGTTTCCATAATAGGCAGCTCGTGGTCGATAAAGTGCTGCACGCCGGGGTTCTGCAAGCCGATGGAGTTAATCAAACCGCTGGGAGTTTCCAGCAGACGCTCGCCCTCATTGCCGTACTTGGGAATCAAGGTAATGCCCTTGCTGGACACACCGCCCAATTTTTTCAGGTCAACAATATCGGAGTATTCGGCACCAAATCCAAAAGTACCGGATGCACCAATAACCGGGCCGGCCAATTCCTTGCCCAGCAGATTTACCTTCAACGATACTTCGCTCATGCGCCAAATACCTCCTTGGAATCAAATACCGGGCCTTCTTTGCAAACGCATTTGCCGCCGGTTGTGGTTTTGCAGGTGCAGCCCAAGCAAGCACCAATGCCACAAGCCATTTTGCGCTCCAAGCTTACAATGCAGGTTACGCCCTTTTCTTCGCACAGCTTTGCTACCGCTTTCATCATGGGTTCGGGGCCGCAGCACAGAACCAAGTCGTATTCTTCGGGGTTCAGCAGCTGGGTTACAAAACCATGGAAGCCATAACGACCGCTGTCGGTAGCCAGCTGAACCTTGCCGCACAAGGTTGCAAACTTTTCCACGCCGTAAGGCTCATCGCGGAAACCGCAGAAGTAGTCCGCCTTTGTACCGCCGGCATTCAGCTCTTTTGCCAGCTGATACAAGGGGGCAGTACCAATGCCACCGCCCACCAAGGCAACGCGCTTGCCCAGTGCGGATTCCACATCAAAGCCGTTACCGCTGGGGCCCACCAAGCTCAGGGTGTCGCCCGGCTCCAGTGCTGCCAGCTTTTCGGTGCCTTTGCCGCGTACTTCGTACAAGAACTGAATGGTTCCCATGGCAGCATCGTAGCTATGAACGCTGATGGGACGGCTCAGCACAGGGGCCACATCGGCAGGCCAACAGCGCAGCATGAAAAACTGTCCTGCTTTGGGTGCCTTATCACGGCGAGGCCAGCTGGTGGTCATCAGGCGAATGGTATCGGTTAGAGCCAGATGCTCCAATACTTTTACATCACAGGCGGTCGCATGCATGTTTGATGGCCTCCTTCATGTTTACACACTCGTTGTATGCAGCTTCGGCAAATGCAACACCGGGCTGCTTTTTGTAAGCCAGCAGAATGCTGCGGCTGGAGTTTACAACGCCGCCGTTGCCAGCGGTCAGGTACTGGGCAATGTCCTCAGCGGTGCCGCCCTGTGCGCCGTAGCCGGGAATCAGGAAGAAGCTATCCTTGTAGCGGGCGCGAATTTCAGCAGCCTCTTCAATGTGAGTGCCGCCGATTACCAGGCCCAGGCTGGAGTAGCCATGCTCACCCATGCAGGTTTTGCCCAGCTCGTTCAGCTTATCGCCAACCATATCGTATACATGGCGGCCGTCTGCCAGTTTTTCGTATTCAAAATCCTTTGCACCGGGGTTGGAAGTACGAACCAGTACAAACAGACCCTTGCCCTGCTTTTCTACAAACGGCATGTAGGGCTTGATGGAGTCCAGACCCATGTAAGGTGCCAAGGTGATGTAGTCGGCTTCAAAATCGCCGCTGAAATGAGCCTGTGCATACATCTCGGCAGTTTTTGCAATGTCGCCGCGCTTAATGTCTGCAATCACGGGCACACCGGCAGCCTTGATGTAATCCAGAGTCTTTTTGTAAGCCAGCATGCCATCCAGACCCAGGCTTTCGTAGTAAGCAATCTGCACCTTAAAGCAACCGGCCACATTCTTGGTTGCGTCCACAATGGCCTGGTTGAACCGCACAATATTCTCACCGGCAGTCAATTCGCTTTTTGCAAAGCCTTCGGGCAGGTAAGAAATATCGGTATCGAGGCCTACGCATACGGGGCCACGGCTTGCAACAGCTTCGTACAGTTTGTCCATGTTGGTCATTGTTATACTCTCCTTTTTTGGGGGCAGCTGCCCTATGATTTCATACAGCGTTTCGTAACTCGCTGCAACGTACTCTTTTATCGCTGATAGGTAATTTTTCCGCCGCGGATGGTCAAATCCACACGGCCGTAAAGGGTTACACCATCAAAGGGTGTGTTATGACTCTTAGAATGCATGGTATTCTTGTCCACCACATAGGGGGTATCCAAATCCACCAGAACCAAATCTGCATCGGCACCTACCTGAATTGCGCCTTTGCCCTCCAGCCCCAAAATCGCTGCGGGGAAGCGGCTCATCAGTGCCTCCAGATAGTACAGGTCCAGTCCGCGCTCACGGCACAGCTTTGTGTAGCAAACACCAAAGGCAGTTTCCAAACCAATCATACCGGCGGCACCTTTGGCCTTATCCTCATCGCTGTGGGGGGCATGGTCGGTGGCAATGGCATCCACTGTGCCGTTTTGAATGGCAGCAATCAAAGCATCCACATCTTCCTGCTTGCGGATGGGCGGATTTACACGATAATCCAAATCAGCAAACCAGATGTGATGCGGTGTTACTTCACAGGTAACGGGCACGCCCTTGCGCTTTGCATCGGCAATGGCTGCCACTGCCTCTTTGGTGCTTACATGGCACAGATGCAGTCGGGTACCGTAGTACTCGCTCAGATGCAGGTTGCGAACGGTTTCCAAATTCTCTGCCAAACGATAATCCCACTTGGAGATTTCCATGTCCTCGGCGTGGCTCATCAAAACCAGATCGCGCTGGGCGCAAATGGCAAAAGCCTTTGCCATAACCTCATTGTTCTGCACGCCCTTGCCGTCCTCGGTAATAAAGCGCAGGTCTTCCGGTAATGTTTTCAGATGGTCCAAAGTATGTCCATCAAAATTTTCGGTAATGGAAACGGTTTGCATGGCACCGCAAATTCCGATTTCCTCGGCCTGCTGCATTACGGCATGGGCCTGCTCTGCACTGGAGCAAACGGGCTTGGTATTAGGCATCAAGGTTACATAGGTATATCCGCCTGCTGCGGCTGCTGCGCTACCGCTTGCCACATCCTCTTTGTACTCAAATCCGGGGGTTCTCCAGTGACAATGCAGATCAATGAATCCGGGCAAAACGGTACGACCTTGTGCATCAATTACCTCTTCGCCATGGGCAGGCATATTTTGCAGCATTCCTACAATTTTACCCTTTTGCAGCAGTAGGTCCACCATAGTTCCGTCTGACAGTTTTGCGTTTTTAATCAGCATATTTCCGCCTCCTTTTCAAAAAACCTTAAAAAAAAATGACTCTTCCGCAATAGGAAAAGTCAAACAATAATCCCTTGTAAAAATGGAATAGGAAAGAAACCCGACTGAACGGGGAAATGCTGTTTGCTGCACTGGTTCATCATGGTTTTTCCTCCTCTTCCGTTTCTTTTTGTTAAATCGTCTGATTTTATCATAGTTCGACTCTATTGTCAATATATCCAAGTAAAAATATTGTGATTTTGCAAAAAAATATGCTGCACCCGTAATGGATACAGCATATTTTTATCTGTCACATATTGTTTGCCACATGAGAACGCACCAGCGCACGCTTTAAACGTGCCTGTGCCAAATCCAGTTCATGCGGGTCAACATTGGTTTGTTTTAAAATGCTTTCGGCTTTTTGCTTAGATGCATCTGCACGGGCTTTGTCAATGTCTTCTGCCCATTCAAATGTTGTTGCTACCAAGCGCACCACACCGGCACGCACGGTTAACATACCACCAATACAAGCCGCTTTGCGCACCGTACCATCCTGCAGGGTAACCCGTGCTTCTCCCATACCCAAAGCGGTTATATAATCGCAATGGCGCGGCAGAATGCATACATCGCCCGCAATGGTGCGGCAAAGTACACGCTGTGCCTGCCCTTCAAAGGCCAGGCCGTCCGGTGTTACAATTTGCAGCTGAAAGGTACTCATACGTTATCCCCCTGTTTGGCTTTGGCAACCACTTCATCAATGCTGCCCACAAACAGGAATGCAGACTCCGGCAAATCATCGTGCTTGCCCTCTAAGATTTCCTTAAATCCACGAATGGTTTCTTTCAGCGGAACATATTTGCCCTGCATGCCGGTAAACTGCTCGGCTACGGTAAAGGGCTGGCTCAAGAAGCGTTGAATCTTACGGGCACGGTTTACCGTTACCTTATCTTCTTCGCTCAGTTCGTCCATACCCATAATGGCAATGATGTCTTGCAATTCTTTGTAACGCTGCAATACCTGCTGCACGCCGCGTGCAACCTGGTAATGCTCCAGACCAACCACGTCCGGTGCCAGGATTCGGCTGGTGGAATCCAGCGGGTCAACGGCAGGATAAATGCCCAACGATGCAATGTTACGGCTCAAAACCGTGGTGGCATCCAAGTGAGCAAAGGTGGTTGCAGGTGCAGGGTCAGTCAAGTCGTCGGCAGGCACATAAACAGCCTGAACACTGGTAATCGAACCAGTCTTTGTGGAGGTAATACGCTCCTGCAAAGCACCCATTTCGGTTGCCAGAGTGGGCTGATAACCTACCGCACTGGGCATACGGCCCAACAAAGCCGATACCTCACTACCTGCCTGTGTAAAGCGGAAGATGTTGTCAATGAACAACAATACGTCCTGATTTTCTTTATCACGGAAGTATTCTGCCATGGTCAAACCGCTCAATGCTACACGCATACGAGCTCCCGGGGGCTCGTTCATCTGACCGTATACCAAAGCGGTTTTGTTGATAACGCCGCTTTCTTTCATTTCGTTGTACAGGTCGTTGCCTTCACGGGTACGTTCGCCAACGCCGGTGAATACCGACAAACCGCCGTGCTGCTTTGCAACGTTATTGATTAACTCCATAATCAATACGGTTTTACCAACACCTGCACCGCCAAACAGACCAATCTTACCACCCTTGGCATAGGGGCAAATCAAGTCAACAACCTTGATGCCGGTTTCCAAAATTTCAGTGGTGTTTTGTTGTTCGTCATAACGGGGCGGATTGCGGTGAATGGGCCAACGCTCTTTTGCCTGCGGAGCCGGCTGATTGTCCACCGGTTCACCCAGCAGGTTAAAAATACGGCCAAGGCACTCTTCGCCAACCGGCACAGAAATAGGGCTGCCGGTGTCCACTGCCTTTGTACCACGCACCAAACCATCGGTGCTGCTCATAGCAATGCAGCGTGCCACATTGTCGCCAATGTGCTGGGCCACTTCTACAACCAATTTGTGCTCGCCCTCGCCTACCTCAATGGCATTCAACAGGTCGGGCAGCTCTCCATCGGCAAATTTAATATCCAGCACCGGGCCAACAACCTGGGCCACTACGCCTTCATGTTTATTTGGCATGGATTTTTCTCCTTTTTAACAACAGGTTTTCCAAGGGTTATGCCTCGGCACCTGCCACGATTTCAGTGATTTCCTGGGTAATAGCCGCCTGCCGAGCTCGGTTGTAATGCAGGCTCAGCGAGTCAATCATTTCACCCGCATTTTTGCTGGCTGCGTCCATTGCAGTGCGTCGTGCGCCCAGCTCACTTGCTACCGATTCACACAGTGCACCGTATACCAAGCCGGCCAGATATTCCGGCACAATGGCATTGTATACCGTTTCGCTGTCCGGCTCATACAAGGTCAAGCCACGGGGTGCCGAACCCGGTTCAGGTCGGTTTACCTGCAAAGGCAGCAGCTTGATAATGGAAGGCTGCTGGCTCAGCATCGAAACAAAATTGGTATATGCCAAACGAATTTCATCGTATTCGCCTGCCAAAAAGCCTTTTGCCAGCAACTTCGCAATGGAAAAGCAGTCACTTACGGTAATATCACCGGCCATTGCATAACGCTCGGTCAAAATTTGTGTTTTGCTGCGCTGAAAATGCTCCAGCGCTTTTTTACCAATGGGCAAAACACAAATTTCTTTGCCCTGTGTTTCCGCTGCTACTGCCTTTAATATGTTGGCATTGTAGCCGCCTGCCAAACCACGGTCACCTGCAATCACCACATAACAGGTTTTTTTAACCGACCGCTGTGCGATATAGGGCGATGAAAATTCCGCATTGGAATAAACGATGTCAGACAATGCCGCATGCAGTACCTCAAAATAAGGGCGGCTTTTTTCTACCCGTTCTTTTGCTTTGCGCAGCTTAGAGGACGCCACCAGCTCCATCGCTTTGGTGATTTGCATGGTGCTTTCTACGCTTTTAATGCGCAGCTTAATATCCTTCATGGATGCACCCGCCATATACGCTCCTCCTATCTTATCTGGTCTTTAAAAACTGTGCAGTATACTCTGCCAGTGCCTGTTTTAAAGCCTCTTCGGTATCACTTTCCAGCTTGCCGGTGGTGAGAATGGTATCCAACACCGATGCAGCATGATTGTCCATATACTCATATAGACCGCGCTCGTATTCACGCACATCTGCCACCGCAACTTCTTTCAGCATATCGTGGGTTACAGCGTACAAAATACATACCTGATGCTCCATGGAAATGGGGCTGTTGCGGTCCTGTTTCAGTACTTCCACAATGCGTTCACCCTGTGCCAAACGTGCCTTGGTGTCCGCATCCAAATCACTACCAAACTGGGCAAAGCTTTGCAACTCACGGTACTGGCTGTAAATCAGCTTCAAGGTACCGGCAACCTTTTTCATTGCCTTTGTCTGTGCGTTACCACCAACACGGCTTACCGAAATACCGGGGTTAACCGCCGGCATAACACCGGAGTGGAACAGCTCGGTTTCCAAGAAAATCTGACCATCGGTAATGGAAATTACGTTGGTAGGAATGTAAGCAGAAACGTCACCAGCCTGGGTTTCAATAATGGGCAATGCAGTCAAGCTGCCGCCGCCATACTCAGGTGCCAAACGGGCAGCACGTTCCAACAAACGGCTGTGCAGGTAGAATACGTCACCGGGATAAGCCTCACGGCCAGGCGGACGACGAATCAGCAAGCTCAGTGCACGGTAAGCTACCGCGTGCTTGGACAAGTCATCGTAAATCACCAGAACGTCCTTGCCCTTCGCCATAAAGTATTCACCCATGGCACAACCGGAGTAGGGTGCGATATACTGCAACGGTGCCAACTCACTGGCAGTTGCCGACACAACAATGGTGTAATCCATTGCGCCGTTTTCGGTCAGAGTATTCACCAACTGTGCAACGGTACTTTGTTTCTGACCAATGGCCACATAGATACAAATTACGTCTTTGCCTTTTTGGTTGATGATGGTATCGGTTGCAATAACCGTTTTACCGGTCTGACGGTCACCGATAATCAACTCACGCTGACCACGACCAACGGGAATCATGCTGTCAATTGCCTTGATGCCGGTTTGCAAAGGCACCGAAACACTTTTACGCTCAATGATACCGGGTGCCGGTGTTTCAATGGGACGATATTCCGAGCATTCAATGGGACCGTTGCCGTCAATGGGTTGGCCCAGTGCATTCACAACGCGGCCAATCATCGCTTCGCCTACGGGTACACTTACTACCTTACCGGTGCGCTTAACTACACTACCCTCTTTAATGCCAACATCAGTGCCCAGCATAACAATGGAAACCGAGTTTTCTTCCAGGTTCTGTGCCATACCGTACTCGCCATTTGAAAACTGCACCAGCTCACCACTCATGCACTTTTCCAAACCAGTCGCACGTGCAATGCCGTCACCTACCAGAATTACGGTTCCGGTTTCGCTCTGTTCAATTACATTTTCGTAATGTTTAATCTGAGCCTTTATAATTTTGGATATTTCTTCCGGTTTTAATTGCATCGTTTCACCTTCTTACTTACACCGTAGCTGCCAATGCACGGCGCAAACGTTCCAAACGCGCTTGCACCGTACCATCCAGTTCTGTACCCGCCATTTCCAAGCGAATACCACCCAGGCAATCGGATTCTACTTTATTTGCTAAGTGAATGGTTTTTCCGGTCATTGCTTCCAGCTTTGCCTTCAGCGCTGCACATTGTGCTTCGCTCAGTGCAACAGCGGTAATTGCAGTTGCCTCCAGAATACCATGCGCCGTATTGTAACGGTTTCGATACTCTTTCAAACAAGCCGGCAATGTGTGAACTGCACCTTTTTCTGCTAAAATCTTCAAAAAGTTCAGCAGATACAATTCAATACTTCCACGCAATGCTTCGTCCAGCAAAGCGCAGCGTTGTGCTTTGGGAACACTGGGCAAGTCCAACAATTTTGCATAGTCCGGATTTTGCTTCATTATATCGTTAATCTGGGTAAGCTGTTGCAAGATGACATCTTCCAGCTGCTCCTCAGTGGCTAAATCATACAGTGCGCCGCCGTACACCTTACCGATTTTGGTCATGAAGCGTCCCCCACCTTCTCGATGAATTCATCGATTAACTGTTGATGGTCGGTTTCGTTAATTTCACGTTCCACAACTTTGCTGGCAATTGCCATTGCCATGCCGCCAATTTCGTCTTTTACTTCATTCAAAGCCTTTTTGCGCTGCTGCTCAATTTCAGCGGTTGCCTTTTGCTTCATCTGTGCAGCCTGTGCACGTGCAGCATTCAAGGTTTCCTCGCTACGCAGGGCAGCTGTCTGATTTGCCTGTGCCAGCAATTGTGCTGCTTCTTCCTTCGCATTTTCCAAACGAGCTTCGTATTCTTGCTGTGCTGTTTGGGCCTGTTGCTTTGCCTTTTGGGCATCTGCAATCAAAGCATTTGCTTTTTCCTGGCGTTCGTTTAAAATCTTTTGAACCGGTTTAAAAAGAAACTTTTTTACCAGCAGTGTCAAAATCAGCAGGTTGCCCAACTGGAAGATGAAATCCCAAGGCGCTAAACTGACCAGATCTTTATATTCTCCCAATGGTCATTCCCCTTTCTGTGGTAATCAGGCGCGGCAATTACAGCATGCCAATGAACATACGGGGTGCTGCAAAAATCAGCAACAAACCGGTAACGAAACCGTAAATACCGGTGGTTTCTGCAATTGCACAACCCAACAGCATGGTGCTGGTTACATCACCCTTACACTCGGGCTGACGGCCAATGGCTGCACAAGCCTGACCAACTGCATATCCTTCACCAATACCAGGGCCAATACCTGCAATCAAAGACAGACCTGCACCAATGGCACAACCGGCTAATACAATCGCTTTGTCTAACATAATTAATTTCCTCCTAAATTACATAAAATAAGGGGTATTTATTGTCCCTGTCACATCTTATAACAGGGGCTTCAATTACAGCATAAACTGCAACGAAACGCATCATTCATTGTCATCGCTTTCAGCGGCATTTGCAATGTATAGCATGGTAAGCATACAGAAGATAAATGCCTGCATAAAGCTGCCAAACAAATCAAAATAAATAGATAAAATTGCAGGAATACCTAACTGGAACAAGGGAATCTGACTTAACAGATCACCCAAAAATCCCGGCAACAAACCAAATACCGTGTTGCTCAATACCGCCAACGCTGCATACAGCAGTGTACTGATAACACTACCCGATACGATATTACCAAAATGACGGAATGCCATTGAAATGGGCGTTGCCAATTCACTGATAATATTAAAGGGTGTAAAAACAGGAATCGGAGTGGTAAATCCTTTTAGATAACCGCCAATTCCGTTGGTTTTGATTTTGGTATAGGTAATCATCACGAAAACCAGCACCGCCCACGAAAGCTCGGTGGACAAGTCGCTGGTTGCCGGAAATGCACCCACTAAACTGGATAAACTGCACATTGCCGAAAGACTAAACAATGCCCCGATAAACGGCGCAAAGTGTGCGTATCGTTTTCCCATATTTCCTTCTACAAAGTTTTGGCATGTAGTTACCAACAATTCTGCAACCACTTGGCGCTTGCCAATGTTTTCTACTTTTAATCCCCGTGTAAGCCAAATTGACAAACCGGTAATAATGGCCATAATTACCCAAGCATTCACCATACTTGAAGTAATTGGAATCCCACCAAAAATCGGCAATGTCCAATAAATACGGGCACCATTAATTGCAATATCCATGGGCTGATTCTCCCCTTCTTTCCAATATTTTTTTATTAATTGCTATACTAATTTATTGTTCCGATTCCGGCTTTTTATAAATTCCGGTAACTTGCATCACTGCAATGGTCAAACGCGGCATTAGTAAGGGCAACAATGCAGCTACCCAATTAAAAAACGGTACTGCTAAAGCAACAATAAGCCATATTACCATTACAAGCATTCGCATATTATAAGAAAATTGCATCCACTTACGGCCACGTTCTTCGCTCTCTCCGTTTGCAATCTTCTGAACAGTTAACCCCAAAATAAAAAAGTTTAAAACGGCAACCACTCCACCTATAATGGCGCTCACTAACACACCACTATTAAATTGTTTAACTACAAAAAAACCAATTAGTATTAAAACCACACCAATGGCTGTTCCCAACGCAATATGCCCGGTTTCTTTTTTAACTGCTGGTGCTATTTTCATAGGTTTTCTCCTTTACATGTGTTTATTAAATGCCGGAGGAGTTTTACTTGCATTTTTGGTGGATTTGCGCATCATAAACTGATAAAAACCCCAAAAACTTACTGCAGAGCCTCCTAGTCCTGCAATCAAAGCAATAACAATCGACCATACTGGCCATGCATAAGTGCTTACCCCCCAATATGTTATCGCAACACATAAAATTGGGGGAGTAATTGCTGAAAAACCAAGCTGCGTCAACCATGCAGCATCACGCAGTATTTTCATCCATGGTGCCATATAACCAGACTCCTGCTTTATTTTTACTCATACGATATTATTATAACAAAAAACTTCCTCCAAAACAACACTTTGTGTATTTTATTGTAAAACTCCAATTTGTATACAAAATATTGCATTATTCTTGAATTCTTGCCCAAAATATAAAAATTATATTAAAATCATTCTTTTACGTTTTACTAAGAACCAACAATATCGCATTTGTTCAAATATGCCACTTTTTGATCCAAAAAGTGATGAACAGCGCATTCTGAAACATATCCTACTCATTATCATAATAAAAACCACTAGTGAACTAGTGGTTTTCTCAGACCCCAGAGGGATTAATACTTACTAACCCCTAAAAGGGGTTCTGAAAGTTTATCATCGCATCACTATCACAGGCAGCCGCTGAAAAGTGGCTGTTTGTTTTTTGCCTTACTTTTCCCTGCTACCTGTAA
>CALWNI010000010.1 GCA_944382775.1 uncultured Allofournierella sp.
AGTTTTTCTTTCTACATTATCGGCACA
Organism: uncultured Allofournierella sp.; assembly: GCA_944382775.1. GTDB lineage: Bacteria > Bacillota > Clostridia > Oscillospirales > Ruminococcaceae > Allofournierella. The sequence goes on from CALWNI010000010.1 coordinate 28, forward strand.
AGCCTTCTTTTGAACCACGCGACTATCGCGTGGTTTTCTTTATACAAAAAGAGGACATTGGTCCTATGTGACGAATGTCCTCTTAGTAGGTTAGATTACTTGATTGTCTAACAAAACATTACTGCCAATCAACAGTAACGTTGGTGGTTTCGGGATGAACGTCGGGATTGCTGCTGTTGTCAACAACCAGAACGCCGTCTTTCAGCTGGTTGTAGATTGCAGCATACTTCTCTGCATTGAAGGTAGTGAACTTGCTGGTTTCCATGGGCAGAGCAACACAATCTTCAGCTGCACCCAGAACGGTTTCCTTACCTGCGTAAGCCTCGCTCCACTTCCAGCCGTTGTCTACACAATCCTGCAAAGCCAGCTCAACAGAGTGAGCCAGAGCCTTGGTTGCGCTGGTGATAACCATTTCGCCGTCAGCGCTCTGGTCAACGTCAACACCGATAATCTTGCCGCCATTTGCAGAAGCCTCAGCTGCGCTGATTGCAGAGCTGTAAATTGCGCCACCGCAAGCAAATACTACTTCGGTGCCGGCAGAGTACCAGCTATCCATCTTAGCCTTGATTTCGTCGTTTGCTTCAAAAGAGCCGGAGTACCAGTACTTCATGTCAACCTGTACGCCCAGTTCCTTAGCAGCCTCGTTTGCGCCCTGAACAAAGCCGTAACCGTAACGGATAACAGCGGGAACCGCAACGCCGCCCAAGAAGCCCAACTTGGTGTAGCCGTCTTCTACAGCAGCGTAGCCAGCCAGGTAACCGGCCTGCTCTTCGCGGTAGGTGATCAGTGCAGTGTTGCTTGCGGGCTCAGCCAAATCGCCGGTGCTTACGTCCAAAGCCAGGAACTGTACATCGGGATACTTAGCCTGTGCCTGCTCCAGAGAGGGAGCAAACAGGTAGCCAGCCATAACAACAACCTTAGCGCCGTCTTGGATAGCCTGTTCGATAGCGTCCATACGGTCTGCATCGGTATCATCAGCAGGACGGAAGTAGTTTGCCTTGATGTTGTTTGCAGTAGCAAAGCTGGAAACGCCTTCGTAGCTGTACTGGTTGAAAGAGTGGTCATCGATGTTGCCAACGTCGGTGATGAAAGCAATCTCGGTGTTACCGCTGGTCTGTGCATTTGCACCATTGCTGGTTGCGCTGTTGGTTGTGCCGCTGGTGTTACCGCCGCAAGCTACCATGGAAAATGCCATAGTTGCAGCCAATACGAGAGCAATCAGTTTTTTCATGATTTTGTCTCCTTCTCTGTTTCAGACATAATTACGTTAACAAGTCATGCTTCGCGAACTCATGACTCGCAAAAAGGGCAACGTTTCCATTGCCCTTTTCTCACTTGCGTTTTTATTATACCGATTTATTCGATATATTTCAACAAAATGGTAGTTACAAAATGTTTACAGCAATCATTTACTGTAGATTTAGCGGACCGAAGCCCAGGGGAAGCAACTGCCCCAGTGTCATTTCCACATAATCGTCTTCGCTTTTTGCCATAATAATCGGCATATGGGGGCTGCAAAATTCATACAGCATTTGGCGGCATACGCCACAAGGCGAAGTTACCAATGTGTTGCGCTCGCCCTGTTTTGCGCCAACCACTGCCAACATGGAAAATTCTCTTGCGCCTTCGCTTACAGCTTTGCCCAGTGCGGTGCGCTCGGCACACTGGGTTGGAGTATAGGATGCACTTTCAATGTTACAGCCGGTAAACACGCGGCCGTCCTTTGCCAGCAACGCTGCGCCTACCGAAAAATGAGAATACGGCACATACGCTTTTTCGCGGGCTTCAAAGGCCAAGCGAATCAACTCTTTTTTATCCATAAATTAAATCTCCACGCCCAGGGCAATCTTCATCATATTGGTAAAGCTGGTCTGACGCTCTTCTGCGGTGGTTTCCTCGTGGCTGATAAAGCTATCGGAAATGGTCAGCAAGCAAGCGGCACGCTTACCCAGAACATTTGCATTGTGGAACAGTGCAAAGCTTTCCATTTCTACGGCAACGCAGCCCTTTTCGTCACGCAGAACTTCCCAGTAGGTGGGGTTTTTGCTGTCGTCGTGGCGGTAGAATACGTCGCTGGAGTGAATGGTGCCTTCTACCATGGGGATGCCCAGCTTTTCTGCGCTTGCACGCAGTGCGTTGCACAACTCTTCGCTGGGCTTCAAGGTGTCATCCTCGCAGCCGCTTTGAGTTTTAGCAAAGCTGCTTTCGGAGTAAGCGGCGGTAGCCATAACTACATCGTAAATTTTTGCTTTTTCGGTGTAAGAACCGGCAGAGCCAATGCGAATGATGTTTTCTACACCGTACTGGCTGTACAGCTCATAGGAGTAGATGCCGATGGAAGGCATGCCCATGCCGCTGCCCATTACGCTGATGGGACGGCCCTGGTAAGTACCGGTGTAGCCCAGCATACCGCGCACATCGTTAAACTGTACGGGGTTTTCCAAAAAGGTTTCTGCAATAAACTTTGCGCGCAGAGGATCACCGGGCATCAGCACGGTTTTTGCAATTTGACCTTTTTCTGCTTTGTTATGAGGGGTAGCCATATTTATAGTCTCCTTTTTCTTTGATTGCTTTTTTATGCAAACAGCATTTGCTGTAGGCTTAATTTTATTCTTTTTCTTTAACCAAACCCATTTGATAGGCCTGTACCAAAAGTTTCAAATCCTGCACATTGGCAGCCAGTTTTCTGCCCTCGTCGGTATCGCCAACCAACATTCGCTTTTCTATGGTTTCAAATACATCCACCGTAGAAGCAATGTCCAGATTTTCTTCAATTGCTTTTTCCACACTTTCAAAGGGCTGATGCTGGCGCAGGGTTAATCCACGGCTGTTGTACACCAAGGTATACCCTGCAATTCCTGTTTTATCGTGATACGCACGGCAAAAACCACCGTCAATCACAATAACTCGACCGCCGCCTTTCAGCGGAGTTTCTCCCTTTGCCGCCCGCACCGGAACATGTCCGTTTACAATGTGGCTATGGGTTTGGTCCAGCCCAAACTCTGCCAAAATGGCACGGTCCATTTTTGAGTCGTTAATGTGGTGATAGTACGGATTTTTGGTTTCCACATGGGTTTCGGGGTCTGCCACAAACAGCCGTTCAAAGGTGGTCATCTTATCACGACCATACAGCGGCGAAAGTTTTCCACACCACAAGTACCACAAAAAATCACAGCCGCTTTGGCGTTCTTCGCTGCCAAGCGGAGAGAAATATCCTCTTCTTGCTCGCTCGTCGCAATAGTCCATTAGGGCTCTGCCTGCATAGCCGTGCTGCTCAAAGGTTTCCACCGCAAAACTGCCGCTTTCGGTAAGGGGAACTGCACCATGAAACAGCAGATTGCCGTTTTCAATGTGATACACGCCGCCTTTGGCAAACAAAAAGCGTACATGCCGTTGCAACTTTTCGCTTTCGCAAAAACTGCGCTGCAAGGCTTCCATAACTTCTTGTTCCTGTCGGGTTAACTGCGCCGGGTCCGCCGGATTTACCGTTGGAAAATCGTCATCCAACAAGGGGTATCGCTTGCCCTCCACCTCAACGGTTCCGTTTTGGTAGTCGATGCGGCGCAAAAAGTCGCGGCCTTCCATTTCAAAATCCGGATTGCGGTCGATGACCTGACATTCCAGTTTAAACATAATCATTGCAATGGCTTTGTGCATACGGGCAGCCCGAATCATATCGCCCCGCTGATAGTGGCTCTGCTTGTCGTTCAGTCTTGGATAAAAGTGATGCATATCACAATCCCGATATTCGGTTTCCGCAAACAGTGCCAAGGGGCGCAGGTTGATGCCGTAGCCATCTTCCAACGCTTCCAGATTGTTATATGCCAAGGTGGTACGCAGTACCGTTGCAATGCAGATGGGGCTGCCTGCCGCTGCACCCATCCATACCACGTCATGGTTGCCCCACTGAATGTCCACCGAGTGATGGCTCATCAGCTGTTCCATAATCAAATCCGGACGGGGACCACGGTCGAAAATATCGCCCACAATATGCAATTTAAAAACCGCCAGGCTTTTAATTAACTTGCACAGTGCCTCGATAAAATCATCGGCACGTCCCACATCGATAATGCTGGCCAAAATTTCGTTGTAATAAAATTCCTTGTTGTGGTCTTCAAAATGGGCGTGGAGCAGCTCGTCCAAAATATAGGCGTAATTGGGCGGCAAGCGTTTGCGCACAAAACTGCGGGTATGCTTGGACGACACCATACGGCACACATCAATCAAACGGTATAAGGTTTGCCGATACCAGCCTTCCAAATCGGTTTGGCCTTTTTTCAGGGACTCAAGCTTTTTTGCAGGATAATAAATCAAGGTGGCAAATTCCGCCCGCTCTTCGGCGCAAACGGTAGGACCAAGCACCATGTCCACCTTTTCTTTAATAACACCCGAAGCACTGTTTACAATATGGGTAAAGGCTTCTGCCTCGCCGTGTAAATCGCTCATAAAATGTTCGGTGCCTTTGGGCAGCTTTAAAATTGCCTGCAAGTTGATAATCTCGCTGCATGCACTGGCAATGTTGGGGTACTCTCTTGCCAAAAGAGTTAGATACTTTAAATGTTTGCGCACCTCGGCAGCTTTGTTCTGCACAGGAAACGCCCTCCTTCCGGGGGTAAAACGCTGAGCTTTCCAACGCTGAGCCCTGTCGATACTCTCCCATCATACTGTTATTTAATTATAACACAATCCCCGCAAAATATGGTATAGTATTTTTAATTCTGTGCCATTGTGCATTGCAGTGGCGTATTATTCGTATTTTGGGAGGAAGGTTATGTTAGATATTCCCGTTTCCTGCACCCTTTGCCCCCGTTTGTGTCATGCCGACCGCACCCAGCGTGCCGGTGTATGCGGTGCAGGCAATCGGCTTATGGTGGCACGGGCTGCGCTGCACCATTGGGAAGAACCCTGCATCAGCGGCAGCCAAGGCAGCGGAACCGTATTTTTTTCCAATTGCAGCTTAAAATGCTGTTATTGTCAAAACTATAAAATCAGCCACGAAGGTTTGGGCAAAGCCATTTCCCCCGAGCGGCTGGCTCAGATTTTTTTAGAGCTGCAACAAAAAGGCGCACACAACATCAATCTGGTTACCGCCACCCAGTGGCTGCCCTGGATTCTGCCCGCATTGCAGCAGGCCAAGCAGCAGGGGCTAACCCTGCCCATCGTTTACAACTCCAGCGGATACGAAACCCCGGAAACCGTTCGCATGTTAGCAGACTGGGTGGATATTTGGCTGCTGGACGTGAAATATGTTTCCCGTGAACTGTCCGGGCTTTATTCCCTTGCACCCAATTATTTTGATGTTTGCAAGCCTGCGGTGGAGCAGGCATTGCAGCAAACGGGTGCCCCTGTGTTTGATGCAAACGGGCTACTGCAGAAAGGTGTAATTCTGCGGCACATGGCATTGCCCGGTGCTCTGCAAGACAGCAAGGCGGTGCTGGACTTTATGGCAAGCCTGCCCAAGAATCGCTTTATCCCCAGCCTGATGAGCCAGTACACCCCCTTTTACAAAGCAGATGCCCACAAGCATCTGAAACGCCGCATTTCCACATGGGAATACGGTCAGGTTGTGGACTATGCCATTCAGCTGGGGTTAACCGAAGGCTACATGCAGGAAAAAAGCAGTGCCAAAGAAGAATATACTCCACCGTTTGATTTGGAGGGCGTATGATTTCTGTTATAATTTGTTTTGGATATCTTTTGATTTTTTTAGCCGCCGGATTATCGGTAAGCCGTTGGATTCAGCCCACCGCTTCGGTTGCGGTTCACACGGTTTTTTCTGCCGGATTCGGTCTTGTCTTTTTAACCGGATTGCCTGCTTTGTTTGCCTTGGTATTTGGTTTTCGGCTTTCGGCTGCTTTATTGGCTGGGCTTGTGGCACTCATCCTTGCCTGCCGGCCTTTCCTTGCTTCCCGTTTGTTCCGTGGGCAGCCCCAAGGCTCGCTTACATGCACCAAGGGCAGCCCTGCATTTTGGCTGTGCGTTCTGCCATTGCTGTTCTTTACGGTATGGCTGCTGCACACGCATACCCTTTACTGGAAAGACGGCGGCTATTGGTGCGGGCAAAGTACCTACAGCGACCTGCCCATGCACCTGAACTTTATCAAAAGCATTGCAGAACAGGGCTTGTTTCCCCCTGTGTTCCCCATGCTTGCAGGACAAGAACTGTATGGCTATCCCTTTTTGTGTGAGAGTGTTTCTAGCGTGTTCTTGCTGTTTGGTGCCAGCTTAAAATTTGCCTGCATTCTGCCGCAGGTTGTGGCATTGGTTGCTGTGTTTGGCGGCGGCTGGGTTCTTGCCGATGAACTTTTGGGCAGCCATATCAAAGCGACCCTTGCTTATTGGCTGTTCTTTTCGGGCAGCGGCTTTGGGTTTGTATACTTCATCAATGGCGACTGGCAAAACTTTACCCGCATTTTCACCGCCTATTATGAAACGCCCACCAATTATGTACAAGAAAACATTCGTTGGGTCAACCCCATTGCCGACCTGCTGGTGCCGCAGCGTGCCACCCTGTTCGGCTGGGCGTTCCTTTTCCCCTGTTTGATTCTTCTGGTTCGTTTTGCCTTCAAGAACGAGCTACAACTATGGCCTGCGCTCATTCTTATGGCGGCTTGTATTCCGCTGGTGCAAACCCATTCGGCATTGGCGTTGGTGCTCATCTGTTTGGTTTTGTTCCTTCGTGCTGTTTTGCAGTACAAGACCAATCCCAAAGCACTGGCCGCCTGGGTTCGGTTTGGTGTGGGCACTGCACTGGTTTGGATTCCGCTTGTTTTTACTCAGATTATCCCCCACACCCAAGAGGGCAGCGGATTTTTGCGCTGGCATTTTAACTGGGCAAACGAAGGGGATTTTTACCTTTGGTTCTACATAAAAAACATTGGCATTGTGTATCTGTTGCTGATTCCGGCCTTTGTACACGCCAAAAAGAACCTGCGCTGGCTTTATGGCGGCGGCCTTTTGATTTTGCTGATCAGCGAATTTATTGAATTTCAGCCCAACAATTACGACAACAACAAGTTGCTGTACATCTGGCATCTCCTAGGCTGTATTCTGGTTGCCAACCTGCTTGTAGACCTTTTGCAGCGCATTCCTGCCAAAAAATTGCAGGCGGTTGCGGCGGCGTTTGTGGTGTTCTTGGGCACCTTTGGCAGTGTTCTCACCTTGGGACGTGAAGCCGTAAGCCACTACCAACATTTTAACAGCGACGCCATTGCGGTTGCCGATTATGTGGAAGAAAACACCGACCCACTGGGCCGTTTTTTAACCGGAACCCAACTGCTTAATCCGGTATTAAGCCTTGCAGGTCGTTCTATTTTGTGTGCCTCCAGCACATGGCTGTATTTCCACGGCATGGATTACAGCGTGCAAGAGCAAGCAGTAGCGCAGCTTTATGAATTCCCCAGCCAAGAAGCTTTGGCACAATGGGACATTGCCTATGTGATGATTTCCAACGCCGAACGCAACGATTACACCGTAAATGAAGCATGGTTTCAGCAAAACTGCATCTTGCTGTTCCAGCAGGGCGAATATACCATTTATCAAGTTGCTTAACAGCAAAAAGGGACAGGGCTTTAAATGCCCTGTCCCTTTTTTGATTGAATTAGAAATACATGTAAACCTGACAAGGTAACATGCCGTTGTACAGTTTGCGGCGGCGATTTGCCTTTTTGCCCAGATGCTTTTCCAAGTCTGCATCGGCGGTAATAATGTACGCACCGGATACGGGATGTTCCTCCAATGCTTTGCCCAGAGTGGCAGCCAGCTTTGCAGCGGTTGCCAAATCGCCCAGGCGTTCGCCATACGGCGGATTGGTCAACACAATCATTTCGGGGCGGGGTGCAAAGTCCTTTACATCCGCCAACTCAAAACGACAGCGGTCGCCCACGCCTGCCAGCTTTGCATTCTGGGTTGCCAGTGCCACAGCTGCCGGGTCAATGTCATAACCAAAGCCTTCAAACGCAGCATCTTTGCGGATTTCGCTCAATGCCTTTTCACGCTGCTGTGCCCAAATTTGCGGCGGGCAGAAGGTGTAATGCTCCGCAGCAAAGCGACGGCGCAAACCCGGTGCAATGTTCAAGGCTTTTTGTGCTGCCTCAATTACCATGGTACCACTGCCACAGAAGGGGTCTGCCACAATGGAATCTCTCCGCACACGGCCCAAGTCGGCAATGGCAGCCGCCAAGGTTTCCTTAATGGGTGCGCCGGTGGCATTGCGGCGGTAGCCACGCTTATGCAAGCCATCGCCAGAGGTATCCAGCATAATCTCCACCACATTTTTGCGGATGGAGAAACGGATTTTATACAGTGCGCCGGTTTCGGGCAGCATCAAGGTTTTATGGCCTTTTTTCAGCCGTTCTACCACAGCCTTTTTTACAATACTCTGACAAGCCGGCACGCTGGACAAGGTACTGGACAAGCTGGAACCCTTTACGGGGAACTGTGCATCGGCAGGAATCAGCTCTTCCCAAGGAATGCTTGCCACACCGTCGAACAATTCGTCAAAGGTGGTGGCAGTGTAGGTTTTCAGCAAAACCAGCACACGCTCGGCACAGCGCAAATTCAGGTTTGCCGCTGCAATGATATCTGCAGGGCCGGAAAACGCAATGCGGCCGTCGGTAACTTTTACATCTTCGGCACCCAAACGGCGAACCTCAAAGGCTACGGTGCTTTCGGTGCCAAAATAACAGGGTGCAATTAAATCAAACTTCATAAGGAAACTCCTTTTTTATGCGGTTTGCTCCCCAAGCCTTTGCCTGATACAAACCGGTGTACAATGTCGTAGTGTTTACTATAGCATAGGCGCATTTCGCGTGCAAGCTGTTTTTTGATTTTTGTTTGCAGGTTTTCTCTTGTTGTGTTATAGTATAAAAAATTTTTCTATAGGAGGTTTTCTTTTGCATATTACAACGCATACGCAAAACGGTCATACAATCTGCATTGTAGACGGAACCGATAAAATAATTACCGACACCGGTTCCGCCTTATCGCTTGCCATGGATTTGCAATACCAGCATAATTGCAACCGAATTGCAATTGATAAATCGCTGATTTGCGAAGACTTTTTTATTCTTAGCACAGGGCTTGCCGGTGAAATTTTACAAAAATTCACAAACTATCACATTAAAATGGCCATTTACGGCGATTACTCACGTTATACCAGCAAGCCATTAAAAGATTTTATTTACGAATCCAACAAGGGCAATCAATTCTTTTTTGTGGAAACAAAAGAGCTTGCTCTGGAAAAACTGGCAAACGCCAAATAAAAGAAGCCGCTTATAATAAGCGGCTTCTTTTTATTGCTTAGTAGTTATCGGGAATCAGTACACCATAAGTACCGTTTGCTCTGCGATAAACAACCTGAATCTGGTCGTCTTCCATGTTGCGATACAGATAGAAGTTGTGGCCCAGCAGGTTCATCTGCAAAATTGCTTCTTCGGTGCTGCAGGGTTTTACGGCAAACCGTTTTTCACGGATAACATCGTATTCCTCTTCGTGTTCGGGTTCCGCCTGCCATTCTACTGCGGCAGCGCGGGTCAGCTTATCGCCCAAACGCTTGCGGTTCTTTACCAGGCGGCGGGTCAGCAGTTCTACTGCATCATCCAGCGCATCCTCCATGCGTTCTGCCATTTTTTCAGCCCGGATTACAAGGCCTTTGTCGCGCACTGTAACTTCAACCGTTTGTCCACTTTTTTCAACGGTAACAGTAACCTGTGCCTGGGCTTCGCTGGCGAAGAACTTATCCAGCTTGTCCAGCTTTGCTTGCGCCTTTTCTACAAAACTCGGTTTTAAAGAAACCTTTCTACCAGTGCATGTGACCTTCATAAACCATTGCCTCCTTTTGAAGAATATCGAAAACAGCATTTTGTGCGTTTCGTGTTGATATTCTTCTTTTTGATGGTTATATTATATCACATTTACACAAAAAATAAAGGGCAAAATCGCACTAAATTGTAAACACTTTATTAAGCAACTGTAACAAATTTTGGTTTTTGACAACAAAAAAGACTCAAACCACTTGTATGGTTTGAGTCTTTTTATTAGCCACGTCGACGGGAATAACCGCCGCCACGACGATTTTCGGTAACACGCTTTAAATCCGACATTTTTTCTTCGCTTTGGCTCTTGAACTTTGCCATCATGTCTTCAAAGCTCATGTCGCCCTGTGCCTGCTGTGCTTTCGGCTGCCATACACGGGGTGCATCGCTGCGACCGCCACGCTGCGGACGGCCTGCACCTGCGCCTGCACCGTTGGAGCGGGGAGCACGTGCCGGACGAGGTTCCGGGGGCAAGGTGCGCTTAATCGAAAGAGCAATCTTGCCGTCTTCCCCAATGTTCATAACCTTTACTTTTACGGTTTGGCCTTCGCTTAAAACCGTAGAAAGATCCTCAATAAAGCCGTTGGAAACCTCGGAAATGTGAACCATTCCGGTTTTGTTTTCGGGTAACGCCACAAATGCACCAAACTGTTTTACACCGGTGATTTTACCTTCTAAAATTGCTCCTACCTCTAATTGTAACGCCATGTAACCCCTATTTCTCCTATTACTTATATTATATTATGAAAAGGCTACTTGCCTTTTGCATCGTAGTTATTTGCCCGTAATGTCTACAAATACCCGTTCATTGGGCTTTGCATACCCCAGCTTATCCCGCGCAACGCGTTCAATCAGTTCTTCATCACTGCCCGACTCCAACACGCGAGAAAGTTCGTCGTTTTGTGCCTGCTGGTTTTCCAACTGCTGCTGCAATGTTTCCAGCTGCTGTTTTTTAGCGGAAATTTCAACCTGATTGAAAATCATACCAACAACCAGATAACCGCCCAACAGCAAAACACCGCCGCGCACAATTAGCCCGGAAAGTGTAGCTTTCTTTTTTGTTGTCTTTGCCATGTCTTTCCCACCCTTTGCGGCATGCCGCCTGTTACACAAAACTTACTTTTAATTAGAATTATACAACACCTGGGCCTTTTTTTGCAACTGTTTTGTCTTTTGTTTTGCCGCCTTTTGTTTGCGCTTTTTTTGCACCTGACCAAATCGCCTTTTCAGCAGCCGCCACAGCGGGCGAACGAGAAACAGCGTAAGCAACAAAAACGGCAGCGATAACAGCCATTGCACCAGCCGCTGCAATGCTCCGGTTGCGGGGGCCAGTACAAAAAAATACCCCAACATACCCGCCAGCAGCCCTGCCGCCATATACCAGCGCACTACACCACTGTAGCTGCGCCCTGCCGAAAAGCTGCAAAGCAACATTGCCGCCAGAAAAAAGCTGCTGAGATCCAGCACAAAGCACACCACTTTTGTATGCCCCAAGAAAAACCGTGCTGTGTCGTACAGTGCCGCCAACAAAAAACCCAGCCCCAAACAGCATAGGGCATCTGCCAAAACATACGGAACCGCAATATGCGCTACCATTGGCTCACCGTGCCATACGTCGGAAAAATCCGCCGACGCTTTGGCTGGGTTCCGAATATTGCAAGTAGTCAATTTGTCCGGAAATTTTCAGCTCGCCGGTTTGAATGGAAAGCTCGCTCACTTGAATGCCACGGCCGCCAATGGTTAAAATACCCTTTTGTGTTTCCAGTGTGGCACCCTGTTCATCGTAACTCACAATTCGGGTAATTCCCGTTGCTGTAATGGAATGCCGCTCTTCCACAATAATATTGTGGGGCAGCTTTGCGGCGGTTTCTGCCGTGGTTTGCAATTGTTCAAAACGTTTTCCCTGCATTTTTACACCTGCTTTTTTGTCCCGTTTGTGAATCGGGTTTTTGTGCAGTATATGCAGGCAGCGGTCTTTTTTATTCCTCAATCAGCTGGTACATCTCACGGGCTACATCTTTGCCCAGCGGCGCTTGGGTTGACAGCACCTTTACCTTAACGGGACGGTTGCCAAAGGTAATTTCAATCACATCGCCCTCTTTTACCGCATAGCTTGCTTTTACCAAGCGACCATTTACTATAATACGCCCTGCATCGGCCACCTCGTTGGCTACGGTACGACGTTTGATTAAACGGCTCACCTTTAAATACTTATCAATACGCATAACATTCACTCCTTTGGTTAAAACAAAATCCCGCCACCAAAAGCCCAACACCGGGCCCGGCAACGGGATTAAACCATACACTTTGCCCAGGGTATGCCCTTTGCACAGCTTTACATCGGTTTAAAAAACTTACTTAGCAACAGCGTCTTTCAGAGCCTTGCCAGCCTTGAAAGCGGGGGTAGTGGTTGCAGGAATGGTGATTTCCTCTTTGGTGCGGGGGTTGCGGCCCTTGCGAGCGGGACGCTCACGGGTCTCAAAGGTGCCAAAGCCTACCAGAGAAACCTTATCGCCCTTAGCCAGAGCAGCGGTGATAGCCTCTACAGTAGCGTTAACAGCCTGCTCAGCGTCTTTTTTAGAAAGGCCAGCGTTCTCTGCGACCGCAGCAATCAGTTCAACTTTAGTCATTTTAAATTTACCTCCAGAATGATTTATCAGTACAAAGACCTCAGGTCTTTGAGGACTGCTCTTGTTTGGCCTGCTGCCAAAACTCGTTGCGCTGTTCATCGCTTACATCTTGCAAGCAAGTTCCTTGCGATGCAGCCATTTCTTCACAGCGAATTACCTGCTGCATAAATGCATCCGATGCTTGGGTTAGGGCCTGCTCGGGGTCTTGCTTTAGACTGCGGCACAATGCGGTTGCCGCAAACAGCACATCCCCTACCGGCGGCACGGCTTGTCCCTGCTGCAATGCAGATTCCAGCTGTGCAATCTGCTGTTTCAGTGTTTGCAGCGCATCTTGCGGATTTTCACAATCAAACCCATAGGCCGCTGCACGCTTTTGCAGCTTTGCCGCACGCATCAAGGCAGGAAAACTATGGGGAACACTCTCCAGCCTATCTTTTGCGGTGGCTCTGCCCTTTTCTTTGTTTTTCAGCAGCTCCCAGTTTACCAGTGCTTCGCCGCTGGTAACTGCGCCCATTTCGCCAAACACATGGGGGTGACGGTACACCAGCTTTTTGCAGATTCCATCGCATACCTCATCAAAGGTAAACCGACCGGCTTCTGCTTCCATCTGGCTGTGCAGTGCAACCTGCAACAGCACATCGCCCAGCTCTTCTTGCAGCAAATGTGCATCCTGCCGGTCAATGGCATCAATTACTTCGTAGGTTTCTTCAATAAAGTTCATACGAATGCTTTGGTGTGTTTGCTCCCGATCCCACGGGCAACCGCCTTGCGGATCGCGCAACAGCGAAACAATCTCCACCAAATCTTGCATGGTATAGTGTTCTTTGGGCTGAAATTTTACCATAAAACACAACCTCCCCCAAATTACGGCTTTTCATATTTTACCCTAGTTAAAGCCCCATTTCAAGCCCTTTTGCCCTATTTTTGGCTCAGGAATGCGGTTTTCATTCCTTGCAATAGAAAACTGTGCTATTTTGGCTTATTTTTCTATGAAAAACATGAATTTTCGCAGCCTTTGTGCAGAAATTCGCCCACAAAAAAACGGAACAAACGCCAGTCTGTTCCGTTTTGTTTGATTTTTTGTCGGTATTTTTTACAGCTGTGTGCCGCAATGCTTGCAGAACAAAGCGTCTTCCTCCACCAATGCACCGCACTGGGGGCATACCTTTTCGGTTTCGGCGGCAGGCTCTTCCTGCTCCATGGTATAGGTGTAAACCAGGGGGCTGTTTGCGGATTCTGTTGCAGTTTGCTCTGCCTCGCGCTTTTTCAGCTCCTCAATTTCCTCTTCAATGCGAGAGATAGCCTCAACGTATTTTTTCACCAGCAGGTCATTTTCTTCGCCGTTTTTCGCCAGGCTGTACACCAAAGCACCCAGCTGACGCTGTGTCTTGTGCAAACGGGTTTGTGCGTTCAGCAAATCAACCTGCTTTTTGCCCTTGTTTGCCAAATCCACAGCGGTCTTTTTTGCGCTATCGGCCAGTTGTGCGCCGGTGGCTAAGATTTTATCAAAATCAATATTCATAATGTTACACCTCTTTTTAGCTTTATAAGCGAAGCGATATGTGTTGTGGTTTCATTATACTGCACCCCACACAAGGATGCAATGTACCTTATCCCAAAAACTCATGCAGCATCGAGTTTTCCGGCATGAGGGCAAAATCCATGGGGGTTACCAAGGCAAAATTGCCTGCCAACGCATTTAGGCGTTCTGCTTTTGGGTGATGATCCGGCAATTTGCCTGCCAGCTGGGTGACAAAGGGTGCCAGCAAACAAATTTCGTAGCTGAACGAGGTATCCAGCAAAAGCTGTGCTTCGGTTTTGAACACCTTGATGAACTGATCCTCGCCGGCGCAAACCTGGTCCCACATGGAGAGGGTTTTTTCCAAACTGTGGCCACGGAACTTATAATCTCGCACCATGCGCCGTGCCAAACGGATATCCCGTGTTGGCAGAATGCGCTGCCCTTTATAACTGTATTCTTCCCGCAGGCCTGCGTAGATTTTATAGATTCCATTTTTAGGCAAATTCACAGTGAGCAGTGGATTCAATGCATGGATGCCTTCCACAATGCAGATACCGCCGTTCAGCTCCAGCGGAATGCGCTCGGCTTTGCGGTTTTCGGTTAAAAAGTCAAATTCGGGCAAATCGGTACGGCCGTTTTGAATCAGCTCCAACAGGCATTTTTGAATTTCTTCCACATCCAAAGCGGTGATGTTTTCATAGTCTTTGGTGCCGTCCGGCAAACGGGGGTAGCTGTCTAAATTTTTATAAAAGTTATCCAAACTGATAACCTGTGTATGGCTGCCACGCTGACAAAGCGCAGCGGCCAATTTGTGGGCTGTGGTGGTTTTGCCCGATGCGGAAGGGCCGGTTAGCATAACCACCTTGCAGCCGCTTGCCAAAACCTCGCTGGCAGCCGCCTGAATGCGTGCCTCGTACTCATCTTCGCAATGCTTTACAAAGCTTTGCGGGCTTTCGGCTGCTGTATTAACCAAGCTGATTTCAACCAGTCGTTTGGGAATCCAGATAGCGGGCATAAAATTCGCTCACTCCTTCTTTTCGCTGAAGAATCACGTCAAATCCTTCGATATACTCGGTGGGATACTTATAATTGAAAATTCGTTCAATGCGATCCCCATCGGGTTGGCACAACTTTGTGCTGGCACCTGCTCCTGCAGCTAAAATCGAGTGAACTTCTTCCATAATATAAATATTGTAATACCCTTCGTAACCCGGCTTGCACCAACCGGTGTTTTCCAGATTTTTCAGCGTATTTTTTTGACGGTACAAATAATATGGCTGATACCCTGCCTGTGCCAGTGCCTCGCATGCATCCACCATTTCTGCCACATCCGCATAGGCTTCTTCTCGGTTTTCAATCACCAGATTGGAAGCACGCTTCAAGGTCAATGTATGTACCGTAATGTTTTCGGGGTCCATTTCAATGGCGATTTTCAGGCTTTGCTTAAAGCCTTCCACCGTGTCACCCGGCAGGCCGGCAATCAAATCCATATTGATATTTGTATGCCCTGCTGCCCGTGCCTGTGCAAAACAGCGGCGGATGTCTTCTGCGGTGTGCTTGCGACCAATGTTCACCAGCACATCGTCTTGGAAGGTTTGGGGGTTGATGGAAATACGGGTTGCGCCGTACTCCTTTAACACCTGCAATTTTTCCTCGTCGGTACAGTCGGGTCGGCCTGCTTCCACGGTGTACTCTTCCAGCTGGCTCAAATCAAAGCACTCCCGTACCGTTCCCATCAGCTGGCGCAGCTGGTCTGCGGACAAGCTGGTGGGGGTACCGCCGCCAATGTAGATGGTTTTGAGGGATAAGCCGCATTGCTCGGCCTGCTGCTTCATGGCACGCACTTCTTGGCACAGTTTATCCACATAAGGCTGTACCATGGTTTGGTCACGACCCAGTGTGCGGGACACAAAGCTGCAATAACTGCAACGGGACGGACAGAACGGAATGCCGATGTACAGGCTGTAATCGGTTGGTTTGCGGCTTGCCAAGATGGGCCGCTGTAAATCTGCAATGCTTTTTGCCAGTTGATACTTTTCCTTTGTGCAGTCAAAGTCCTGGCAGAACAGGGCCTCGATTTGCTCATCGGTGTAGCCTGCGGCGCGCTTATCGTGAATGATGCGTACCGGGCGTACGCCGGTTAATTTGCCCCAAGGCAGCCGCATTCCCGTTGCTTCGGTAAGCAGATTGTACACCAAGGTGGACAGCGCAAATTCCAGCTGTTCGGGTTGTTCGGGCAAGGGTGCCGTGCAGCATTTGCACACACCATTTTTACGCAGTGCTGCCACCATTTTATACTTGCCTGCCCAAGCAAATACCATATCTTCTTTGCGGCAGTATGCCTTTGCGGGGGTTGCCCCCGGGAAAAACATGCGGGCGATGTTTTCCGGCTCGTAAGCCGAAGATAAGCCCTTAATATAAATTTGCATGAATGCTCCTTACATGAAAAAATAGGGGTTTGTTTCTTTTTCTTGCCCCAAGGTGGTAAATTCGCCATGACCCGGCAAAACGGTGGTATCATTCGGCAGGGGCAAATTTTTGATTTTTTGAATGGTTTCCCGTTGCTTTTTGGGGTCGCCGCCGGGCAGGTCGGTACGGCCCACCGAGCCGGCAAACAGGGTATCGCCTGCAAACAGCAAACCACCACATTCAATCAGCCAAGAACCTTCGGTATGGCCCGGTGTGTGCCATGTGGTAAAGGTGGCTTCGTCCACCTGAATCACGCCGCCGTCCTCATATTGTTCGTAGGTACCACGCAGGGGCTGAAGCTCCAATCCGCTTGCATCGGCCGAATCCAGATAAACCTTGCAGTTCCACTTTTCTTTCAAGGCTTCCACGCTGCAAACATGGTCATGGTGCCCATGGGTCAGTAAAATATGGGTGAGGGTTGCGTTTTTTTCTTTTAAAACCGATTCAATTTGTTCCACACCGGGTGCAGGGTCCACTGCAATGGCGTTGCCTGCATCGGTTACCACCAAAAAGCTGTTGGTATAGTACGGCGCAGGGCCGTGTAAATGATATACCTGCATTTGTTTTCCTCTCTTTTCTTTGTGTTACCATTCATCGGTATCCACAACAATGGTCACCGGGCCATCGTTTACCATGCTAACCTGCATGTCGGCACCAAATTCGCCATGCTTTACCTGGCTAAGACCCTGTTGTGAAATTTGCTGTAAAAACAACTCATAGGCATCGGTGGCCAGCGGAGGTTTGGCTGCCGCCACAAAACTGGGCCGTTTGCCCTTTTTGGTGGAGGCATACAGGGTAAAATTGCTGACCACCAAAGCGGAATAGCCCAATTCCACCGCGCTTTTGTTCATCTTGCCCTCTTCGTCGCAAAAAATGCGAAGATGGGCACACTTTTCTGCCAACTTGGGCACGATATCCAGTGTATCGGTATCTTTAATGCCCAGCAGAATCATAAGGCCGGGGCCAATGGTACGGGGTTCGCCGCCGTTTACCGTTACCGATGCACCGGTTACACGCTGTATTACTGCTCGCATTGTGCAATTCTCCTTTTGTGCAACAACAATTTATACACGGGTTACGGTAATCACATCTCGGATATGGCGCAGTTTATTCAACACGCTGTTGAGATGCTCGGTGCTGGCAATGCCAACGGTTACCGACATGGAGGCACGGCCATTATCCACCGTGCGGGCATTCATGGCGTAAATGGGCACACGCATATCGGTAAGTGCCATTGCCACTTCGCCCACCAGACCTTCACGGTTCATTGCCACCATTTCCAAGCTGGCTTTGTAGTTCTCCTGCTTGGTATCTTCCCAATGGGCGTTAATCCAGCGGTCTTTATTTTCGGGGTCATTTACGCCTGCTTTGGCGTTGGGGCAGTCTTTTTTATGAATGGACACACCGAAACCACGGGTAATAAAACCAATGATTTCGTCGCCCGGCAAGGGGCTGCAACACTTGGCAAATTTGATGGGGCAGTTGTCAATGCCTTCCACCACAACACCGTCGCTGCCCTTGTACTTTTTCAAGGGAATGTCCGCCAATGCTGGGGCAGTTTTTTCTTCGCTGGCTTTCAGCTTGGTATATTCTTCCTTGATTTTGCCCAGCAAACGGCTCAACTGCAAGCCACCGTATCCCAATGCAGCATACATTTCCTCCGCCGAGTTCAAACGCTGGCGGCGGGCAATTTCTGCCATAAACTCATCCCATTTGTCATCGGGAATGGTAATCAGGTTGCGGCGCAGCTCTTTTTCCAGCGCAGCACGGCCTTCCTGAATGTTTTCTTCACGGCGTTCCTTTTTAAACCAGTTGCGGATTTTGTTGCGGGCCTCGCTGGTGGTAACAATCTTCAACCAGTCACGGCTGGGGCCCTTGTCTGCCGGGCCGGTAATGATTTCGATAATTTCGCCGGTTACAACCTTATGGTCAATGGATACCATGCGGCTGTTTACCTTTGCACCAATCATGCGGTTGCCCACCGCCGAGTGAATGGCGTAGGCAAAGTCGATGGTAGTTGCGCCTGCGGGCAGGTTGATTACGTCGCCCTTGGGGGTAAAGGCAAACACTTCTTCCGGCAGCAAATCGCCTTTGATGTCCTGCAACAAGCTGCCTGCATCTTCGTTTTCACGCTGGCTTTCCAACAGCTGGCGTACCCATGCCAAACGCTCTTCCAGCTTATCACGGCTGCCGCCCTGAATGCCGGCTTTGTATTTCCAGTGAGCGGCAACGCCGTATTCTGCCATCTGGTCCATCTCGTGGGTGCGAATCTGCACCTCAAAGGGGATGCCCTCGTGACCAATGACCGTGGTATGCAGCGACTGGTACATATTCGGCTTAGGTGTGGAAATGTAGTCCTTGAAGCGGTTGGGCAACGGATGATACATATCATGGATAACCCCCAGTGCATTGTAGCACTCTGCCACGGTATCTAAAATGATGCGCACTGCATACACATCATAAATTTCTTCAAAGTCCCGATTTTGCATGTACATTTTGCGGTAGATGCCGTATACACTCTTTACACGGCTTTTCATTACCGCTTCGGGCATGCCGTTTTCCGCCAAGCGGCCACGAATTACCTCGGCAATGTTGGTTACAAACTCTCTGCCGCCGTTTTCTGCCAGCAACTCACGGATATGCTCGTAGCCAATGGGGTCCAGATAGCGCAGGCTGCGGTCTTCCAGTTCTTCCTTAATGTTGCTGATGCCCAAACGGTGGGCAATGGGGGCATATACCTCCATGGTTTCCAGTGCCTTGTCACGGCGTTTTTGCTCGGGCCATGCATCGCCTGTGCGCATATTGTGCAAGCGGTCGCACAATTTAATAATCATAACACGCACATCTTGGCTCATTGCCATGAGCATTTTGCGCAGGTTTTCCGCTTGTTGTTCTTCCACCGAAGAAAATTTAATCTTGGTCAGTTTGGTAACACCGTCTACCATGTGGGCCACATCGGCACCAAACATGGACTGGATGTCCTCCAAACTAACCGAAGTGTCTTCCACCACATCGTGCATCAATGCCGCTGCCAGACTTTCGGTGTCCATACCCATTTCCACCAGCAGCATTGCCACATGAATGGGGTGGCAGATATAGGGTTCTCCCGAACGGCGGAACTGGCCTTGGTGCGCTTGTTCTGCCACCTTATAGGCCTTGTCCAGCATTTCTATATCATACGAGCGGCCGCTTTCTTCCACCACTCGTTTTAAATCATCGTATACTACATACTGCCCCGTCATAACCTTATCCCTCCAACGCCTTTAATATCGGTGCGGAAAATAAATCCTTTTTCTCCGCCACCGGGATGGGCGCATATTTCTTTGCCCCACCTGTTTCGCACACTTCCACCAAACCCAGCTGGGTTAATGCCATAAGGCCAACCAGGGTTTTGCCGGTATGCTCTGCCCCCAGCTTTGCAAAAACCGGCTGCAAATCCTGTGCCCACACCGTGCCCTCTTGAATCATGCGATAAATTGCCACAATATGGCTACGCTGCGGCAGCAACATGGTGCGGTTTTGGGGTGAAAGCTGCATACCGTGGCAGAAGGCATCAAAAATTGCGGCCTGTTTTGCCACGGTATCCGGCAAACCTGCCGGGCGCAGTTCTTTAATGCGACCGGACAGCTGCGGCCCGTTTTTGCCTTCGTAAACCGACAAGGTGATGGCTGCATCCACCCGATCGCCAATCTGATAGGGCAGTTCGTTTACACTGATGCCAAAATAAGCTGCATAAAAGCTGGAGGCCCCTTGCCGCAAACGCAAACGACAATGTCTGCCGTCGCTCACAGGGTATACTCCTTCCACCATTGCATCTTGCAACAGGAACAAGGGGGCAGGGTTTCCGTTTCCGCAGGGTGCCAGATAATCCAGCCCCTGTACCTCGGTTACACTCAAACGATCCAGCTGAACGGCAACATCCAGTTCCAACGGCGGACACTCCAACACGGGATATTCCTTTGCCGCAAATTCATTTAAGGCAACGCGTAGTGCCTCAATGTTTTCCTGTTGAATGGACAAACCTGCCGCCAGTGCGTGGCCGCCGTAACGCATTAACAGATTGCCACAGGCACAAATGGCTTTGTGCAGGTTAAAGCCCGGCACACTGCGGCCGGAGCCTTTGCCCTCGCCGTTTTGCAGACTGATGACAATGACAGGCTTACCGTATCGCTCTACCAAGCGGCTTGCCACAATACCAATTACCCCTTGGTGATAGTTTTCACCCCATACCAAAATAACACGGTCGTTTTGCCGTGCAGGGTCGGCGGTGAGTTGAGCTTCGGCTTCCGCCATAATCTCCTGTTCTGCCTCTTGCCGTGCCTGATTGTTTGCCACCAGCTGCTCGGTGAGCTGTTCGGCACGCTCGTAGTCTTCGCAAAGCAGCAACTGCAACGCCGTTACCGCCGAATCCATGCGGCCTGCCGCATTCAATTTGGGCGCAATGGCAAAGCTGATGCTCTCGCTTGTTACGGGTTTATCCCCCAAGCCGCAGGCTTCCAGCAACGCCAAAAGACCCGGCCGTTCGGAATGCTGCATTGCCTGCAAGCCATGTTTTACAATGGTACGGTTTTCCCCTTTCAGCACCATCACGTCTGCCACCGTGCCAACTGCCGCCAAGTCGCCGCAAAAATCCAGCAGGGCTTCCGGCTCGCAGCCGTCCAATGCAGCGCACAGTTTAAAGGCTACCCCTGCACCCGAAAGGGTTTTACAGGGACTTTCGTCATCGGCACGGGCCGGGTCTACCACGGCAACGGCATCGGGTAACACCTCGCCCGGCAGGTGGTGGTCGGTGATGACCAAATCAATGCCCAGCTCCTTTGCCCGTGCGGCTTCCGGCACAGCGGTAATGCCGTTATCCACCGTGATAATCAGCTTATAGCCTTTTTCCGCCAAGCCTTCCAGAATGGCGTTGGTCAGGCCGTAGCCATCCTCTTCTCGGTTTGGCAGTTTGCAGCGCACATTTGCCCCCATACCCCGCAAATGGGAGTACAGCAATGCTGTAGCGGTAACACCGTCCACATCGTAATCGCCAAAAATTACAATGGGTTCTTCGGTGTCAATGGCCTGTAAAATACGATTTACGGCCTTGTCCATATCTTTCATTAAAAAGGGGTCAGAAAGCGGTGCATCTTGTGCGAGAAACTCCATGGCTGCCTGAGGTGTCGTCATACCCCGTGCAGTTAAGATGCGTGCCAACAACAGCGGTGCACCAATTGCCGCCGCCAAACGGGCTGCAACTGCTTCATCCGGTTGATTGACTTGCCAGGCACGATAGGTCATTGATGTTACTCCTTCGGGTAAAAATTATCTTCCAGCGAAAATCCGTCTTGCGCCAACATGCTTTGCATGGCACTGATTTCGGTGGAAATATCCAATGCGGCATCACTCAAAAGTTCATCCCGCAGATTTTCAAATGCAATGTTTAGGGTATGCAGAATGCCTGCAATTTCCAGGCGAATGCGGTCCGCCACATCGCCTTGCTGGCTTTTTACTTCATCGTAACGGTCCAGCAATTTCAGAATGGTAGGCATATAGTAACGGGCAAATTTTCGCAACTTGGGCGTGCATTCGGGGTGACTCTGTAGCCATTCAAGCAAATCTTCGGTTTGCTCATACATACGGCAAAGTTCCTGGTGAATCTGCAAATCTTGCTCGGTTGCCTTGATGTGCTGCTGCAAGGTTGCCAAAAACTGTTTGCCCTGCTGCAAAATTGTTTGTTCTTGCGGTTGGGTTGGCTGAGGTGTTTCCTGTTGCGATTCAGGCTCAGGCTGTGCTTTCTGCTGCTCTTGCAGGGCATAGTATTCTTTGATATCCCGATAAAACAGCTGTTCTTTTTCATCCAGATAGCTGCCCAGCAGCCACCCCCGTTTAATTAACATGCGCAGGTCTTTGCGCACCAAGGGAATCGGTCGTTGCATCACATTGGAAAAATGCTCCAGCGATGCAACGGTTTGTTCGCCCATGCTTTCCAGATAGCGTCTGCGGCGAACCCGCAGCGACCGCAGCGAAAAGCACCGATTGCCCAATGCACCAAACCCAAAGGTAACGCACAGGATAATCACCCCTGCAATCCAATAGCCGGTATCCCCCGGCTGGGAAAAGGCGGCCAGTGCCACACTCAAGGCTGCAATGCCGCAGCCCCAAGCACACAACATACTAATTACACCGCTAAAAATCAGCAGGCCGTTTTTTACAGAATCCGAAAATCGTTGCGCCATACGATCGGCTTTTCGGGTTGCTTTGCGTACCGATTGTTTGGCTTGCTGTACTGCAACATTGTTCTGCTGTGTTTTTTCCAGCTCTTTTTGTGCTTTTTTCAGTTCTTTCAAACCTTCTTTGAGGCCACGCCCCACTTCGTAAGATACCGCTGCACCCAAATCGGAGATACTCTGGCAAAGTTCGTCCCAGTCTTCGCTTGTAAATGCACCAGACCCCTTTTTGTGGTGTTCTGTTTGCTTTTTGAAGCTGTTTTCATCAAAGGGTTCTTTGTTTGCCATCGTATTCCTTCCTTCTATTTTTGTTATTGTTTACTTTGGTGCATACTGCTGCATCAGCGCACGGGCACAGCGCAAGCCGTCCACCGCTGCACTTACAATGCCGCCTGCATAGCCGGCACCTTCGCCACAGGGGTACAGACCCGAAAGGCCGGTACACTGAAAATTCTCGCCACGCAGCAAACGCACCGGGCTGGAGGTTCTGGTTTCCAGGCCCGTCAACACCGCATCGGCGGCGGCATAGCCTTTCAGCTTGCGTTCAAAGGCCTGTAGGCCCACCCGCAAACTGCTTGTCAACTCCTCGGGCAACAAGCTGCCCAAATCAGCAGCCTGCACGCCACGGTCATAGGTGGGCTGCACACGGCCCAAATCCAAACGGCCTTGGCCCTTTAAAAAGCTGCCCACGGTTTCTGCCGGTGCTTGATATGCACCGCCGCCGACACGGTACGCCGCCCGTTCCAGTTCACGCTGGAATGCAATGGCTTTCATGGGGTCGCCCGAAAAATCGCTGCCGTCCACGCTGACAACCACCGCCGCATTGGCATTTTTGCCGTCACGGGCATGGTAGCTCATACCGTTGGTCAATGCGCCGCCCTCTTCGCTGGCCGATGCCACAACCTGACCACCAGGACACATACAGAAGGTATACACACAGCGGTTGCCCACATGGTGGCTCAGCTGGTACTCGCCACGGGGCAAGGCAGGATGTCCTGCGGCTTGGTGATACAAGCTTTTTTCAATCTCGGTTTGCAGGTGCTCTGCACGGAAGCCCACCGAGAAAGGCTTGCATTCCAGCGGTAACCCCTGTTCTGCCAACATGGCAAAGGTGTCGCGGGCAGAATGGCCCACCGCCAAAATCAAGGTTTCGCAAGCAATATCGCCCTGTGTGGTTTGTATGCCGGTCAACCGCCCGTTGCGATGCACCAGACCGGTCAAACAGGTGTTAAACTGCACCGTACCGCCCAACGCTTCGATTTCTTTGCGGATGGACAAAATTACCCCCCGCAGCAAATCGGTGCCCACATGGGGCTTTTGCTTGTAGGCAATTTCTGCGGGTGCACCGTGCTTTAACAGGGTTTGTGTTACAAAGCCGCACAGTTCATCGTTGATGCGTGTAGTGAGTTTTCCGTCCGAAAAAGTTCCGGCGCCGCCCTCGCCAAACTGAATGTTTGCATTGGGGTTCAACTGACCGGTGGCAGAAAAATGTTCCACCGCTTTTACACGCTCATCCAACGCAGGGCCACGCTCCAACACAATGGGGCGATACCCTGCCCGTGCCAATGACAGTGCAGCGAACAAACCCGCCGGGCCCAGACCGCACACCACGGGGCGATGCTGCATGGTTTGCGAGCCAATCACAGGTGCAAATTCCACATGGCGGGCTATAGCAACGCAGGGCGCAGCCCCGACATAAGCCGGTTCTGCACCCTCGTTTTTCAAGGAAATCGCAATGGTGTACACCAGCACAGGCTTGCCGTGCCGTGCATCCACCGAAAGTTTTGCAACTCCGGTGTGTGCCACTGCGTTTTCTGCAATGCGTAATGTTTTAAGCGCAACGGCGGTTGCCTGTTTTTCAGGCTGAGCCGCCCCAAGCGCAACTCGAATTCCTCTTACCAATAACATAGTTTTTCCTTAGCTCCCGGATTTTACTGTAATGGAACATTCTACCGAATAGCTGCCCACTGCAAAGATTGTGCTGGAAGAAGGAACCGAAATGGTTGCCGACAGATTTTCTGTACCGGTTACCACCTGACTTTGACTTACATCCACCGTTGCCACAACACTGCTTGGCGAAAGCTTTTCCAGCTCTTCTTTGGGGCCAATCAAGGTAACATTGGTAATGCGTTTTGTGTTAACGCTCACATCGTAATTATCCGGCGCATTGATGGTGCGAATCTCGCTTACATTGATGGTGCGTTTTGTCATATTGCTGGTGTCAAAGCTTAGGGTAATGGTTTTCACATTATCTTTACTTTCTACGCCACGGGGCAGATTTACGGTTAGACTGTAGGATTTATCCAGCTCAAAGCTAGCCAAATCAAAATCACTTACCGCCAACTCGCTCAAGTTTGCCAGGGTTTCGGGCGTACCGCTTACCACCATTGTCTGCTGCGACAAGGTATATTTCAAGCTGCTTTCGTCAAAGTTTTCCGGCTCGTTGATAAAGTTAATTTTCAGCGGCAGTTCTTTGGTTTGATAGATGTTGATGGTTACCTCTGCCATGGTTGTATCCATGGTTGCATATTGCAGCTGCAACACATTGCCGTTTGCATCCAGCGGCAACAGCTCTACGGTTTTCAACTTGCTTTCGGACATATCTTCCAAATCGCTGCTGGGTTGAATCCGCGCCACCACCGAGGCAATTTTATCCACCTCGCTGGCAGGGCCGCGCACCGTTACGCTGGTGGGCGATGCCACGGTACCCTGCATGATATAGCCATCGGCAATGGTCAGGTTGTTGGCTTCCACCGTAATTTTAAAATCTTTTTCTTCCACTTGGTCAAACACAACGGTTACACGCTCGGGGCTAACCACCGTTGCATTTACATTTAAACTGGTATTGCGCAGTTTCACACGCAGCGGCAGTTCCACCTCGCCGGCACCCGTTACCATGGAATAATCGGGGTAAACAATAAAGTCACTGGCTTGTGCCTTGGCAACCTCATAGCCATTGCCCGAAAGCTGAAGTTTTACCTTTACATCCGGATTGTTTACAATATCCAGTTGCTGGTTGGTATATGTGGTTGCATTGTAGGTAAAATCTACCGGAACATTGCTCAACGGTTGGTTGGAGTTGGGGTTAATCACAAGGGTTACCACCATCCACAAGGTCAAGGCAATGAGCAACGAAAGCGGGATCGTAACGCGCCGATCATCTAACAATGATTTATTTTTGTCCTTTTTCATTCTTTTTTCTCCAGAACGATTGTTTTTGTGGCTTTTCCTGTTCGGGTGGAACTAGGTCTTCCTGCAACAGGTTGAACAGATTTTGACGGTCTAGGCGGCGAATTAGCACGCCGTTTTTCGCCATGGAAATAATGCCGGTTTCCTCACTTACCACAACCACCACGGCATCCGAGTTTTCACTCATGCCCAGTGCGGCACGGTGGCGTGTACCCATATCCTTGCCGATTTCCAAGTTATCTGAAAGCGGCAGAACGCAGCCGGCTGCTTTCAGCATGCCATCTCGTACCACCACAGCACCGTCGTGCAGGGGGGTGCCTTCATAAAAAATGGTGCCCAGCATTTCACGGTTCACATCACCGTTTAGCGGTGTGCCGGTGCGGATAATCTCCGAAAGATTGGTGTTGCGTTCCAAAACAATCAGCGCACCGGTGTTGGTGTCAGAAAGCTGTTCTGCCGCATCACAGATTGCCAAGCAAGCATTTTGCCATTGTTCCCGCAGGCCCGGGTCCATTTTGCGGTTTTTCAGCCATTTTGCTGCCCATTTATCGGTGCGGCCCATCTGTTCCAATGCACGGCGAAGTTCCGGCTGGAACAGAATAACCAACGCCAAAAAGCCGATTTGTATTACGCTTGTCATAATCCATACCACGGTACGGAGATTCAACAAATAGGCAAACGCATAGAACAACACCACCACAATGGCGCCTTTTGCCAGTTGTGCTGCCCTTGTTTTGCGTACCACGGCAAACAACTCATACACAACAAATGCTACAATTAAGATATCCAAAATATTTTGGGGTTGCTGCCAGATTGAAGTTAAGTTGCTCAACACCTTATCCAGCCAGCTGCTGTCAAACCCATTTAGCACAAAAAGACCTCCTGTTTTTCTTGCATTTCAACGTAAATGCGCAGATGATAGCGATTTTTCGCGGTATAAGTAAATCGCCTGACGGCACGCCGCTCTTTTATCGCACCAGTAAGGCAACTGCATGAACTGCAATGCCTTCGCCGGCACCGGTAAAGCCCAAACGCTCTTCGGTGGTTGCCTTTACGCTAACGGCATCCACCTCCACGCCCAGTGCAGCGGCCAAATTGCTGCGCATGGTTTGAATGTGCGGCGCCAATTTGGGTGCCTGGCAAAGAATGGTGGCATCCACATTGCCAATGCGCCAGCCTTGTTGTTGCAGCAGTGCCGCAACATGGCGTGCCAACTGCAAGCTGTCTGCCCCTTTGTAAGCAGGGTCGGTATCCGGAAAATGCTTTCCGATATCGCCCAGTGCTGCTGCACCCAGCAACGCATCCATCACGGCATGGGTCAAAACATCCGCATCGGAATGCCCCAGCAGGCCTTTTTCAAACGGAATGTCCACACCACCTAAAATCAGGCGGCGGTTTTCCACCAGCTTATGTACGTCGTAGCCATGGCCAATTCGCATTGTGTTGCCTCCTTTTAAATCTTCCGGCGTGGTAATTTTATAATTTTCATAATCCCCCGGTGTTAAACAAACCGGTTTGCCTGCACGCTCAAACAGCTGACAATCGTCGGTAATGGATTCATCCCCATACTGTTCCAACAGAGTCAGATATTCTTGCCGATGGAAACACTGCGGTGTTTGCACCGCAAACAAGCCGGCCCGGTTTGGGGTATAGGTTACCATGGTGTTTTCTGCCTGCTTAATGGTATCTTTTACCGGTACGGCCGGCGCCGCTGCGCCCCATTGCTCTGCTGCCTGCAAAGCCTGTGTAATCACCGCATGGCTCACAAACGGGCGTGCTGCGTCGTGAATGGCAACAATTTCACCGGTTGCGGCTTTCACACCGTTTTGTACACTAATGGCACGGGTAGCACCACCTTGTACCATCTTTACCGGCTTTGTGCAGCCTTGTGCAACCTGTTTTGCCAGTGTGTCATCGGCACCGGTAACCAGCACAATGTCCTGTACCAACGGATGTGTTTCAAACGCCCGCAAGCTGGTTTGCAGCACTGTACCGCCGGGCAAACGATACGCCAATTTATTAAACCCCATTCGGCTGGAACTGCCCGCCGCAACAATGACAGCGGTTACGGTTTTGTTCATAAAATCAGATACCTCCCTTACGGGTTAATTGCATTATATTTCTTTTTATTATATCGTATTATCCCTAAAAAATCTACCGACGGGGTATCTTTTCAAGCAGAATTCTGTTGCGATTTGGTGAAATTTATATTATGGTAGTTTTTATTGCATAAAAAACTCCGGCTCATAGTGAGCCGGAGCCGATTCTATGTATACACAAACAAAACATTCTTCCCTGGTAAAGCTGCTGCTTTATGCCTGCCGCTGCTTTTTGTCCAAACGCATACGGTCACTAATCATTGCCACAAATTCGCTGTTGGTGGGCTTGCCGCGCAGATTGTGAATGGTATAGCCAAAATAGCTGTTTAGGGTATCCACATCGCCGCGGTCCCAGGCCACTTCAATGGCATGACGAATGGCACGCTCTACTCGGCTGGAGGTTGTACTGTTTTGTCGTGCAATTTCCGGGTACAATCGTTTGGTTACTGCATTGATATAATCTTGGTCGGCAATGGTTAGTAAAATGGCATCCCGCAAAAATTGATAGCCTTTAATGTGGGCCGGAACTCCAATTTGATGCAAAATTTCCGTAACCCGAATTTCATCATTGCTTGTCCCAATTTGCCGTTGATGCGATTCTTTACCAATTGCTTTTAGTACCCGATTTGCCATAATTTGTTCGTCAAAGGGTTTTACATAATAAAATGCAAAGCCGCTGTCCAGCAGTTCCTGTTCCATCTGTTCGTTTTGAAAGGTGCCTGTTACAAAAAAGATGGCTTTGCCGCCCTGCGATTCATAACGCTGCTTTACTGCAATGGCATCTAAGGTGGGCATAAATACATCCATCAGCACAACTTGCGGCCGATATTTTTCCAGATATTCCAATACCCGCTTGCCGTCGCGCTCGCAAACAAGGGTTTCCACCCCATTGCTTTTCAAGGCAGCATGGCAAGCATTGGTCACTCGTTCACCCATATCCGTCATTAAAAATTTGATTGTTTCCATACGTTCCTCCTGATTTTAGCTTTGTTTGTGATGTGATTCGTGTTCTTATTTCAACAATGGAAATTTTACCATATATTTCCATGATATGCAATACCTAATTCCATAATTTTCCACCTTTATTGGTAGTTTCATTTCTTCATGCTTTATCTTTGGCTTTTGCTGCTGTATTTATCACCTTTTTGCCATAAACTCTGGTTCTCTGCCGTGATATGGTTATATAGAAAAGAATGCGGTAAGCTACTACTGTGTGTTATCTCCATTCATCCATAAAGAAAACCTCCACGCTTGTGTCTATTGTGGTAAAGCCAACCCTGCTAAGTTCAGCATCGAACTTTGGAAATCGTAATACCAACAATGGGCGAAGATACGTTATCGGTATCCTCGCCCATTTGTTTCTTTCTTCAGTTTTGTTCTGCCACGCTGTCCGCCGTTTTCAGCATATTCTCAGCAAAAATACCATATCCCCTTGTGGGGTCATTGACCAACACATGGGTTACTGCCCCCACCAGCTTTCCGTCTTGCACAATGGGGCTGCCGCTCATCCCCTGCACAATGCCACCTGTGGTATTCAGTAAATTGGTATCGGTTACACGCAGCACCATATTGCGGTTGGGGTCTTCTTCGGTAAGCGATACCTTTTCAATCTGCACGGTGTACCAATGTGGCGTGTTTCCGTCAATGGTGGTTAATATTTGAGCCTTTCCCTCATGCACTTCCTGTGCTTGCGCTACAGCCATATCTTCTCCTTTGGGCACGGTATAAAACGAACCGTATACCCCGGTGCTTCCGTTGGCGTCAATATCCCCCATGGCAATTTCACTGGTAAAACGGCCCTTCAGTTCGCCCGGTGTTCCGGCTGCTCCGCTTTCGTAACCTGTAATGGTTACTGCCGCAATTTCGCCACTTCGTAATGCAATGCTTTCACCGGTATCCGCATCGCTAATCGAGTGCCCCAAGCCCCCATATACACCGGTGTTATTGTCCACAAAGGTCAGTGTACCAATGCCGGCAGAAGAATCCCGCACCCACATGCCTGCACGCCAGTTTCCGCTTTCCTTGTCCTGAATCGGTTGTAATGTGGTTTGTTGTGTCTGTCCATCTCGGCTGTATAAAACCTGTACCGAATTGCCTTGTGCCTGCTGAATGGCTGCGGCAACATCTTCGTTTGTGCTGGTTTGTACCCCGTCAATGGAAAGAATCCGATCACCCATTTTTAATCCTGCACTTTTTGCAGGGTTTGCACTTCCGCTGGTTTGTTTCACATCGGTAAAACCCACAATCATAGCACCTTGGGAAAACATTTTAATTCCAAAGGGCGTACCGCAAACCGTTACAACACGCTCGTTTACTACCACGGCGCGCACGGTTTTTATGGGAATATGCCCAAACGCCGAAAGGGTAACATTGTAACTATTCCCCGCAGGAACTGCACTTGCTTGCGCCACTCCGCTTTCTTGCATCGACTCCAGCCACGGCATTTGCGCCAGATACAGCGTTTGGCCTTGTGTAACTAAAAACGTATCGGGCAATTGATGATATAAATAACCCCATGCACCTGCCACCAGACTGGCTGCGCCTACTGTAACCGCCAAACAGCGTTTGATCCATGTAAACATTGCTCGTCCTCTTTTCCAACCAGTATTATGGTGTTTAGTATGCACTGTTTTTTATAAAATAGCCGCTTTTGCATGGCATAATTAGAAAAAACATTGACAACAATTGTTTTATCTGTTAAAATAACTAAGAATTCATTATATATGCGGGTGTGGCGGAATTGGCAGACGCGTTAGATTTAGGCTCTAATGGGAATTCCTGTGCAGGTTCAAGTCCTGTCACCCGCACCAAGTAAAAACCTCTTGTAGATTGGCGAATCTACAAGGGGTTTTGTTTTGTTAGTCCCAAAATCCTCCCAATAAAATATACTAAAAATGGATTTATTTGAGAAAATTCTATTGACATAGATGTATATTAATGATCTAATAACTTTACAGAAAGAAGGTTTATCTACTATGCCAAAAAAGGTAAAAAACATTCCTTATCTTTCTTTATTTCTAAGTAATCTGGCACTTTGCAAAACAAATGGATTCAACTGGCTTGCTATTATTGCGCTTGTTTTATCCGGTATTGTATTGATATGGAATATATGGGATACTTTCATCGATAACAGCAAGTAAACCCTTTTTCAGCAATTAGTATATATAAAGAATCCCGTGCACCGTTCTCATTTTCTTTTTATCAAATGAGAAGATGGCAGAAAATCAATATCCCCGTAATATGCAATGGCTTCTTTGACCATTAGCTCTTTGTGATATTGCATCACTTCTTTATCGTACAGATTGTGTTTTAACCACAACGAAACTCCATCTAAGTTTTCTGATTACAAAATTTCTTCTTTTGATTTATTAATCATTCGTAAAATACACCCTTAAATCGAAATCTGATTGTACATATAATACATCTACCTGTTGGTCATTTTTTACCACTATATTTCCTTGAGGGCAGTAATATTTCTGCACCAATGAACCATCTACATCTTCTAAAAGAGGCTCTTTTGTAAGCAACATAATTCCTTGTTCAATTGCAATACATTGCTTTTTAAAAAGCAATGTATCTGCGCAATTACAAATCGTATAATCAAATATTTTCATTATTCATTCACACCTACATAACCCTCACACAATAAATCTTATAATAAAGGAGGCAAGCGGATTGTTTGAAAGCATTCCCTTTTCATTTTATGCTTTCATAATATCACAATTCCTATTGAAAATGAAACACACAATCAATTGGCTTTTATGCGCGCTTATTTTTTTAAACATTATCGACAGCAACTTTGTTGTTTTTTCTGTTTTGGATTTTATAAAACTGATCTTGCTTGTGCTATGCCTATATCTCAACAATCGAAAGGATACTACACCACATGAGTAAGACCTCCACAGAAGTAAAACGCCGTTACAATGAAAAGACCTATAAACGCTGGTTTGCCGATTTAAGACTTGAAGACTTTGAGGAAATTGAGGCATTGCGTGGCGATATGAGCCGCGCACAATTTTTAAAACTTTTGTTGGAGCAATACAACAATCACGCTGTGCCCGATGCATAATGCTTTTTACATTTTAAAATCTCCTTTTCTTTCTCACCAAATAAAAAATCCCCTTTGTAGCTGCATCTATCTACAAAGGGGATTTTTTATTGATTGTGCAATACAGGCTTACTCTAAAACACCGCTGTATTCAATAATTCCGCCCACATTGGTTGCGGTATAGCCTTGGCGCACCAGCCACGCTGCTGCTTGGCCGCTTCGGTTTCCACTATGGCAGTACACAAACAATGGAGTTTGTTTGGGAATATCAATCTCTGCCAGTTGTTCCAGCGGCAGATTCACGCTGCCGGGTACATGACCGTCGATAAATTCTTCCCGTGTTCTTACATCCAACAAAACAGACCCCGGTGTATCTTTCCACATCTGAACGCCTTCGTTTAAGTCCGGACGTTTTTCAAAAAACTGAAACATCATTCTTTCATCCTCTCCCGCTCTATCTGCTGCCACATCGGCAGTGATTTCTCTTTTTATACTTTACCAAATTTTCCAACCGCCGACTGTGACTAAGTTATAGTATGCCAACAAAAGCCGCTTTGTGTCGACCCTTGCAAGCGATTTTGTCGCAACAAAAAGGCAGCAACGATTGCTTCATTGCCGCCCTTGGTGCATCAATTTGCTGCACGCATACTTAAAATTTTATCCGCAATTCGGCTTGCCACCTGTGCCTTGCTCATGCACTCCAGCTGTTGTTCCTGGTCTTTGGTAATTAGGATAACCACGTTGGTTCCTGCCCCAAAACCGGCCCCCTCTACCTTCAGGTTGTTGGCAACCACCAAGTCCAGATTTTTCTTTTCCAGCTTTTTACGGGCATTTTCCAGCAGATGTTCGGTTTCCATGGCAAAGCCACACAAAAACTGACCTTCCGGCTTATGCTCGCCCAGATATTGCAGGATATCTTGGGTGCGCTCTAAATGCAGCACACTTTCCTCTTCGGTCTTTTTGATTTTTTCCTGCGCCACCTGTGCCGGGCGGAAATCCGCCACTGCTGCCGCTTTGATAATTACATCTTGCTGCCGGCTGCGGCTGGTAACCGCTTCAAACATATCCTGTGCCGAACAAACGGGAACCACCTGCACAAAGGGCGGCGGCTCGATTGCCGTTTTTCCGCTTACCAAGGTTACCTCAGCACCCCGCAGCATGCAGTTTCGGGCAATTTCATAGCCCATGGTTCCGGAAGAATGGTTGGTGATAAAGCGCACGGGGTCAATGGCTTCCATGGTAGGGCCGGCGGTTACCAGCACACGCAGCCCCAGCATATCCTTGGGCAATGCCAAATCCCGCAAGATGTATTGCAACATGGTTTCGGGCTCGGGCATTTTGCCCATACCGGTATCACCACAAGCCAGATGTCCGCTAATGGGGCGGATGACCTCCATACCGTATTGTTCCAGCTTACGGATGTTATCCTGCACAATGGGATTTTCATACATTTGGGTGTTCATGGCAGGGGCAATCAATTTTTTGCATTTGCACGCCAGCAAGGTTGTGGTCAACATATCGTCTGCCAAACCACCGGCTATTTTGCCAATGACGTTGGCGGTTGCAGGGGCAACCAACACAATATCGGCCCATTTTGCCACCGATACATGCTCCACTTCAAATTCAAAATTTCGGTCAAAGGTATCAATCAGGCATTTGCGCCCGGTTAATGTTTCAAAGGTAATGGGGTTAATAAAGTTTGTGGCGTTGCGGGTCATTAACACCTGCACCTGTGCGTGTTGTTTTACCAACATACTTGCCATAGTGGCCATTTTATAGGCGGCAATTCCGCCTGTTACCGCCAACACAACGTGTTTGCCTTGCAGCATATCCGTTTTCTCCTTTCGGATGATACCAATCTGTTTTCTCGCAGGAATTGCGAGGCCTTTTATAGTGTATCACAAAGCCGCTTGCTTTTGTATAACATTGTTTATTTTTCTTGCATTTCTCCCGTTGTAAATGATATACTAAACAGCGTATTGTATCCCGTTTGGGAATAATAACAAGGAGGAAAATTTCATATGAAACGGCAAGGTTCCACCCGCAGGTCGCAGGGCATTGTTCAGGTTGCACTTTTTGCAGCACTGATTATTGTTATGGCAAGCATTCCCTTTTTGGGCTATATTCCGCTTGGGTTTACACGGGCGACCATCATTCACATTCCGGTAATTTTAGGTTCGATTTTGCTTGGCCCTCGCAAGGGTGCGGTTTTGGGTGGCATTTTCGGTTTGACCAGCTTGGCGGTAAACACCTTTACCCCCAACGCAACCTCGTTTGTTTTTTCGCCCTTTTACAGTTTGGGCGATGTACATGGGAACTTTGCAAGTTTGATTATCTGCCTTGTACCCCGTATTCTAACCGGTGTTATTCCGTATTTTGTCTACCGTTTCGTTTGCCGCATTTTGGGCGATACCTCAACAAAAAAGCGTGTAGCCCTGGGCATTGCCGGCTTTTGCGGTGCCATGACAAACACGCTGCTGGTTATGAATCTGATTTACCTATTTTTTGGGGATAGCTACGGTGCTGCAAAAGGCGTTGCAGGCAATGCCATTTATCCACTTATCCTTTCCATTATCGGGATTAACGGCATTCCCGAAGCCATTGTTGCAACCCTTCTGGTTGCAATCATTGGGCAGCCCTTGCTGCGTTTTACCGCCGCAAAACACACTTAATGATCCATAAGGAGCCTTTGTATGATTCTTGCACTGGATGTAGGCAATACCAACATTGTAATTGGCTATTTAGAGTCCGAAACCAACATTGTTTTTGTGGAGCGACTCTCCACAAATTTATCCAAAACCACATTGGAGTACGCCATTCAGATTAAAAATGTTCTGGAGATGTACCATGTATCGCCCGACACCATGGAAGGCGTTATTATTTCTTCGGTTGTGCCCCCCATTACCAACATGATTTGCGATGCCATTCGCAAGGTAACCGGCATGGAGCCTTTGGTGGTTGGCCCCGGCATTAAAAACGGGCTGCATTTAAAGATGGACAACCCTGCACAGGTTGGCAGCGATTTGGTTGTGGATGCCGTTGCCGGTATTCAGGACTATCCGGTTCCGCAGGTTATCATTGATATGGGCACTGCCACCACCATGTCGATTATCGACCACGAAAAGGCATACATCGGCACCATTATCTTGCCGGGCATTAACAGCTCGTTGGACGCTTTGGTCAGCCACACATCCCAGCTGCCCAAAATCAGCTTGGAAGCCCCCAAACGCTTGATTGGTAAAAACACCATCGAGTGCATGAAAAGCGGTATTATTCACGGCAACGCCTCTTGTTTGGACGGCATGATTGACCGCATTCAGGAAGAACTGGGTCAGCCGGTTACGGTAATTGCCACCGGCGGATTGGCCAGTGTTATTGTTCCCCACTGCCGCCACAAGATTATTGTGGACGATGCGCTTTTATTAAAAGGCCTGTTGCTGATTTATCGCCGCAACCGCGAGTAAGCGTTTTGTACAATATTGCATAAAAAAACCGTACCGGAAATTCCGGTACGGTTTTTTGTTATACTTTATGACCATACAAAGGCGTAACGTATTCACCGCTAAAGCATGCAGTGCAAAGGCCGGTATTGCCGCAGGCCTGTTTCAAGTCCTCAATGCTCATGAATCGCAGCGAGTCTGCCCCCAGTACCTTTGCCAGAATATCCGGCTCCAGCGAGGCACTGGCAAGCTCTGCCCGTGTGGACATATCCACCCCGTAAAAACAGGGGTACTTAATGGGTGGAGCCGCAATGCGCAGATGCACCTCGGTTGCGCCTGCTTGCCGCAACAATGCCACAATGCGCTTAGAGGTTGTACCGCGCACAATGGAATCGTCCACCAGAACCACACGCTTTCCGCGTACAACAGGCACATTGGCCGAAAGCTTTAATTTTACCCCCAAATCACGCTGTGCCTGGGTGGGTTGAATAAAGGTTCTGCCCACATAACGGTTTTTGATAAGGCCCATTTCATTGGGTAAACCGATGGCCTCGCTGTAACCTGCCGCCGCAGACAGCGAAGAATCCGGCACACCCACCACAATATCGGCTTTGAACAGATGCTCTAAATCTTCCTGTGCCAGCAAACGACCACATTCACGGCGTACGCCATGCACATTCTGACCTTCCAGAACCGAGTCGGGACGGGAGAAATAGATGTACTCCATAGCACACAGATTTTTTTCGGTTTCGTCGGTATAAAAATAGCTTTCGATGCCATCGGCCGAAAGTTTTACAATCTCGCCGGGTTGAATGTCCCGCACCAGCTGTGCGCCCACAATGTCAAAGGCACAGCTTTCACTGGAAACACACCACCCGTCGCCCTGTTTTGCCAGCGACAACGGACGCAGACCACTTTTATCTCGAATTGCATAGAGGTTTTTTTCGGTTAAAATCAAAAAGGCAAAGGCACCGTCCAAACGGCGGCAGGCTTTTTTGATTTTTTCCAGCAAAGGCCCTTGCTGCCCTTGCAGCAGGTGCAGAATAATCTCACTGTCAGAGGTGCCCCAAAAGATGCTACCCTTATCTTCCAGCTCTTGGCGCAGTTCGGCTGCATTTACAATCTGGCCGTTGTGTGCCACCGCCAATGCACCGCAGTTGGCACGGCGTGCCACAATCGGCTGCACATTGGCCAACTCGCCGCCGCCGGCGGTGCCGTAACGCACATGCCCAATTGCATTTTTGCCCTTCAGCTCATCCAAATCGCTGGAATGGAATACTTCGGTTAACAGCCCCTTGCCTTTGTGGCAGTGAACGGTTTTTCCGTCTGCTGTGGCAATGCCTGCACCCTCTTGCCCACGATGCTGCAACGCATGCAGACCAAAATAGGTCAAATGCGCTGCATCGGGCTGGCGGTACACGCCAAATACGCCACATTCCTCATGCAAACCTCGATCCAAATATTCTCCCATTGTGGTATACCTCCGTCCGGTCATGCCGGTTCGCTGCGTCAAATACATCAAACCGGCGCGTTACTGTTCGTATGCCAAGCGTTGCTGCTTACTCGCGTACCAAATATGCATCACGGGCAGCACCCACCGATACATATTTGATTTTGCAGCCAACTGCTTTTTCAATGTATTCTACATATTCTTTTGCAGCCTGAGGCAGGCTTTCCCATGTGCGGCATGCGCTAATGTCGCAGTGCCAACCGGGCAGATATTTTACCACCGGCTGTGCGTTATCCAGCGCTTCGCCCATGGGGAATCGTTCAATTTCTTTGCCGTTTACCAGATACTTTTCTACTACGGGAATCTGCTCCATGTAGCTCAGTACATCCAGCAGGGTCAGTGCCAGTTCGTCGGCACCCTGGCAGAATACGCCGTAACGGCTTGCAACCACGTCAAAGGGACCTACACGACGGGGACGGCCGGTGGCAGCACCAAATTCATGACCGGCTTCACGTAGGGCGTTCTTCTCCTCTTCGGTCATTGCCAGCTCGGCGGTAAAGGGACCCTCGCCCACGCAGCTGGAGTATGCCTTCATGATGCCGATGCTCTTATCCAGCTTATGACCGGGAATACCTGCGCCGATGGGTGCATAGCTGCCGATTACGTTGGAAGAAGTGGTAAAGGGATAGATGCCGAAGTCAATGTCGCGCAATGCGCCCAGCTGTGCTTCAAACAGAATCTTCTGCCCCTCTTTGTCTGCCTTGTCCAAAAATTCGCCGGTGTCGCAGATGTAGTCCTTAAACAGTTCGGAATACTTCTGGCACCATGCCCACATCTCTTCCAAATCGATGGGCTTTGCGCCGTAGATGCCTTCCATGGTCAGGTTCTTCCACTCAATCATGGTAGCCAAACGCTTTTTGACGCTCTCGTCCAGATTCAGCAAATCACCCATGCGCAGGGTTTTCTTCATGTATTTATCGCCGTAAGAGTAGGCAATGCCGCGGCGGGTAGAACCAAACTGGTTGCCGCTTTGTGCCAAGCGGTCCTCTTCCAGGCCATCTTCTGCCACATGGTAGGGCATACAAATGGTTGCACGGTCGCTGATTTTCAGGTGGCTGGGATTGATGGTAACCCCTTGTGCCTGCAACGATGCAATCTCTTTTTCCAGGTGGGCAGGGTCGATTACCATGCCGTTGCCCATAACGCACACAATATCCTCGCGCAGAATGCCGCTGGGCAGCAGGTTTAATACAAATTTGCCTTCCGGGGTAATTACGGTATGGCCTGCATTGTTGCCGCCTTGATACCGTACTACGATGTTGTATTCTTGGCTTAGCAAGTCTACCATGCGGCCCTTGCCTTCATCGCCCCAGTTGATTCCAGTGATTGCAGTTAACATATTCGCATTGCTCCTTTGTTTTTTGGCTGGTTCGCCCCAAACCTCTTGCCCCATTTACATGCTGCAAGCAGACGAGCTTTACACAAACAAAAACGTTCACAATGGGCTATGCAAAGCACTTTGTGAACGTCTGTATTCACTTTAAAAGTGTATCATTCCACCCGCTTAGTGTCAATGCGTTGCCACGGATTTTCCCCACATTCCATAAAACGCAAAAACACAAAAACAACCTTTTTGTACAACTGACAAAAAGGTTGTTTTGCAAAGTGACAAAGTATTACTTTTTATTCGAGGCTTCGTTCCTAACGGTTCAAGCGTCAATTTTTCGGCATAATCCAAAACTTCATGGCAGGATAGCTCAATACAACCTGCACCACAATGTTTACCACGTTAGCCAATGTGGGTGCAAAGCCTTGGGCAACGCCCATGTTTACAAAGAAAGCCTGGCTGTATGCAGGCAGTGCAGACGATACCACCACCAGCACCACGGCCAACGCAATGTACTTGGGTACGGCTTTGCCAAAGGCTGCGTTGGATTTAAACACAAAGTTCTTTTGCACAAAAAAGTTTACGGTTTGTGCCGCAGCGGTTGCCACCAAAAAGCTTAAAAAACCACACAAGCCCAAATCGCTTTGTACATTGGTATAGTTAAAAATCAAAAACTGAAAGGGCTGGTTTGCAAATGCCGAAAACACAAACCCGGTGCACAGCCACATTACCACAAAATTGGTTACGGTGGCGCAGTTGGATAACACATTAAACAGGATAAACTCCCACAGGTTGGGGTGGGTATCAATCCATTTTTTTACTGCTGTCATGGACAAGTTCCCCTTTACTTTTGTTATTGTTTGGATGCCTTGGCGGCTTTTCGTGCTGCAAAAAAGCTTTTGCACAAACGGCCGAACCCTTTGCAGAACGACCCGTTTACCATGGTAACAATGGCCCGTGCCATATCCATGGTAACCATACCGCCCGTCATTTTGGCAATACCACGGAACGGCATGTTATAGATGAACAAAATGTTCAAATCCGGCTCACCTTTGGCAATGCTCTTATCTTTTAAATGGGTTAAAATTTTGTACACCAGGCGTGCCAAGCCGCTTTTTGCATAGTACATCTGGCAAATGGCATCGTTAATGCCCAACAAACCGGTATGGTCCCAATCGGATTCGGGAATGGGATGCCCCAGCAATGCCTCAAATTCCGCATCGCTTACTCGGGTAATGTTACCACTGTAATAGCTGGGCATCTGCGCCACATGGTAGGGGCATTCGGCATCGTCGCCTTTTACCGCCAAATCCTGTGTTAAACGGATATCCGCCACGCTGGCACCAATCATAATCTGGTAACAGTTGGTTTCCACCTGCCATGCGTTGGTTTTCACGTTGAAATAACGGAAGGTTTTGTCGTCAAAGGGAATCACCACACGCTTGCTTTCGCCTGCTTTTAAGAATACCTTTGCAAAGCCCTTTAACTCTTTTGCCGCACGGAATACCCGTGCATTCTTGCAGCCCACATACAGCTGTACTACCTCGGCACCGTCGTATTTACCGGTATTGGTCAAGGTAAAGGCGGCCTGCTGCTGTGTTACCTCCAAATCGCTGTAGGCAAAGGTGGTATAAGACAAGCCATAGCCAAAGGGGAAACGAACCGCCACGCCTGCGGTTTCGTAATAGCGGTAGCCCACATACAGACCTTCGCGGTATTCACTGGTGCGCTCCAAGCCCGGATAATACGCTGACGAGGGATTTTGCTCGCACTCCATGGGATAGCTTTCGGCCAGCTTGCCGCTGGGATTTACCTGACCCACAAGCACCCGCAATACGGCACCTGCGCCTGCCTGACCGCCCAGATAGCCATGCACCAACGCTTTGCAGCTGTTGAGCCAAGGCAGTTCCACCGGGCTGCCGGCAGACAGTACCACCACCACATTGGGGTTTACTTCGGCAACGGCTTTAATCAGCTGAATCTGATTTTCCGGCATGCGCATATGTTCACGGTCCATACCTTCGGTTTCGCTGATTTCGGTAAGGCCTGCATAAATCAGTACCACCTTTGCCTGTTTTGCCAGTTCTACCGCCTCTAATTTCAAGGCTTCGTCCTGTTTGTTGTTGCGCTGATAGCCCTGTGCATAGCCCACCAGCTTGAGCGGAACTTCACCCAGCACATCCAGGGCACTGTCCAAACGGGTGGGATTCACCACGCTGGAACCTGCACCCTGATAGCGGGGCTTTTGTGCAAAATCGCCGATGACCGCCACTTCGGTGCCCTCTGCCAGGGGTAGAATGTTTTCCTCGTTTTTCAAAAGCACAACGGTTTCTTCTGCGGCTTTTGCTGCCAAATGGTGGTGGGCTTGTTTATCAAAGGGTTTGGTGCCATGTGCAGTTGCATCCTTGGTTTCAAATACCAGCTTCAAAAACTCATCCACACGCTGGTTCAGCAGTTCTTCGCTTAATTTTCCCTGTTTTACCGCTTCGATCAGTTCACGGTCGCCATCGCCGCCGGTGCCCGGCATTTCCAGATGGCTGCCCACCCGAACGCCTTCCACATGGTCGTTGGAGCCGCCCCAGTCGGTAACCACTGCCCCTTGATAGTTCCAGTCCTTTACCAGAATATCTTGCAGCAGATGTTCGTTTTCGTTGGCATACACACCGTTGACTAAGTTGTAGCTGGTCATAATGGTTTTGGGCTGGGATTCTTTTACGGTAATTTCAAATCCGGTTAAGTAAATTTCCCGCAGGGTGCGTTCGTCCAGTACGCTGTCGTTTGCCATACGGCGCAGCTCTTGGCTGTTTACCGCAAAATGTTTGGGGCAAGCTGAAATTCCGTTGGACTGCACGCCCCGTACAAATGCCGCCGCCATCTTGCCGGACAGATACGGGTCTTCGGAAAAATACTCAAAGTTACGGCCGCAAAGAGGGCTGCGCTTGATGTTTAAGCCAGGGCCCAGCAACACGTTTACCCCAAGGCAAACCGCCTCTTCGCCCACCAGTTTACCAACCTGTTCGCTCAGTTCGGGGTTCCAGCTGTTGGCCATGGTTGCAGCGGTGGGCAGGCAGGTTGCCGGCTCGCTGGCGTTTAAGCCCAAGTGGTCGCCTTCGCCCAGCTGCTTACGCACACCGGTGGGACCGTCTGACAAAAAAATGCTGGGAATACAAAGCCGCTCAATGGGTCTTGTGGACCAAACATCACGACCGGACAGCAGGCTGCACTTTTCTTCCAATGTCATTTGGGAAATCAATTCTTTATACTTCATAGCATCGATGCTCCTTATCGTATTGGATTCATAAACCGAAAGAAACCAGACCATTCCTTGCAGTCTGGGTATTGGTCGATTGCCACAAAGCGAATTGCCAGCAATTCGCTCTCTGGAAATCGGCCCATGGGGCAGGGCTAAAAAAGCCCTGCCCCAGACCGGTTTCTATGCGATTTTACAACCGCATTGTTGTGTTATTCTTGGGTTTGTGCTACGGGCACAACGTCCATATCCTTTTTGCGTGCATACGCTTTTACAACACGTACTTCCAGTACTACAAAGCCAATTGCCAGCAGTACATCCACTGCAATGGCAACCATCTGCCATGCCATCAAGCCACTGCTCAGATTTTCAGCCTCATAAGCACGGCTGTTTACTACGGTGTACAAAATGTTTTTGCAAGCTTGACGCATTGCCAAAACACCGCTTGCGCTCGTGGTATCCTTCACATGGTTGGTGGCGGTATCATAAGCAACCAGCATGCAGTCGGTACCGTTGCGGATAGCCTGGTCTGCGTTCATGTAGCCGTATACGCCAAAGTAGTCGGTCAGAACAAAACCTTCAAAGCCCCATTCATCACGCAATACCTTGTTCAGCAGCTCGTCAGATGCGCCTGCCCATTCGGTGCCAATGTAGTTAAAGGAAGACATAACGGCCTTTGCGCCGCCCTCTTTTACGCTAATTTCAAAGGGCTTCAGGTAAATTTCACGAATGGCCTGCTCGTTGGACCAGGTGCACAGCATATCGGTACGCTTTTCTTCCTGGTCGTTCAAAGCAAAGTGCTTGATGTAAGCATAAACGCCGTACTCTTCTGCACCGATGACTGCTTTTGCGGCAATTTTGCCGGCCAAAACACCGTCTTCGGAGTAGTACTCGAAGTTACGGCCTGCAAAAGCGGCACGGTGGGTGTTCATAGCAGGAGCGTACCAGCCGGAAACGCCCATTTCGTCTGCCATTTTACCAATGCACTCGCCAAATGCCTGTGCAACATCCTCGTTCCAGGTGGATGCAATCATAACTGCACTGGGGAAACCAATGGAACCAACCTTGGTGAAGTTGTTGTTGATGGAAGCAGGGCCGTCGCAGTCAATGGTTCCTACCTTGCCCACGCTGGCAGCGGCACTGGTCTGATAGCCGCCAATGGCAATCAGTTTATCCATTTCGCTGATGGTCAGCTGATCCAGCAGGCTTTCCCACTGCGGGTCGTCGTAAGATGCCCCACGCAAATCTTGCAGCTGCAAACCATTCTTTGCGCCGGTGGTGGGCATCTGGTCAGCATCGTTGTTGTACTGGGTTGCATCGTAGTTGGAGTTGTTGATAAAGGTTGCCTTTGCAGCCTCGGAGATTTCCAGGCTTGCAGGTGCGGCGGTTGCCTGTGCGTAGTTTTCAAAACCGTTTGCACGGGACAGATAGGTAACATCGCCGGTTGCATAGTCAAACTGGTTGGTTGCAGCCACTGCATCGGTGCTGCGGGCGTTGTTTTCGCCGTATACTACGGTTTCGCTCACATTGTAAACGCGAGAATCCAAAACGGTATGCGAATCGCCATTGATGCTGATGATGTAATCACCGGCTTCCAAAACATAGGCCTTGTTGGTCTTTTCGTCGTAAGAAGCCATATCCTCGGCGTTAAAGGTTAAGGTCAAAGTTTGAGAAGCACCGGGCTCCAGTACATCGGTTTTATCAAACGCAATCAGGTTTGCGGTTGCTTTTTCAATACCGCCGTTGGTGTACGGGGGATTGTAGTAAACTTCCACAACCTCTTTGCCTGCCACGCTGCCGGTGTTGGTTACGGTTACGTCAACCGAAATGGTGCCATCCTGCACCTTCAAATCACTCATGGTCTGGGTAAAGGTGGTGTAGCTCAAACCATAGCCAAAGGGATATTGAACGGTTGCATTGTAATCAATCAGACCTTCGGCCGCTGCGGTTTCATAGAAACGATAGCCCACATAAATGCCCTCGTTGTAATTTACAAATGCAGGGGTAAATACTTCGGTATTGCCGGTAAAGCCGCTTTGCTCTACCACAAACTCGCTCATATTGGTGTACTCAAACTTACCAAAGTTGTTCCACCAAGGGGTAGCGGTCAGGTCTTTTACAAAGGTATCTGCGGTTTTGGCAGAGGGGTTCACGGTACCTGCCAGAATGTTGCCCAGTGCATTAAAGCCGGTTTGACCGGGGCCGGGGCACCACAAAACGCCCTTGATTTGGCTGTATTCATCCACAAAGCCCAGCTCCATGGTGTTTGCGCCGTTGTAAACAACCACTACGTTTTCAAAGTTGCTGCAAACCAAAGCCAGCATATCCCGCTCGCTTTTGGACAGCTGCAAGTAGTGTTCGCCTGCCTCAAACTCGTTATATGCAGTGGAGTTGTTGGTAAAGCTGCTGTTGCGGTATGTACTGCCATCTTTCCAGCTGCCGTCGATAACCGCAGCCATATCGGTGGGCAGGTCGGCATTTTCGCCGCCGGGACGGGTAATTACAACCACAGCAGTATCAGAAAATGCTTTTGCGTTATCCATCATCTGCTGGGTGTAGGTATCCACAGGAGGTTCGGGCAAGGTCCAGTCTTGCTCC
The DNA here is from genome assembly GCA_944382775.1 of uncultured Allofournierella sp. Classification (GTDB taxonomy): domain Bacteria; phylum Bacillota; class Clostridia; order Oscillospirales; family Ruminococcaceae; genus Allofournierella. The sequence continues at coordinate 44,134 of CALWNI010000010.1, forward strand.
CACATGCCCAGAACGGGACGATCTGCACGATAAGCGGTGTAAAAATCGCTGAGTTCGCTGTTCAGCTCAAAGCCTGCATTCTGCAAGCCCTCCAGCAAGGTTACGGTGTGGTAGGCATCGTTCATTGCACCGGAACCGGTACCGCCGTACAGCGGATTGGTGGATGCCCAGCCAAACACATTCAGCTTGCTGTTTTGGCTTAAAGGCAACAGGCCGCCGTCGTTTTTCAGCAGCACAATGCCCTCTTCTGCCACCGAAGCACAAAGCTCCTGTGCTTCCACGGTGGTTTCTTCGGTAATGGTGCCGTTGCCGGTTGCCAAAGAAATCAGCGAAGACATGGGAATAAAGCAAATCAGGTTAACAGTAACAACCAAAGCCAGCAAAATGGCCATGCCTGCTTGGCTGCGAATCAAAAACTTTTTGCTTTTGGGCAGCTTAATGCAAGCCACCATTGCAATCAGTGCCAAAACCAGCACAACCGCAAATCCAATCAGATAGGGTGCGCAGGTCATTAAGACGTTTTTGACGTCTTCCATATTGATTGATAACATCTTATTTCCTCCTTAACATGTGCAAGTATGAATCCCTTTTCATTGCGCGTGTGTGTTCTTGCTCTCTTTTTTGTTCAAATAGGCAGACCCTCCTCTGACTCTGCTCTTTCACAAAATTAGGTAACGTATCTTTGCTGCAAAGTTTGCGTTTGCACGCTCTTTGCATTTTATGCATGGATTGTATCATATCCCCTATTCTTTCTACGCAATTTTTCACAAACGGTTCATTTTACGCACAAACGGAATTACCCTTTATACAAAATAACAAAACAAAACCACGCCAATTTGTGCCTATTGCTCAAAAGCGTGGTTTTGTTTTACACTGTTATTTTTTGTTTTCCGGAATGGGAATCAAAATTTTCATATCAAACCAATGGTCTTGGGCCGTAATTTTTACACTGCCGTTATACTTTTGCACCGTATAGCGAATGCTTTTAATGCCAAAGCCGTGGTAGCTTTTTTCTTGTTTGGTGGTTACAGGTACTCCCTCTTCAAACTGCAACGGATGTTCAAAGTAATTTTCAAACCGAATCAACAAAAAGCCCTTTTGTGCCGCTGCTGTTACATGAATCAGTCGCTTTGTTTTGTCTGAAATTGCAAGGGCAGATTCAATGGCATTGTCCAGTGCGTTGCCAAACACCGTACAGATATCCCGCACATCCATAAAAGAAAGCTGTGCTCCGTCTGCCACGCAGGTTAGGTAGATGCCGTGCTTTTGGCAATACAAACTTTTGCTGGTAAGCACGGTATCCAACACCGCATTGCCGGTTTTGTTTTGCGCTTCGTATGCTTTGATGTCCTCTTCCATTTCGTCCAGCCATTCGTTGCGCTTGTTAGGGTCATGTTCTGCCCGCAGCGCCGCAATTTGGTGCTTTAAATCGTGGTATTTGCGGTTTATGACCTCAATGCTTTCCCGCGATTGGCGATACTGTATGTACTGATTTTGCAGCACATTGTGAATGGAGTCCAATTCATACCGCATGTTCAGCTCTCTGCGCTGTACATGGTAGGCATACAAAATTGCCAAACCGCCCAGATCCACCATGGTTCGGGTGTTAAAAATATCGGTAATAAAACGGCTGCTGAACGGGGTGTTTGTGTAGGCATAACTAAGGTTGCTTATAAAAAACACGGTAATTCCGATTACCACTGCGCTGCACAGCTCTCTGCCCGTTACCTTCATGCGATATTCCGTGTTGTTGTGGCGGTGCTCCAGATAATACATAAACCCAAAAACAACACCGTATACCAAAACCAAACAGGCAAGGTTTACCAAAATCCCCTCTGCCTGAAACCGCACAACGCCGTAGTAATAAAGCTGCCATTCCAGTGCAGCGGCAAACTCTGCCAAGATGAACGCCCGCATGCAGCTATACCATGCGTCTGCCGCACTTACATTGGCGCACAGATACAAAAACACAAACATCAGCCCAACGGCAACGGCCATGCAGGGCATCCAGAACATCAGTGGTACGGCGGCGGTTGCAACCAAAAAGGACGCTTGCACCCCCAGCATACCAATACAAACCCCTGCCAGCTTCCAGCCCTGTATGCGCAGCGGAAACTGTGTAATGTACACCAAACACGCCAGCCACTCAGCCAATGCCGTATAAATGCGGGGAATATCCTGTACTGCCGTGTTCATTTCATCACCTCGCCCATATAATCGGCCAGGGCTTCCATAAAATCGTTTTTGCGGGCACGGCTAATTAAAAGTTCACTGCCGTTTACAATGGCACAGCCGTCCCGCACCGCCTCCACATGGGCAAGGTTCACCAAGTAGCCCTTGTTGCATCGAAAAAAGCCCAATGTATCCAACTTTTCCTCTGCATCCCGCATGGTTCCGGTGGAAACATGCTGCCCCTGTGCGGTGTAAAAAATCAGGTTATGCCCCTGGCTTTCAATGTAGTAAATGCCGTCAATGTCCAGCTTTTGGGTGCCGCCTTTGATGGTAATTGCCATATAACGGCTTGCCCGCTTTTTCATGCGACCAATGGCCCGATTCAGCCGCTGGGAAAAAGCAAAATAGCTCACCGGTTTCAGCACATAATCCAATGCATCCACCGCATACCCCCGAATGGCGTACTGCACCATGTTGGTGATAAACATGATCACCACTTCGGGGTCTACTTTGCGAATTTCTTCGGCTGCGGTCATGCCGTCCATAAATTTCATTTCCACATCCAGCAAAATTAAATCGTACTTGGCTGTGTACCCTTCTACAATTTCATCGCCGTCCGAAAAAATCGAAAGTTCAAATTCTTCTCCGTTTTCTTGTGCATAGCGATGCAAAAAATCTTGCAGCTGCGCCGCATAAGCAGCTTCATCTTCCACAATTGCAATCCGAATCATAGCCGCGGCTCCTTGTATTTACGCAGTTTTTCTTTTTATTATACTGGAACATTTACCCCATTTACAAGGTTGTTATTCCTGTAACTTACTTGCCAAAATTTTTTATTAAATATAAGGTATGAATTTTAATAAATTTCTAAAACCCTCTTGATTTTCTTACTAAAATGTTGCAAAATTAGAACAAATATATAAAAATTATTCCATAGAATATTGCACAATTTGCATACAGCGAAATTTGTGTGGCAATAAATTGCAACCAATAGCGAGGTATACCATTTATGATGATTTCCACCAAAGGCCGCTATGCTTTGCGGGTAATGATGGATTTGGCCAAAAGTCCACCGGAAGAATACGTTGCCCTGGGCGGCATTGCCGAGCGGCAAGGTATTTCCATGAAGTATCTGGAGGCCATTGTTTCTTTGTTAAACAAAGCCAACTTTTTAGAAAGCCGCCGCGGCAAATCCGGCGGTTATCGTTTGGCACGGGCACCGCAAAACTACACCGTGCGCGACATTCTTCACGCAGCCGAAGGCGAACTTTCGCCCGTAAACTGCCGCGAATGTTCTGACGGCGACTGCCCCCGTGCTGACCAATGCACCACCCTTCCGCTGTGGCAGCAGCTGGACCAGCTGGTTGAAAATTTTCTGCAAAGCGTAACTTTGCAAGACATGCTGGACGGCACCCTGCCCCGCCTGTAATCCCCCCTGCACGCTGACAAAAAACGCGTGCAGTTTTGTGTTTTTCCTATTGACTTAATGGGAATTTAGTGCTATTATTAACTCGCACCGATGGGCATTGCCCAGCGATACAATAGTTTCACTGCATATTACCAGAGCAATATTGCAGTTTTATTTTTAGGAGGAAGTAATGAATCGGATTTATGCTGATAATGCGGCCACCACCAAAATGAGCCGCCATGCCACCGAGGTCATGCTCGATGTAATGGAGAACACCTACGCCAATCCTTCCAGCCTGCATACTCCCGGCCAGCTGGCTGCGGTAAAACTGGCCGAAAGCCGCCAGAAAATCGCCAGCATCTTAAACTGCGAGCCCCGTGAAATCATCTTCACTTCCGGCGGCAGCGAGGCCGACAACCAGGCTATTTTGTCTGCCGCTGTAATTGGCGAAAAAAAAAAAAAAAAGCATATCATTTCTACCAAGTTTGAACACCATGCCGTGCTGCACACCTTGAAAAAGCTGGAAAAGCAGGGCTTTGAGGTCACCTACCTGGATGTACATTCCAACGGCATTGTTCGTGTAGAAGAGCTGGAGGCTGCCATTCGTCCCGACACCATTCTGGTTACTGTTATGTATGCCAACAATGAAATCGGCACTATCCAGCCCATTCGTGCCATTGGCGAGGTTTGCCGCAAGCACGAAGTACTATTCCATACCGACGCCGTACAGGCTGCCGGTCATCTGCCGCTGGACGTTCAGGCCGACAATATCGACATGCTGAGCCTGTCTGCCCACAAGTTCCACGGCCCCAAGGGCGTTGGTGCTTTGTACGCACGCAAGGGCATTGCCATCAGCACTTTGATTGAGGGCGGCGCACAAGAGCGCAACCGCCGTGCCGGCACCGAAAACCTGCCCGCCATTGTTGCTATGGCTGCCGCATTGGAAGATGCTGTTGCCAATATGGAAGAGAACAACAAGTATGTTTCTTCCCTGCGTGATAAGCTGATTAACGGCTTGAGCAGCATTCCCCACTCCACCCTGACCGGCGACCGTGAAAACCGTTTGCCCGGCTGCGCCAGCTTCTGCTTTGAAGGCATCGAAGGCGAGGCTCTGCTGCTTTTGTTAGACCAGAAGGGCGTTTGCGGTTCCTCCGGTTCTGCCTGCACCTCCGGTTCTTTGGACCCCAGCCATGTACTTCTTTCGATTGGCTTGCCCCACGAGGTTGCACACGGCTCTTTGCGTTTGACTTTGTGCCCTGAAAATACCCCCGAAGAAATGGACGTTATTATTCAGGCTGTTACCGATGTAGTTGCTTACCTGCGCTCCATCTCTCCTGTTTGGAACGACTTGCAGAAAGGAAAGAAAGAATATGTTATACAGTGATAAGGTCATGGACCACTTTTTAAATCCCCGCAACCTGGGCACCATTGAAGATGCTGACGGTGTTGGCGAAGTTGGCAACGCCAAGTGCGGCGATATCATGAAGATTTATCTGAAAATCGACAACGATATCATCACCGATGTTAAGTTCAACACCTTTGGCTGCGGCAGTGCGATTGCTTCCAGCAGCATGGCCACCGAGATGATTAAGGGTAAATCTGTCAGCGAAGCTTTGAGCCTGACCAACAAGGCAGTTACCGAAGCTCTGGACGGTCTGCCCCCTCAGAAAATCCACTGCTCTGTTTTGGCAGAAGAAGCCGTACAGGCTGCCATTGCCGATTACCGCACCCGCAACGGATTGCCTGTAGATGACATTCCCAGCTGCAACGGTTGCTGCAGTGGCTGTTCTCATGAGCACGACCACCACCATCATATCGACGACGAAGAGTAATTTTTCGGCCTCCCCTAAGGCGGTATTCCATTGCTGTAATGGCCATCGCCCGGGGAGGCTTTTTGTTTGAATTTGTTGGTTGTACCAAGCTATGCGGAGGTTTTACCATGAAGTACGATTTCACCAGCATAATCGACCGCCACGGAAAGGACGCTTCCGCCGTGGATGATTTTCCGCTGAACGGTGTATCCGTTTCACCCGAGTTCAGCCCCATTCCCATGTGGGTTGCCGATATGAATTTTGCCACCGTTCCCTCGGTTTCTGATGCCATGATGCAGCGGATGCAGCATCCCTTGTACGGTTATTTTAGCCCCAGCGATGCCTATTATCAGGCAATTATCGACTGGCAAGCCAACCGAAACGGGGTAACCGATTTGCAGCCGCAACACATCGGCTACGAAAACGGCGTACTGGGCGGCATCATCAGCACGGTAAATGCGCTGTGCTCGCGGGGTGATTCGGTGCTGTTGCACTCGCCCACCTATACCGGCTTTACCCGTGTTTTAACCAACAACGGTTACAACATTGTACATAGTCCCCTTGTGCTGGACGAAAACAACATTTGGCGCATGGACTTTGCGGATATGGAGCAAAAGATTCAACAACATCGGATTCATATGGCCATCTTCTGTTCGCCCCACAACCCCTGCGGCCGTGTTTGGGAATCGTGGGAAATCGAAGCTGCCATGGATGTATACCGCCGCAACGACGTGTTTGTTATTTCCGATGAAATCTGGTCTGACCTGATACTGCCCGGGTTCCGCCATACCCCCACCCAGTCCATTTCCGAAGATGCAAAACAGCGCACCGTTGCCATGTATGCACCTTCCAAAACCTTCAACCTGGCCGGCTTGATTGGCAGCTATCACATTGTCTACAATCCTTGGCTGAAAGACCGCCTGGAAAAAGAAAGTTCGCTGTGCCATTACAACAAGATGAATGTGCTTTCCATGCACGCTTTGTTGGGGGCTTACTGCGAACAGGGTGCCGAGTGGGTGGACGAACTGCGGCAGGTGCTTGCCCAAAACGCCGACTATGCCTATAACTTCATTCAAACCAATTTCCCCGGTGTTACGCTGGCAAAACCACAAGGCACCTATATGCTGTTTTTGGATTGTACCGAATGGTGCAGCACCCACGGCATTTCGTTGGATGAACTGCTGCGGCGTGGCGTTTCGGTGGGTGTTTTGTGGCAGGATGGCCGCCCCTTCCACGGGGCCTGCTCCATTCGTATGAACCTTGCCCTGCCCCATAGTTTGGTGCAAGAAGCATTCGACCGCTTAAAGCGTTATGTCTTTTTGCCGTCACAAACCTAATTGGTTTGTGTTGGTTTACATCACTTGTTACAGGAGAAGAATCTATGGCAGATTTATGGATGCAAATCCATGCCTATTTTTCGCAAAACACAACCGAATATCTTGCCTATCTGTGGCAACATGTTAGCATTAGCTTGCTTTCGCTGGCGGTTTCCTGCTTGATTGGCATTCCGCTTGGCTACCTATGCACCCGCAACCGCCTGTTAAACCGCTGCATTACCGGTATTTTTCAGGTACTGCGCATCATTCCCAGTTTGGCAATTTTAATTTTACTCATTCCCGTTATGGGTACCGGTGTTGCGCCATCCATCACTGCGTTGGTGCTGTTATCGGTTCCGCCCATCTTAATGAACACAACCGTCGGGTTTGCCGGCGTACCTGCTTTTATGAACGAAACTGCCTGCGCCTTGGGTATGACTGAATCCCAGCAATTCTGGCGGGTGCAAGTTCCCTTAGCACTGCCTAAAATTTTGACCGGCATGAAAATTGCCATGGTTGAAATTATTGCAAGTGCTACCTTAGCCGCTAAAATCGGCGCAGGAGGGCTTGGCAGTTTAATCCTTACCGGCATCGGCCTTTTCCGTACCGACCTTTTGCTGATTGGCGGTGTTTCGGTTTCTCTGTTGGCCATTTTGTCGGGGCTTATGTTTCAACTGTTATCCCGTTGGTTGTTTCCCTATCAACCAGCAAAAAACAAATAAATTTATCAGGAGTTTTTCTATGAATCGTTTTAAACGTATCCTTGCATCGGTGCTTTGCCTTGGTGTGATCGCTTCTTTTAGCGGCTGTGGCAACACTTCCACTTCTTCCGCCTCTTCCGAAAAGCCCACCATTCGCGTGGGTTCCAAAGATTTCACCGAAGGCTTAATTGTTTCGGAAATCTACGCTTTGGCTCTGGAAAAGGCAGGCTATCCCGTAGAACGTGTGTTTGACATTTCCGGCTCTTTGGTTCACACCGCTTTAACCAGCAATCAGATTGATTTGTACCCCGAATACACCGGCACCGGTTTGCTTTCGGTTCTGGGTATGGACTTAATCACCGATCCCCAACAGGTATATGACACTGTAAAAGAAGAATACGAAAAGCAGTTCCAAATCACCTGGTTGGACTACGCCCAAGCCAATGACGGACAGGGCATGGTAATCCGTACCGATGTTGCACAAAAGCTGGGTATCTCCACCATTTCTGACCTGCAAGCCCATGCCAGCGAGCTTCGTTTTGCTTCTCAGGGTGAATTTGATGTGCGTGCCGACGGTCTGCCCGCATTGGAAGCCATGTATGGTGCTTTTGATTGGAAATCCACTAAGGTATACGACGGTGGCCTGAAGTATCAGGTTTTGGCAAACGATGAAGCAGACGTAACCGTGGGCTACACCACCGACGGTGCTCTGGCAGATACCGACACCTACACTTCTTTGATTGATGACAAGCAGGTTTGGCCTCCCTACAATCTGGCTCCCATCGTGCGGGATGACGTTTTGGAAGCATCGCCTGAAATTGCCGATGTTTTAAATGCAGTAAGCGCAAAGCTGGACACCGCTACCCTTACCCAGATGAACGCCAAAGTCGATGTGGAAAAGCAGGAGTACGAGGACGTAGCCGCCGAATTTTTCAATTCCATTCAATAACCAACAGGGGGAACTATGGCTCAGGCAGCAATTACATTTGAACACGTTAGCAAACAATTCAACCAATGCGGATATGCCGCCGTTGACGATGTTTCCTTTACCGTTGAACAGGGCGAATTTGTTACCATTTTAGGTTCTTCGGGCTGTGGCAAAACCACGCTGCTTAAAATGGTAAACCGCCTGTATCAACCGGATGCAGGCAAAATTCTGCTGTTTGGCAAAGACGTCGCCAAAACCGATGCAGTTCAGCTGCGCCGCAGCATTGGCTATGTAATTCAGCAAATCGGGCTGTTTCCGCACATGACCATTGAAGAAAACATTGCCACTGTGCCGCAGCTGCTGCACTGGGAGAAAGCCACCATTTCCAAACGAGTAACCGAATTGCTGGACTTGGTTGGCTTACCGGCACAAGAATTTCGCAATCGCTACCCTGCCCAGCTTTCGGGCGGTCAACAGCAACGGGTTGGGCTGGCACGCGCTTTGGCAGCTCAGCCGAAAATCATGTTGATGGACGAACCCTTTGGTGCCATTGATGCCATTACCCGCATGGGGCTGCAAGACGAACTACTGGCCCTGCAAAAAGAGTTAAACAAAACAATCTTGTTTGTTACCCATGACATTAACGAGGCATTTCGTTTGGGCAATCGGGTCATGATTATGAACCAGGGGCGCATTTGTCAATTTGACACCCAAAAAAACATCTTGGAGAACCCTGCCGACGCTTTTACCAAGGCACTAATTGACTCGGCAAAGGCACAGCAGCGTTTTTGGGAGGACTTCACATGATTGCTTTTTGGGAAAAACAGCACGACAAACTGCTTGCTGCTTTATGGCAACATCTGCAACTGGTGGGCATTACCCTGTTGTTTTCCTTGGTAATTGCAGCTGCTCTCACCCTTTTGGCATTGTACAGCCGCAAGGTTGGCGAGGGGCTGATTCAGCTTTTTTCGGTTTTGTATTCCATTCCAAGCATGGCGCTGTTTGCTTTTTTCATTCCCATCACCGGCCTGGGCACCACCACCGCCATTCTTGTGCTGACCGGCTACAACCAGTATCTGCTTTTACGCAACTTTATCGAAGGACTTTATGGGGTGGATGCTGCTGTGGTAGAAGCTGCCCAAGGGCTTGGCATGAATACCCTGCAACTGCTTGTGAAAATTCGCCTTCCCCTTGCACAAAATGCACTGTTTACGGGCATTCAGCTTGCGGTTGTTTCCACCATTAGCATTGCCACCATTGCCGCCATGGTAAATGCGGGCGGTCTTGGCACAATTTTATTTGATGGGCTACGCACCCTAAACATTTATAAAATTGTATGGGGCAGTTTGCTGTGTGCCGGTTTGGCACTGTTTGTAAATGGTATTTTCACCTTGGTGGAGCGTTATACTGCACGCCGCATTTCCGCAAAACACTAACAACAAAAAAGGTGTCATACCCCGTTTTGCAGGATATGACACCTTTTTATATTGCGATTTTTTGCAGGCGATTCATTGCAT
>CALWNI010000011.1 GCA_944382775.1 uncultured Allofournierella sp.
CAATGCGTTTGCATGGTATCGCCGTTATTATCGCCGCAGCGCAGTATTACAACGACTGGAAGATTTTATTGCTTCCATCGACTAGAAACAACTCATTGAGGTGAACCCATTGAACGTATTGGTTATCATACCCTGCTACAACGAGGCCGAAAACATCTGCCGCGTGGTAGAACGCTTAAAATCGGTGTGTCCCGACGTGGATTATCTGGTGGTAAACGATTGTTCTACCGACCACAGTGCCGCAATTTTAAGCAAAAACGGCTACAACTATTTAGACCTTCCCCTAAACTTGGGCATTGGCGGCGGTGTACAAAGCGGTTATTTGTACGCTGTGGCAAACAATTACGATATTACGGTTCAGATTGACGGCGATGGTCAGCACGACCCCCACTATCTGCACGATGTGATTCGCCCCATTGCCGAGGGCAAGCTGGACATGTGCATCGGCAGCCGTTTTATCAAAAAAGAAGGCTTTCAAACCAGCTTTATGCGCCGTGTAGGGATTCGTTTTTTAAGTGGATTAATCCATCTGTTAACAGGCGAAAAAATATTGGATGTAACCAGCGGTTATCGCGCTTGCGGCCGCGAGATGACCGAATGGTTCGCCCAGCATTACGCCCAAGATTATCCCGAACCCGAAGCCATTGTAAGTGCCATTTGCAACGGCTACCGTGTAGGAGAAGTTCCGGTTGTAATGGAAGAACGCCAGGCCGGTGTTTCTTCCATTCGGGCATTCAAAAGCATCTACTATATGATTAAGGTTAGCCTTGCGCTCGTGATACATCGGCTTGGTGCCACCCAGAAAGGAAAGTAATCCCATGAGTCCTCTATTTCAAACGCTTTTGCTTGTGGGCGATATTATTTTTTTATTGCTTATTTTTGTTTTGGTAAAACGCAATCGGCTCAGTGTTCGCTTCAGCCTGCCTTGGCTTGGCCTAAGCGTCGGTTTGCTTATTTTAGCCATTTGGCCGGAAGTTGCTAAAATTTTACGCGGCATTTTGCAAGTAGAAGTCGTTTCCAATATGGTATTTATCATATTGTTTTGCTTTGTTTTATTGGTGTTGTTAATTTTATGTGCCGTTGTTAGCGATTACAACGACCGCATCAAACGATTAACACAAACAAATGCCATTTTAGAACATCGCGTTCGCCAGCTGGAACAACAAAACATGCAAAACAAAACAAACAAATAGTACAATGGTTGCGGTTTTGCCCTGCCCGGCATAAACTTGCTTAGGCAGGGCACACAATACTATGGTGTGAGGTGTTTCGCGTGGATTTTAACTCGTTGATTTTTTTGGGCTTTTTTGCAGCGGTTGCAGTGCTTACCTATTGTGTACCAAAACGCATAAAGCCCTATTTTTTGCTAGCGGCAAGCTATCTGTTTTATCTGTACAAACCCGAAAATGCACGCTTAATTTGGGTGTTAATCTGTGCCACACTTCTTTCTTGGGCCGGGGGTATTCTGCTTGGCAGCAGTCGCATACATAACCTTTGGCTTCGGCGCGGCATTTTGCTGGGCAACATTTTATTTTGTGGCTTTTGTCTGTTTCAATACAAATACTATGATTTTTTCACCACCCTATGGTCGGATTTGGTAAAGGGCTTTGGTGGCGAATTTCACCCAAAATCACTCAACATTATTGCCCCACTTGGTTTAAGCTATTTTTTATTTCAAAGCATGGGCTATTTGTTTGATGTGTATCGGCACAAGCAAAAACCAATTTTAAACCTTGCCTATTATGCACTTTTTGTCAGCTTTTTCCCCTGTATTTTTACCGGCCCAATCGAACGGGCTCATCACCTTGTTCCGCAATTTTTTCATCCACAACCGTTTCAATACCAACGCATGAGCGGCGGTGCATTTCGCATGTTATGGGGTTACTTTAAAAAGATGGTTCTTGCCGATGGCATTGGTGCGTTTGTGGGTACCATTTATGCCAACCCCGAAAAAGCAGCCGGCCCTTATCTTTTGGCGGCAAGCCTTTTGTTCAGCTATCAGCTGTATCTGGACTTTTCCGGCTGCTGCGACATTGCCATTGGCGGTGCTCGCATTCTAGGTTTTGAACTAACCGAAAACTTTCAACGCCCGTTTGCTGCCTGTAATTACGGCGAACTGTGGCGCAGATGGCACATTAGCTTGTCATCCTGGTTTCGAGATTATCTGTACATTCCACTGGGCGGCAATCGCTGCTCTGTGCTTCGCAACAGCATCAATACCATTGTTACCTTTTTGGTCAGCGGTTTATGGCATGGTGCCAGTTGGGGCTACATCATCTGGGGCACATTGAACGGTGTCATTTTGGTAATCGGCAAACAAACACATTCCATCCGCCATCATTTGGAACCCCGAAATCCGCTGTATCACAGCCTTATTGTAAAGCACACCATAAAGCGCATTTGTGTTTATCTGCTTTTTACCGCCTGTATCGTCTTTTTTGCTGCCGATTTGTACGGCGGCAATGCCTTTACCGTTTACAGCGGTTTGTTTCAAGGCTGGAACCTCAGCGCTTCTCAGCTGTTGCAAGGCTTTGCTGATAATGGTTTGCCCACTGCCATTCTTTATGTATTGGTAATCGGCTGCACCTGCGTGGAGCTGGTTGAATGGCGCGGCCCGGTTGCTTTGTGGATTCGCCGCCAGCCTGCTGTTGTTCGCTGGATTATCTACTACCTGCTGATTCTGGCCATTTTGTTTTTTGCTTCGTTTGGAAAATCTGCATTTATCTATCAAAACTACTAAAAGGGAGGGCATGCCATGACATCACTGAAACCCCGCATTCATCCGATTTTGCGGCAGCTGCTCACCTTTGTATTGATTCTGGTTAAATTTCTTGTATTGGTTGTTCCTGTTTTGGTGTTTATGGTCTGGTTCAGCTATAAAGTTGATATCAGCGGCTTGTTTCAAGGAGAACTCGCCCCCCGTGAAGTGGCTAACATGCTACTAAACGGCGACACCGTATCCAACTATGACCAGATGGACGAACGCCAAGTTTTAAAACTTTATGTGCAAAATTTGTCGGAAGAGCAGGTTCCTGAAACCTTGGCACTGGGCTCCAGCCGAGTGCTGCAACTGACCAAAGAAATTGTCGGAACCGACAGTTACTATAACGCCGGGTTAAGCGGTGCGGGTGTTATGGACATCATGAACGCCTTTTACTTGTTTGACCAGGCAGACAAGTTGCCGAAAAATCTAATCATCGAGGTAGACCCATGGATTTTTAACGGAACCTCTGCCGATGACCTAAACCGCAATGCCGACCATGATTTGTTTGCAGAATTTTTAAAAAACGGTTTACACATCGACTCGGATTATACCGCACCAGACACCACTGCCCGTTGGAAAGCACTGTTTGATCCTGCTTATTTTCAGGGTAATGTAAAGTATTATCTCAAACAAAAAAACAGCAACACCTCCACCAACAAAGACGGTTCGGAAATTCCGTTTCATGCCGTTACCGGAGATTTTGAAACGCTGGATTATGCCATCAAACGTCCCGATGGCAGCATTTATTATCCGGTGGAGTTCCGCACCTGGAGCTATGAGCAGGTAATGGCAGAAACACTGGTGCAAGCCGGCACGCTTTCTGCCATGCACGGCTTTGACGAAATGGACCCTTACTGGACCAATTTGTTTGAACAATTCATCTCTTATGTGCAAAGCAAAGGCATTCGGGTTGTGTTTTTGCTCACCCCATATCATCCCTTTATCATCAAGCATGTGTACAACAACCCTCAAGGATTTGCCGGATTTTTTCAGGTAGAACCTTGGCTGCGTGAATATGCAGCACAACACAACATTCCCCTGTACGGCAGCTATCATGCCAGCCGTGTTGGTGTGCAGGAATGGCTCTTTTTTGACGGCATTCACTGCAAAGGCGAAGCCCTTCGCCTTATATTCCCCGGCATTACAGCGGCTTTGCAAAACGAGCAAACCGCTTACCAAATCGACTACTATAATACTTACAACGATAAGTACCCCAACCTGGTCAGTGAAGCATTGGTAGGCTCTACCGCCGACTGTTTGGTGGTGGACGAAGACTGGTTTAACCAAGCCAGTTTTGCCACCGGTACCGGAATCCCTTATTCCGACCAAATCGAGATTCCCTCTGCTTCGTAAACAAAGCCAAAAGCCGCAAAGGAAATTCCTTTGCGGCTTTTGGTTATGCTGCATTTGCAGCGCTTGTGCTTTCGGCACTGGTATTCAAAATTCCTGCTTCCAAATCACTCAGCATAACATCCATAGCGGTGATTCCGCCTTCTGCCAGATACCATACAGTGGGGGTCAGGTATACGATATGTCCTTCTTGTGCAGCGGTGGTTTTCGCTACCAGGTCGTTGTCCATTACTTCCTGCGCCAGCTTTGCACCCTCGGTATTGATTGCGGAATCACGATCCAATACAAAGATGTAGTCCGGATTCAAGCTAACCAGCAACTCAAAGCTGGACTCATTGCCGTGGGTAGAATCCACATTGTTTGCCAAATTCTCAAAGCCAATTTCGTTGCCAATCATGGAACAGCGGCTCTCGTTGCCCAAGGTGTTAAAGTTGGAGCTGGTTACCATGCCAACCACTGCGGTTTTGCCCTGTGCTGCGGCTTGCAGTGCTGCAATGCGTGCATCAAATGCGGTGGTCTTTTCAGCTGCAACTTCTTCTAAACCAAAGATTTTTGCTACATTTTCCGCATTATCCTTTACGCTCTGTACCAAGCCCACTTCATAGTCGATTGCCATGTACACAACCGGTGCAATTGCACTTAATGCGTCGTATTGGCTGCTTAAACGACCGCCAATGAAAATCACATCCGGTTCGCAGCTCATCAACGCTTCCATATCAACTTCTTTTACAGTGCCTAGATTTACAATGGATTCGTTGTTGTTGTAATCCATCAGATAATCAATCTGAGAAGATTTCGGCATACCCACAACACGGTCGCCCAAACCCAAATTATCAATGATATCCAACGCAGCCATATCCAATACGGCAATTCGCTGAGGATTGTAAGGCACTTCAATTTCGGTGCTTGCTTTCTCACCATTCAATGTTTTTACGGTAACACTGGTCGGCTCGGTCTGTGTTGCAGCCTGAGAATCGTCGGCTTTGGAAGAGGAATTTGCTGTGGTGGATACCGATGTTTTGCTTGTGCCGCAAGCTGCCATCGAAACAGCTATGACTGCTGCCAAGGCGATGGATACTACTTTTTTCATACTGTATAATCTCCTTTAAATCATTGGTTTATAAATAGACGTGCCGCCAAAACAGCACCTTCTTTATAACTTAGTAGTAAATTGACAGGGGTTTTCCTGCAATGGTTTGAATTTCAAAGTTAACCCCGTAAATCTCGGAAAGGTTTTCTTTGGTAATTACTTCTTCCACCGTTCCAAACCGTGCAATTTTTCCGTTTACAAATGCACAAATGTAGTCCGAATAAAACGCAGCGTAATTGATTTCATGCAAAACCAAAATCACGGTTTTGCCCAGCTCGTCGCAAAGTCTGCGCACAATCTTCATCATATTGGTTGCATGGTAAATATCCAGATTGTTTGTGGGTTCATCCAGCAAAATGTACTCGGTATCTTGAGCAATTACCATGGCAATATAGGCTCTTTGCCGCTGACCGCCGGACAGTTCATCAATAAAACGGTCTTGAAATTCTTCCAATTCCATATAGGAAATGGCACGCTGAATAATGCGCTCATCTTCTTCGTTAATATGATTCCCACTGTAAGGGAAACGGCCGAAGGTTACCAGTTCTTTTACGGTAAGTTTCATCTGAATGTTGTTGCTTTGCGTTAAAATCGCCAAACGCTTGGATAGCTCTTTGCTGTTCCATGCGCTTAAATCACGGCCTTCAAACTCAACAACGCCTGCATCCTTTGCAATGAGCCGTGAAATCATACCCATAACCGTGGATTTTCCCGCACCGTTTGGGCCAATCAGAGAGATGACCTTTCCCTTGGGAATGGAAAAGCTCACATCATCTACAACCGTTTTTTCGCTGTATCGCTTGGTTAAGTTTTTAATATGCAGCATGGTATGTTATGCCCTCCTTTGCTTGAGCAGCAGATACAAAAAGTAGATGCCGCCGCCCACGGTAATAAACACGCTAATGGGAACACTATAGGTAAACACATGTTCCACAATCAATTGTCCGCCCACCAAAATAAGCATACCAATCAAGCCGGAGCCCAAAATCAGATAGGTATGGCGGTATGTTTTAAACAACTGACGGGACAAGTTTGCAACAATCAAGCCCATGAACGATACCGGGCCCACCATTGCCGTTGCAATGGCAATAAACAAGGTAACGCCCAATAGTAGGCGGCGTATGGTTTTGTCATAGTCCACACCCAAATTGATTGCCTGGTCTTTGCCCAGCGTAATAACATCCAAAAGAGCCAATTCCCGGCGCAATGCAACAATGATTATTGCCATTAACACCAGCGAAACCGCCACAATGCTTGCGTTCACATTGCTGAAACTTGCCACCAAGGTAGCCAGCAAGGAATCGTACTCGTTGGGGTCCATAACACGGGTTAGTGTGGTTTGTATGCTGCTGAAAAAGGTACTCATAATGGTGCCTACCAACAAAACATACAGCATATTGTGGTTTGTTTTTTTGAACAAATAACTGTAAATCAATGTTGCAGAACAGCCCATCAGCACCAAATCCACAACAAAAGAAAGGTTGGTATTGCGTGCAATTAAGCTTCCGGAACCCAAAAAGAATACCACTGCCGTATGAATCAAGGTGTACAACGAGTTCATACCCAGCAAACAAGGGGTAACAATGGTATTGTTAATAATCGACTGAAATACAATGGATGCGCTGCCAATGCAAAATGCGGTAATCAGCATAACAATCAGCTTGGGTGCCCGCAAGCTCATGGCATATTCAAAATATTTCATGTTTACCGAAACAAACAAATACAAAACCGATGCCACTACCGTTAGTGCAATTAACACTGCAATCTTTTTTTGATTTGCTTTTTTCACTGCTGCATTCATTCGCACTGCCCTCCCTGCATAACCGGTGCTGTGTTGCAGCCACTGCCGGACGGCTTTAATCGGATGCTGCGTCGTCCATTCTTCAACCGATAAAACAGCAACGCCACAAAGATAATGCTGCCTACAATACCTACAATTAATTCAATGGGCAGTTCGTAGGGCGCAATCAGAACACGGCCGATCATATCGCATACCAAAACAAAAATTCCGCCAAACAAAGCCGTATCCAGCAAGGTGCCCTTAATGTTATCGCCTTTAAACATTGCCACAACGTTGGGCACAATCAAACCAATATAAGAAATACTACCCACAACTACAACCACACTGGCGGTAATCATAGCTGCAATGGAAATGCCAAAGAACAATACAATGTTGTAATTTACACCTAAATTTTGTGAAAAATCGCGGCCCATGCCCACAATATTGAAATGACCCGCAAAGATAAAGGCTAAAACAACAAGCGGCAGTACCAGATACACAATTTCATACCGCCCTTTGATGACCAGCGAAAAATGGCCCACCAGCCAGGAAGACAAAGCCTGTGTCATTTCAAACTTATAGGCCAGATAACTGGTAACGCCGCCGATGATATTACCAAACATGATGCCCACCAGCGGAACCATAACCACATCTTTGAATTGAATTTTTTGAATGAAGTAAACAAAAGCCCAAGTGCCTAAAATGGCGGCAGCAAAGGCAAACAGCGCACGCCCCCACAAACTGGAAGACGGCATAAACAACAGTGCCAGCAAGATGCCGAACTGTGCCGAAGATATGGTTGCACCTGTGCTGGGCGATACAAACTTGTTCATGCAAAGCTGCTGCATAATTAAGCCTGCCACACTCATACCCACACCGGTACACAAAATCGCCAGTAAGCGGGGCAAACGTGAAATTAAAAAGATTTCCAGATGTTCGATATCCCCTTGCAATAAGGTGCGTAGGTTTAAATCAATTACACCAACAAATAACGAAACAACCGATAATATGGCAAGCATAAAAAACAAACCAAGTGTTATATGCTTTGATTTCAACAAAATCACTCCCAACTGTTCTATGCCAAAGTTAGCCTAAACTAACTTTATGGCAAAAAATAAGGCGGTGTTAAGCAACTCACCTTGTGTGCCTAACACCGCGCTTTGCGTGTTTAGTATAACATGCCGTTTTAAAAAAATGTTTTTTAAAATTGACAACTCAGTTTAAAAATATTGCTTACTGCAACTTTATCCGATTATGCGTGAAAATCGTATTGCAGCATGGGCTCCGACCAATTTTTCAACACTTCGCCCATATCCTTTGCCACCTGTTTTGCACCCGGCAAGTCATGCTCCAAATAATTGCCGCATTCCTTTTTCTTATTGCCGGGGATTTCGCCCTCAAAATCAGCAATAAACGCAAAACATTCATTAACCAGTGCAATGGCATCGGTTTTGTTAAGGCTATCGCGGGTCAAAAAGTAAAAACCGGTACGGCAACCCATGGGCCCAACATAAATAATTTGGTCGCTGTAAGCAGAGTTGCGTACATAGGTTGCAAACAAATGTTCAAAGGTGTGCAGCGCAGGGCTGGAAATGTATACCCCACCGTTGGGCTTTACCATGCGAATGTCGTAGGTGATTACATCGCCATCCACACGGGAAATGTACATTCCTTTTTCCAGTTTATCATGGTCTACCGTAAAACTTGCAATTGTTTTCATTGAACTATCCCTTTCTTAATACGCTACACTTTGAATGGTCTCGCCATCCAGTGTTTTGGTGGTAAACACACCGTTTTCATACATCATATAACTGTGTGAACCATCTTTGGGAATCGATACGCTGCCCGGATTCAGAATCAAGGTATCGCCCTGCCACTCGGTATGTTTTACATGAACATGACCAAATACAAAGGCACTGTGTGCAGGCATCGGGGGCAGATTTTGGGGGTTGAATTTATGGCCATGGGTAGCAAACAGCAATTTCCCCTCTTCCAGATAAATGGTTGTATAATCGGCCATTACCGGAAATTCCAACACCATTTGGTCCACTTCGGCTTCACAGTTTCCACGCACGGCAATAATCTTTTCCTTTAACCCATTCAGCATGGGAATAACCTTTTTGGGTGCATAATCCTTGGGCAGGTCATTGCGGGGGCCGTGATACAGCAAATCACCCAACAGCAAGATTTTATCGGGGTTTTCCTGCTGAATTCGTTCCATCAGTTTTTCACAATAAAAAGCAGAGCCATGTAAATCAGAAGCAATCAATAATTTCATTGTAGTTTCTCCTTCTTGAAAGCCTTTGCGTCAGATTTTGCTGCAAAACAAGGTTGTTCCTTGGGCCAATACAGCACGCCGCACAACAGCCACAACATCACGTTAACACAGGCCCATGTGATATGAATTTCCATTAAGCCATGGCATAAAATAACCAAACAGCAAGCTGCTTCGGTAAGATGTTTTTGAGCAAGCAAACGCCAAATAAGAAGCGAAAATGCCACCCACATTAACAAACTGGCCACAGGACCGCTTAAAATCCAATGTTGTACATAGGCATTGTCCACCAGCATATCCGGGCTTCTCATCTGACCGGCAATGCGAAACGGCATTTCATTCAATGCCATCCAGCTTAACTCTACTCTACCGCTTAAAATGCGGTTTAAAGAAGTCATAAAGCCGGACTGCGGATCCCAGTTCATTGCAATCAGCACGCTTGCTGCCAACGCAACCAAGGGAGCAAGGCTTGCCAAAACACGAACCCACAACAGCTGAAAGAATTTGGGTGCCACCTGCATCACAAACAGTACTCCCACAAGCAAAAACAAACAAATGGAGGTTGCCCGGCTGTCCGGACCCAGGTCAGAAAATACTGCCAAGGCAAGCAAAACCGCAAAATCGTACCACTTAAAACGATGCAAACGCCGTAAACAGACATACATCAGCCCAAGCCCTAACAGGCAAGCACCAAAATAGTTAAACCAACCATATCCAAAACTATTTCTGGTTCGGCTTGTTTCCAAATCGTACAGGGTATCAATAATTCCAACGCAGGAACTAAGTGCAACCACCACCACGCTGGCAGTACCAACCGTAAAGCATACCGTTAAGGCTTTGCGCAGCGGAATATCCTTTGCTGCCATAAAAAACAGCACACCCATCATAATCCATTGGATGTGGTTATTAAAAAACACCCACCGCATAATAAAAAATATGCAAAACTGAACTGCGGTTTGCCAAGCAGAATATTTTGTGGTAAATAATATTTTGCTTAATAAACACAATGCTATGATATGATTTAATACAATGGTTCCTGTTTCATAAAGAAACGGCAGCCGTGTGCGATACAAACTGTTAATAAAAAAGATTTCAAATTGATAAATTGCTATCGCCACATAAAAAAGCCATGGAGCCACTTTGTTTCGTATTTGTATCCCCCATGAACCAAACAGCCAATGCTCTTGATTGAGATGCTGCCATGTGGTGTGCCAAGGCACATCTTTGGGGCATCGCATCAGCCGAACAACATACCATACACAACCTGCAAACATACCCAATAAAATAACATTTGCATAGGTGTATAGCCCATCAAGTAAAAATTGCCGCAAAATAAAATTCTCCTTCGCCAGGGGGGGTTAACTATACTTTTTCACAATTGCTTTCATCTGCTCAAACTGCTGTTCCATTTCTTCTGCTAAACGGAACTGCGTGCGTGCACGCACCAGGTTATGGGTTGGATACTGTGTTTTAAAATAGGTATCACCCTGCAGATAATCGGTTAAAAAGCGCATACCGCATTCCAATGTTAAGATTTTTGCGCCCCATACCAGATTTTCTTTTTCCGCCGGGGTTAAAACATCGCCCGCACTCTCCAAGTAGCCTTTGGTATAGGCCTCAAACAATGCAATATCAAAATGAACCTTGGACAAGTCCTGTTCATCTTCCGCAGCAGTAGACGCACCAAAACGAATGGAATCGCCAAAATCATTCAGGGATAAGCCAGGCATAATGGTATCCAGGTCAATGATACAAATGCCTTCTCCGGTATGTTCATCAAACAAGATGTTATTCAGCTTTGTATCGTTGTGAGTTACACGCAAAGGCAATGCACCTTGACGCACCTGCTCCATTAATACGCTGCAATCAGCCTTATGGTTTTGCACAAACTCAATTTCCGCCTTACAGGTTTTTGCTCTGTTTTTCACATCTTGGCGCAATGCGCGTTGAAATGTTTTGAAACGGTCTTCCGTATCATGGAACTTGGGAATGGTTTCAAACAAGGTATCCGCCGGGTAGCCATCCAGCTGTTTCAAGAAACGGCCAAAACTGCGGCCCGATTGATAAAACTGCTCCGGTTTTTCCACACTTTGATAGCAAATGGAATCCGGAATATAGTTGTAACAACGCCAAGGCTGACCTTCAGTATCTTCAAAATAGGTTTCGCCGGATTTTGTTTTAATATAGCTCAAGGTTTCTCGGTCCGGGTCGCCACCGTTTGCACGGATGCTTTGCCGCAGATACTCGGTTACACCAAAAATATTTTCCATAACTTCGCGGGGATTTTTAAATACATTGCGATTCACGCGCTGTAATACATAACTCAGCTCATCCTCGCCGTTTTCGGTGGGCATAAACACCGCATAGGTTTCGTTGATATGCCCTGCCCCAAAGGGACGCACATAGCTGCACTGGTTGCCAAATCCAAAGGCATACAGGGCATCTTCCAGCATCCAACTGTCCACGCCATCAATTTTGCGGCGTTTTGCAAAAATCACTTCGCCGGCCTCCACCTTACGAAATGCCTCTACATGGCAGTTTGCCTTTACCACACTGCCCAAACCAATGTGAACGCCTTCTTCCACCACGGTGTCATGGTCTACAATTGCACCACTGTTTACCAGGCAAGCTTCGCCCAACTTGGTTTTGGTGTTAATTACTGCACGCTGCATTACAAAACTACCGGCGCCAATCTCTGCACTGGGGCTTACCACTGCGCTGGGATGAATGATGGTGGGCACAACAAAATCCGCTTCCAACAGATTTTTTACCCACTGCAAACGCATTTTATTGTTGCCAAAGGCAGCCACTGCACAGGGATACTCCTTGCGAAAATCCTTGTAATCCACCAGCTTGCCAATTACGTTGCTGTCTTTGCAGGCATCATCAAGCATTGCAATTTTATCAAATTGGCGGGTTGCCACAGCCGATTCGTAAACCATGTGCCCAAACCCACCGGCACCTAAAATCAAAAGATTTGGCATTTTGGAAAAATTCCCCTTTCTATTTTGGTAGAACCGTCATCCTTCTATCGCCTATTGTTGCATAATTCGACCATTTTAATCGTAGTTTTATTATAATAAAAGTAGCCTTTTAATACAAGCAATCCCTATATTTTTCTATTGAATAAATTCCTAACAAAAAAGCGGAAGCGCAAAGGCTTCCGCTTTTTCTTAATCTCGGTTGCGTGCAAAAATACGCAGCAGATACAAGAACAAATTGATAAAATCCAGATACAGCTGCAATGCTGCATAAATGGATGCCTTTTGTGCCATTTCCGGATTACCGGCATAAGCAAAGTAGGCGGCTTTGATTTTTTGTGTATCGTAAGCGGTATAGCAAGCAAACAAAATAACACCCATAACGCTGAACAGTACGCCGGTTGCACTTAAAAAGAACATACCCAGTACCGATACAATCAGCATTACAATCAAACCTATGGTTAACGGGGTACGCCAACTGGTCAAATCCCGTTTGGTTAAATAGCCATAGGCAGCCATAACGCCAAAATACAGCGATGCTGCAGCAAATGCCATGAGTACGTCACCCATTTCGTAAAGCCACAGATAGGCACTGAACACAATGCCGTTTACAATGGCGTAAAGGAAAAACATGGCACGGGCACTTGCCACACTCATTTTATGAATTCGTGCAGCCAGCGACACCACTAGCACAATTTCGATGAGTGCCAAACCAATAAACATAAAGCTGCTTTGGAACAAATACAGCCCCAAACCGCTGGTATAGAACAGCAGCGATACACCAAAGGTTGCAAGCAAGCCTGCAAACATCCACAAAAAGGTTTTTGCCGTATAATTGCTTAGCGTTTCGTACTGAAACGATTCATTCATATAAATGGTATTTCGATTGGGTTCATTCCACGGATTATAAGATTCGTTCATAATCACTCCGTCCTTTCTTTGTTAGGTATTATATCGTATTTTATGCATCTATTTGTAAATAAACTAAAAATCTTTTATAATGGTTTTGTAAAAAACCATAACAATACGAACAAAGATAGTATTCCCCTATTTTTATCAAAAGTCATAGCAAGGAGATTTTTATGCCTTTTGGTCTTTATCTACATATTCCCTATTGTTTGGCAAAATGCCATTATTGCGACTTTTATTCCCGCGGCGGCTGCAAAGGTGTTCCCGAGCAATACGTTGATGCACTGGTTGCACAAATGCATAAATTTCGCGAAAACGGCACGCTGCCCTCACATCCCGATACCCTGTATTTCGGCGGCGGAACTCCCAGTTTGCTCACTCCTGCACAGGTTAAATGTTTAATCGATGCCGCAGCTCCTGCCCAAAATGCAGAGGTTACGCTGGAAGCAAACCCCGAAACCGTTACCCCTGCTTTGCTGGAACAATTTTTATACGCCGGTGTGAATCGTTTGAGCCTTGGCGTACAAACGGCATCGAACCAAAGTTTGCAAATACTGGGCCGACCACATACCGCCGCCCAAAGCCGCGCCGCCTTTGCCGATGCCAAGCGTGTCGGATTTACCAACATCAGCGGCGATATCATGATGGCATTGCCCAACTACAGTACCGAGGAATTTGACCAAACCCTTGATTTAATTGCCGGTGGCGGTGCCACCCATATTTCTGCCTATCTGCTGAAAATTGAAGAAAACACTGTTTTTGGCAAACGGCCGCCGCAAAACCTGCCCACCGAAGACCAGGCGGCGGATTTTTATCTGTATGGTGTGGAGCAACTTTCCAAAGCCGGGTTTGCACAATATGAAATCAGTAACTTTTCCCGCCCCGGATTTGAAGGCAAGCACAATCTGATTTATTGGAACTGTCAGGACTATTTGGGTCTTGGTCCGGCTGCCCACAGCTGTGTAAAGCAACAGCGTTTTTATTGGCCCAACGGCACCAAGCAATTTATCGATCGACAAAGCGACCCCATTCCGGACGGTGTATGCGATGGCAACGACTACATTATGTTGCAGCTGCGTCTTACCAGCGGACTGAATCTGCAAAAACTGAAGCAGCTCTACCAAATTGAGTTTACAGCAAAACAAAAGCGATTTATTGCCAATTGCCAAGCAGCCGGATATCTTTTGCAGAACGGGGATATCTTGTCCCTTACACCTGCCGGTATGATCATTCAAAATACCATTCTTTGCGAGCTGCTTTCTGAATAAAATCGGAGAACCGCACTCCCCCAAGGATAAACCTTTGAGGGAGTGCGGTTTTTTTTATCACATAAATCCACCAATTAGTCTTCCCATTTTTCGCACAGGGCTTCAATCTGGCTTGCAAACCGTGCCAACTCTTTATTGGCATGGCCTTCTTTTGCTTTGATAATATTGAGCAGGCGATGACCTGCATCCAACAAGCGACGGAATACAGGGCTCTGCCGTTGCTGGCTTTCTTTTTTCTCTTCAATTCGCTTACGGTTGCCAATGGCCAAGCAATGCCCTGTAAGCAAATCATACTGTGCCCCATTGTATGGTGCGGTTGCCGCATAGCCCAATTCTGCCATTAAGCGATTTGCAAAGATATCACAAACCTCATCTTCACCATGGGTTACGAAAACCTGCTGAGGTTTCTTCGCCTTAAAAGCCGATGCCCATTGCATCAGACCCTCGTTGTCGGCATGGCCCGAAACACCTGCCAATACCCGAATCTGTGCCCGTACCTCGATGGTTTCACCGAACAAGCGCACCTGTTTTGCACCTTCGACCAGTGCACGACCCAATGTGCCGGGGCTTTGATAGCCAACAAACAGAATGGTAGACTCCGGCTGCCATAGATTGTGTTTCAAATGATGGCGAATACGACCCGCTTCACACATGCCGCTGGCAGACAAAATTACCTTTCGGGTCTGATCAAAGTTAATTGCCTTGGAATCATCGCTGGTCAACGCCAACTTCAAGCCACGAAAACTAATGGGGTTGATGCCTTGCTGAACCAGGGTGCGTGCTTCCTCGTCATAACATTCTGCCCACTGTTCTTTGAAAATGTGGGTTGCTTCCACCGCAAGGGGACTATCCACATAAACGGTAAAATCTCCATGGCCTTTTACCAAATTCAACTCTTTGATTTGCCGCAGAAAATACAGCATTTCCTGTGTACGGCCCACCGCAAAGCTGGGAATTACCAGATTTCCGCCACGGTCAAAGGTTTCTTGAATAATACCCGCCAATTCGGTCACATAATCAGGCCGAGGACCATGGCTACGGTCGCCATAGGTGGATTCCATTACCACATAGTCGGCTTCGTTGATGTACTCGGGGTCACGCAGCAAGGGTTGATTGGTATTGCCAATATCGCCAGAAAATACCAGCTTTTTGGTCTGACCGTCTTCGGTTGCCCAAATTTCAATGCTGGCAGAGCCCAGCAAATGCCCCACGTCCACAAAACGGGCGCGTACCCCGGGTGCTACCTGAAAAACTTCGCCGTACTCCATCGGCTCAAACAAGCGAATGGCTGCCTCGGCGTCCTGCATGGTGTAAATGGGTTCATATTCTTCTGCGCCGGAACGTTTTGCTTTGCGGTTGCGCCATTCTGCTTCAAACTCCTGAATGTGTGCAGAGTCTCGCAGCATAATATCGCATAGTTCGCTGGTGGCAGTGGTTGCAAAAACCGGGCCTCGATACCCGTTTTTGACCAGCAGCGGAATGCGTCCCGAATGGTCAATGTGTGCGTGGGTCAGCAACAAGCTGTCCACCTGACCGGGTGCCAGTGGAAGCGGCTGATTTTCATAAATATCCCGTCCTTGTTCCATGCCGCAATCAATCATAATATTTTGGTCGCCCACCTGCAGCAGATAGCAGCTGCCGGTCACCTCATGCGCGGCACCTAAGAATGTAAGTTTCATAAATGGCCTCCTTTTCAGCGCAGGGCGTTTTTATGCTTTCGCAAACAGGAGACAACATTCGCTCCACACTGTATTTGATAGCTTTATTATACCGCTGAACCCCATCAGTTACAAGCAAAATTACAAAAATAAAAAATCGAACCGATGCCTTTTTTGGGCAATCTGTTCGATTTTTCTTTGTTTTTTTCACCATTGAATCGTTTTACACCCAAATGCCTGAGCTTCCTGAAAATTGTGGGTAATCAACAGCATCCAACGGTCTGCTATGGTTTGTTTGGTCCATGCAATGGCCTTTGCCCGTGTTTCCTCATCGAGCCCTTTAAATGGTTCATCCAGCAATACACCGTCTGCCTCTGCCAGCAACGCACGAACCAACGCAACACGCCGCGCCTGCCCGCCCGATAGCTGTTTTGTGGGTTTTGCAAACTCGGATTCGGTAAATCCCAGCGTTTGCAATGCCTGCTTTGCCTGCTCTTCGGTGATGTGCGGCGAAACCAAGCGAATATTTTGTATCGCAGTCAGATGGTTGCACAGGCGGTCTTCTTGAAACACTGCCACCAGTGTTCCGTCCACTTCTACCAAGCCGGAATCCGGTTGTTCCAAGCCAAGCAGCAACCGTGACAAGGTGGTTTTTCCATAGCCGGACGGTGCCATTAAGGCGGTTTGTCCTTCCAATACAAGGGTAAGGTCATTTAAAACAACCTGCCCTTGGTAGCATTTGCTTACCTGTTTTAAAACCGCCCTCATCCGTTGCCCTCCAGTTTTTTGCCCCATATATGCAAGCCTTTTACAAGCACGGTTTCCATTGCGGCACTGCATACCACAATAACAGCCGTCCAAGCAAACAATTCCCCGGTTTCCAGATAGATTTTCGCTTGATACAAGGCTTCTCCAATGCTTTGTGTGGGCAGACCGATTACCTCAGCGGCAATGCCGCTTTTCCATGCCAACCCCATGCCCACAGCACAGCTTTGCACAAAATACGGCCATACCGCAGGAATCCATACCGCCAGAATCACACGGGGCAACGGAACCCGAAATACCTTTGTCATTTCCAGCAGCTTTGTATCGGTTTGCAAAATTCCCTGCAAAATTGCGGTATATACCACAGGCAGCACCATCAAAAATGCAATCAAAACCGACAAGTTTCTGCTTTTTACCCACAATAAGGCCAGAATCACAAAGCTCGCCACCGGTACCGCCTTAATCAACTGCATCAACGGTTGAATCAAAAGACGAATTGGCTCTGCCATTGCACTTATCACCGCCAAAGCAATGCCTGCCGACACTGCCAATGCAAACCCCAACAAGATTCGTCCGCCGCTTTGTGCAATTCTTTGCCAAAACGAACCGCTTTGCAGCAAATGCCACAATGCCTGGAGGGTTTGCAACGGCGATGCTACTAATATGCTTTGCTGAATTGCCACCGCAACCCATTGCCATATCAACAACCAAATTACAATGACAATCAGCCGTTTTACCGTTGCATTAAGCGCCATAATAGAAGTCGTCGCCGGGCATGCTTCCGCCCACTGCTTCGGGGTTCTGCTCGTACAAAACCTGTAAATAGCCCGATAGTTTCTGTTTCATGTCGCTGCCATCCAGATAGGTCAGATTGCAAGCAGGCAACGCTTTTTGTGCCAATGCCGCTTTTGCCACAATGCCGTAATCTGCCACCAGTTGTGCCGCTTGTTCGGTGTTTTCGTTTACCCAAGTAATGCTGTTCTTATAATCCTGCAAAAATGCTTGTACCTGCTGGGGGTTCTGCTCTGCAAATTCCTTGCGTACCACCAATACGCCGGTGATTAAGTCGGAATCCGCATTCACCTTATTCCACTCCTGGGTTAAATCCAACGCTACCGTCAAGCCTTCTACTTGTGCCTGTGCAGCTGTTACATAGGGCTGCGGCAGCACAGCAATTGCACCTTGCTCGGCAGCCTGCATGGTTGCCAGCACTTCGGTTGCTTCGCTTTTGTATTCAACGGTTACATCGGTTTGTGGGTCAATTCCGTTTTCGCTTAAGATGTAATTCAGCACATATTCCGGTGTGGTGCCTTTTCCGGTGGAGTAGATGGTCTTTCCTGCCAAATCCGCCACACTTTGCACGGTTTCATCCTTGGTTACTACATACAGTACGCCCAAGGTATTTACCGCAGCAACCTGCAATTGCCCTTCTGTTTTTTGATACAGCACCGCTGCCAAGTTGGCAGGAATTGCAGCCATATCCAGCTCACCTTTGCTCAACAAAGGGATAATTTCATCCACTGCACCGTACATATCCACTTGATATGCAGGGGTTTCTTGTTGCTGCTGCTCTTGCATCAATTGAACCATACCCATGGTAGTGGGGCCTTTTAAGCCTGCAACACGGATCGTCTGCTGCTGTTCCGGCTGCGAACCGGTTTCGCTTACTGCCGAACTAATCTCCGATGCTGCGGCACTGCTTTCAGACTGACCGCAAGCAGCAAGCAATGCCACCATACTAACCGCCAAAAGTAACGCTATGATTCGTTTCATGTTTTCTTCTCCTTTTCACCAATCGATTGCAATTGCGTTTTTATTGTAAGTTTACTATAATAGAAGAAATTATGCCGTTGCGTTAGCAACCAAGCATCTGCTTCAGAAAAAAGGAGTTTTTCATGCGCAATTCCACTCTTCTCGATGACTATTATCCTCTGCTTTTGCGCACCACCCTTTTTCAGGGATTCAGTTTAGCAGAACTGCGTATGACATTGGACTGTTTTCAGCCTTTGGCGCGCACCTTTCGCAAAGGCGAGATTGTATTATTAACCGGTTACGAAATCAGCGACATTGGCGTTGTGTTGGCTGGCCAGGTAGAAGCGGTAAAAAACACGCCCGATGGCGGCAGTGTTTCCATTACCCACATGACACCCGGTAGTTTGTTTGGCGATGTGCTCAGCGGCAGTACCGTAAAAAGCCCTGTTACCATCATCGCAAAAACAGACTGCCTTGTTCTATTTATTCCCTATCAAAAAATTCTGCATCCATGCCAGCGTATGCACGCAAGTCATTTTCAGCTGCTGCAAAATTTGGTGTACACCATTTCGGATAAATATTTTGCGCTGAATCGCCGTGTGGATTTGCTGATTTTAAAAAGTTTGCGCAGCAAACTTTGTGCCTATCTGTTGGAAGAATCCTCCCGAGCGGGTGCCGATACCTTTACCATCCCCTTTTCGCGTGCCGGCCTTGCCGATTATCTGAATTGCGAACGCAGTGCATTGAGCCGCGAAATTTCCCGCATGCGGGACGAAGGTCTGATTGAAACTTACAAAAACAGCTTTAAACTACTAAATAAGGCCGAACTAAATCGGCAGTACCAGCATTAAAGGAGATTCACCTCATGAAAATTCCTGTTTTATACATTGTTATTCCCTGTTACAACGAACAAGAGGTTTTACCGGTAACCAGCCCTATGTTTCTGAACAAATTGAACGGGTTGATTTCTGCCGGAAAAATCGCCCCCGAAAGCAAGGTCGTTTTTGTAAACGACGGCTCCAAAGATAACACTTGGCCGCTGATTCAACAGCTTGCCGACAGCGACGAACACTTTGAGGGAATCTGCTTATCCCGCAATCGCGGCCATCAAAATGCTTTGCTGGGCGGATTGATGACTGTAAAAGACCACTGTGATATTACAATTAGTATTGACTGTGACGGACAAGATGACATCAACGCCATGGATGCCATGGTAGATGCTTATCTGGATGGCTGTGATGTGGTTTACGGTGTACGCAGTAAGCGGGATACCGACACTTTTTTCAAGCGGTTTACTGCCGAAGGTTTCTACAAGCTGATGAATCACATGGGCGCCGAGGTGGTATTCAACCACGCCGACTACCGTTTAATGAGCAGCCGTGCCCTTAACGAGTTTTCAAACTTCAAAGAAGTAAATATCTTTTTGCGCGGCATGGTTCCCTTGGTTGGTTTTAAAAGCACCAGCGTTTATTACGAACGTGCCGAGCGCATGGCCGGCGAAAGCCATTATCCCCTCAAAAAAATGCTGGCACTCGCCTTTGACGGCATTACCAGCTTATCGGTAAAGCCCATTCGGCTAATTACCGGTTTTGGGGCACTGGTCAGTGTGCTAAGTTTTATCGCCGTTATTTGGGCAGTGTTGCAGGCAGTTTTAGGCAACACCGTTGCCGGCTGGGCCTCTACCACCAGCATTGTTTGCTTTATGGGGGGCATTCAGCTGCTTTGCCTTGGGGTAATCGGTGAATACATTGGCAAAATTTATATGGAAACCAAAGCCCGTCCTCGCTATATCATCAGCGAAACCACCTTTGAGCAAAAGGAGAATGTATGAGCAAAGTTACCTGGAAAGGCAGTGTTCTGCTTGGCCCAATTCCTCCCGTTTTAGTAAGCTGTGGCACTATGGATACCCCAAATATGTTTACCGTGGCATGGGCGGGTATTATCAACACCCATCCGCCCCGTCTGTCCATCTCGGTTCGCCCCAGTCGATACAGCTATGAACTGATTCAAAAAAGCGGTGAATTTGTGGTAAATTTGCCTACCCAAAGTTTAGCCCGAGCCGTGGACTGGTGCGGTGTAAAAAGCGGACGTGATGTGGACAAGTTTGCCGAAATGGGTCTTACTGCACTGCCTGCAAGCAATGTGGCATGCCCACTTATTGCAGAAAGTCCCGTTAATCTGGAATGCAAGGTATTTCAGGTAATTCCTTTGGGTACACACAATCTTTTTCTGGCTGATATTGTGGCGGTAAACGTGGAAGATTCTTTGCTCGATCAATCCGGCAAGCTTCATTTGGAACAAGCTGATTTATTGGCTTACGCACACGGTCAGTATTACGGGTTAGGCAAAGCAATGGGCACCTTTGGCTGGAGCGTTCGCAAGAAAAGCATACCACAAAAAAGTTCTTATAAAAAAAGAAAATCAACTGCAAAAAAGCGTAATAAGTGAACACCATGTTCACTTATTACGCTCTCTTATTTAAATATAGTAAGTTCTATTAATTTATTCTTCTGTTTTCGATGTTTTTCTATTGACATTTATCGTTTAGACGATAAACTAGATATAGTATATCGTCTGGCAATTTTATTATATGTGCTTTATTTGTCAAAAAATTTCTTTCACCCTAAAATTTATTGGTATTAGGAGCTTCATTAAATGAACCGATTTATCCGTATATCGAGTGCATTGTTTCTATCGATTCTATTTCTTTCCTCGGCCTTTTTCTGCTTTGCAGAAGATAGCAAGGTTGTGCGTGTAGGCGTTGCCGTGCAAGATGGATTAACAGAAAAAGATAAGCATGGAAATTACACCGGATATACCATTGACTACCTAAACGAAATTAAAAAATATACCAACTGGGAATACGAGTATGTAGAAGTAGAGGGCAGCCTTAACGAGCAGCTCACCACTTTGTTGCAAATGCTGCAAAACGGCGAAATCGATTTGCTTGGTGCCATGAACTACAATGAAGCTCTTGCACAAATGTACGATTATCCCGCCTATCATTATGGTCTTGCTTACACGGTTTTAGCGGTAAAAAAAGACAACAGCAGATGGTTGGATGACGATTTTCAGCATTGGAACGGTATTACCGTTGGTGTGTGTGCAAACCTAGCAAAACGTATTGCCAATTTTGAAGAGTTTGCGCGTGTAAACGGCTTTACTTATGAGCTAGTAACCTTTGATACAGTGGATGAAATGATACAAGCTGTAAAAGACGGCGTTGTCGACGCTACCCTTTCGGTGGATATTTCAATGGATCCCGATTTTCGGGCAATTACCCGTTTTTCGCCCACACAGTATTATTTTGCTACCACCAAAGGCAATGCCGATATTGTTCGTGCATTAAATTCCGCCTTATCCAATATCGACGATTCCAACCCCTATCTGCAAACTTCTTTGTATGATAAGTATTTTGCTACTGAAAATCAGTTTTTCCTTTCCGATGCGAATAAGGAATATGTACAGTCGCTGGGTACTGTGCGCACCTTAATTTTGGATGGCAATGCCCCGGTTCAAACCAACCAAAACGCTGGCCCCACCGGTATTACCATCAGCTACCTGAAAGCATTGAAAAAGGCAACCGGTTTAAATTATGAACTGGTAGTTGCCAAAAACTATGAGGAATTCACTAAAATTTTAGAGGACCCCGATTCTGCCATTGATTTAATTGCAGGCATTCCTTCGGATTCTTCGTTTATTGGCAAGGAAAACATTATTTCTTCGCTTCCTTACCTAAAAAGCAGTATGTGTTTGGTTTACAATGTAGACTATGACTCCAATTTTAAACTTAGCGAAAATTTATCGGGAAACACAGCAGACACTTTAAACTTTATCAACAAGCACAAAAACTCTGCTGCTTACTTAGATTCTCGTTGTGTAAACCTTTATTTGCAACATCGGGAGCTTTATAAAAACATCAGATTCAACTATAAGACTTCTGATTTTATTCATTATGTTTTCGCTTCTGCAAACAGCCGCACCGTTGATTTAATGCCGATTATCAACAGTTATTTGAATTCGTTGGATGCAGATTTTCAACAGCAAATCATTTACGAAAATTCGCTTACCGATCTGGAGTATACACTTCCGCAAAAATTCACAATTTATTTTACACAAATCATTATTGTTTCGCTGATTGCTGTTGTTTTGCTAAGCTTAATCATTACCCTTAATTTCCGTTCTCGTACTTCTATGCTGAAAAAAATCGCACAAGAGCACGAACGGTTCCAACAGCTTTCCAATTTAGTTGACGAATGTATTTTTGAATACAACTACAGTACTGACTTTTTATGTATTCAAAACAACAAATTCTTGTTTGAACAACAACACGAAATTGAACATTACTTGTCAACGGATCGGTATAAGTTTTTAAGCGATTTAATTTTAAGCAAACAAGACGGCTCCTGTGACTTTTTTGCCGATGCACCCGAAAATTCTTGGTATCGACTGATCTTTAAGGTAATTTGCGACGAAAACGGCGAACCATCTTACGCTTTGGGACGTATTTACAACATCGATGATGAGGTTGCAAAAACCAAAGCATTGCAAGAGCGAGCCGAAAAAGATCCCTTAACTAAGCTGTATAACCGCGCTACTGCTGAGGAATACATTGTACAGCATTTAGGGAAAACCCCGCCCCAAGGCACCTTACTTTTGTTTGACCTTGATAACTTCAAGGCTGTAAACGATACAATGGGGCACCAGGCAGGCGATAAACTGTTGCAGCACCTTGGTACATTCCTGGATTATTTCTTCCGTAAAAGCGATATCAAATGCCGTTTAGGCGGTGATGAGTTTATGGTTTTCATGGATTCTACCATTCCGAAGGAAATTCTAATTGAAAAACTGGAAATGATGCTTAGCCAAGCAAACAACTACATCTTTAAAACCTATCGTCATTTGAATCTTTCCATGAGCATTGGTGCTGCCTATGTATCGGAAGAAACACAAACCTTCCATGCACTGTATCAAAAAGCTGACTATGCAATGTATGTTGCTAAGTTAAGCGGCAAAAACGGCTACTTTATCAGCGATTCCACCAATTGCATGCGTGATGAGTGTGCTTATTGCAAAAAAAGCTGCAAACGCCGTGAATATCTGAAAAGCAAGCAACGCCTTGAACATCAACAAGATTCACGATAATAAAAAATAGGTCTGGGAAATCCCAGACCTATTTTTTATTTTTCTAAAAGATCCGCACATTCGGGATGCTTTTCAAACCATTTTGCCGCATAACTGCAACTTGCAATGGCTTTTCTACCACTTGTGCGCAGCTCTTGAACGCAACGCTCCATTAGCTGGCCTGCCATGCCCTGCCCGCGCAATTCTTCGTCCACAAAGGTATGGTCAATATCCACTACGCCATCTTTCACCTGTGGGTATGTGATTCTTGCCAGTTCGCGGCTGTCATCTCCATAAACAATGCTGTTGGGATTCACTTTAAATTCCATTACAATCACCTCAGTTTATAATATGAATTTTTCCTTATTCTATCACAAGCTTTTGTGATTCACTGTAACAATATCCCACTTCTTGTCGGTATCATTCCATAACGGCTTCTTTCAAGTTTCGCAAATCGGCACTTTCGGAAAAATCTTCCCGATCTAAGGTTAGGCTAGGGTTATAATAGGGGTCACGGATTAACCCTTGGCGGGTAAAGCGGTCCACCAAGCGTTTTTGCTCCCCTGCAAAACGTTCTTTTTTCGCTTTGTCTTTTTCATCATTGCCACGGCTTTTGCTCTCATAATGATACAAACGGGCGTAAGGTGTCCAGACAATGCGATATCCTGCATCGCGTACCCGCAAGCAGAAATCCACATCGTTAAATGCCACGGTAAAGGCTTCATCCAGTCCTTGTATCTCATCGTAAACTTGGGTACGCACCAGCAAACAAGCCGCAGTAACTGCCGAAAAGTCCTGCACGGTGGCAATGCGGAACATGTAGCCGCTTCCGCCTGCTTTGCGGTATTTGTGGCTATGGCCTGCATATCCGCCTAAACCGGTAATGATGCCTGCATGCTGAATGGTGTCATCGGGATAATACAGCATTGCACCGCAGATGGCTGCCCCGGGACGGCTGGCCTGCATGAGCATTTCGGTCAACCACTCGCCATTGATGACTTCTACGTCATTGTTCAACAGCAACAAATACTCACCCTTGGCAAAGGTTCGGCCAAAATTATTGATGGCAGAAAAGTTAAAGCCACCCTTATAGTACACCACATTACAATTGGGGTAACGGTGCTGCAACTGCTCGTAATAGGCAAAGGTCGCAGGGTCGGTGGAGTTATTCTCAATCACAATGACCTCAAACCGCTGCCATGTGGTTTTTGTATAAATGGATTGCAGGCACTTTTCCAAGTCATCAATGTGGTCTTTGTTGGGGATTAAGATACTAACCAGCGGTTCGCCGGAAATGACCCAATCTACCTTATAGGTGCTGGGAAAAAGACCGTCGCGCACTTCACCTTGCTGTCCTGTACGCTGAAGATGTTCGCTAATGGCCTTTTTTGCTGCTTTTGCCACATAGGGCTTTGCCTCTACGCCGCCACTGGTGCTGCCGCTATGCACACGCCAATAATACAAAACTTGGGGTACATGTACAATTTGTGCAGGCTGCAACTGTTCAATCAAGCGCAAAAACAGGTCATGATCCTGGCTTCCGTCACATTCCGACCGTTCGCCGCCCACACGCCAAAACAATTCACGCTGGAATACCGCCAAATGGCAAATATAATTACAGCACAGCAGGTAATCCGGGGCATAGTTTGGCTTAAAATGCCCCACCATAGGCTTTTTGATGTTTTTGGTGAATAAGGCCTCATCGCTGTACAAAAACAGTGCTCCGGTTTTTTCAATGGTTTTTTGCATGGTATAAACGGCATGAGGGGCCAAGAGATCATCGTGATCTGCCAAAGCCAGATACTCGCCTGTGGCAAGTTCTGCCGCTGCATTGGTATTGGCACTGATGCCAAGATTTTGCACCGTTTTATAACAAATGCGCCCCTGTGCAGACTCCATTGCCTGCTTTACCAGCTGTTCTACCTGGGGCTGATGCTCTGCATCCGAGGCATCGGCAAGGCATAGCTGCCAGTTTGGGCTGGTTTGATTTAACACGCTGTTCAAAAGCTCTTGCAGATAGCGTTTTGGGGTGTTATAAAGCGGTACGCAAATCGAGATGGTTGGCCCGGGCATGGTTTGTTTGCACAACGCTCTTTGCTGTTCCAGCACCTGCTTTTTTGGCAAATACCGGGCTTTTTTTCCAAAAAAGCGACGGCGTACAAAACCGGCTGCACGTTTGCAAACCGGGCCTAAGCCCTCTTCGCGCAGAACCTGAACCGCATAACCGAACAGCTCTTTCATTCGTTTTATTCTTAAATGCACAAAAACCACCTTTTCTGCCCAATCAATTACTTCAGGCCATAATTTTCAAACAAAAGATTAAAATGACGATTGTAATAGGGATCGCCCTGTTCAATCAAATCATGATAGGTTTCAATAAAGTTTGCTTTTTCCCGTTCATACCGCTTTTGGTTTTCGCTCAGGGTATCCAAACCACGGCTTTTGCTTTCGTGATGATATGCCTGTGCAAATGGGGTGAAAACATTCAGCAATCCTTTTGCATGCAATTTCAAACACAAGTCCACATCGTTGTATGCCACAGCAAACTTTTCTTCGTCCAAACCGCCGCAAGCATCGTACAGCTCGGCTTTTACCATAAGGCATGCGCCCGTTACCGCCATCATATTCTGCGGTGTGGCAAGGCGGTATAAATCCCCTGCCGATGCTCTGGGGTGGCTCTTATGGCTGTGGCCTGCGGTTCCGTTGATTCCTAAAAATACACCGGCATGCTGAATGGTATCGTCAGGGAAATACAGCTTTGCACCCACACAGCCCACATCCGAACGCTGGCTATACATCAGCATTTCCACCAGAAAACCGTCGGTTAGCAGTTCCACATCGTTATTTAACAGCAGCAGCTGCTCGCCCTTTGCGTAACGGCGGCCAAAATTATTGATGGCAGAAAAGTTAAAGCTGCCCTCATACTTAACTACCTGTAAGCAGGAGAACTTCTTTTTGGCTTCTTCGTAATAGGCAAAGGTTGCAGGGTCAGTGGAATTGTTTTCAATCACAATCACTTCAAAACGATTGTATCCGGCATGCCGATATAGGCTTTCCAAACAGCGGGACAAATCTTCCACATGGTCTTTGTTGGGAATTAAAATGCTAATAAGCGGATGACTTGTCAATTCATATCGTACCCGATAGGCACCGGGGCAGCCTTCGATGCGTTCGGCACGACCTTCCAGGCCAATGCGCTCCAAATGGGCATCAATGGCACGTTCGCCTGCCGCCAGTGCATAGGGCTTTGCCTCCATGGAAGAAGCGGTGGAAGCCGCATGACTGCGCCAGATATACAGTGCATAGGGGATGTGGGTAATTTTCTTTGCTTTTTCGGTTAAGCGCAAAATCAATTCAAAATCTTGGCTGCCGTCGTATTTCACACGCTCACCGCCGCCTGCCTTGCCAAACAATTCCTTGCTAAAGGCCGACAGATGGGTAATATAGTTGCATCCCCGCAGATAATCCGGCGAAAAATCTGGTTTAAAATGATAATCCACCAACTGCTTTAAATCGGCACTTAGCACGATTTCATCGGAATAGACAAAGTCTGCACCGTCTACCGCCGCCTTTGCAACCTCAAACAAGGCATTTTTGTACAGTACATCGTCATGGTCCAGCAGAGTGAACCAATCACCGGTAGCCAGTGCAAATCCTGCGTTGGTATTGGCACTAATGCCTTTGTTTTCTGCCAGCTTTTGATAGACAATGCGAGTATCGGCAGCGGCATATTCTTGAATGGTTTTGCCCACTTCTTCATGGGCTTCGTCCGATGCATCTGCCAAAACCAGCTGCCACTTTTCATAGCTTTGCTGGGTAACGCTTTCGATCATATCCCGCAAAAAGGGCAACGGGGTATTGTATACCGGTACAATTACACTGATGGTAGGGCCACCGGGTACCCCTGCCGCCCGTTGTTCCCGCAGCATACGGCGGGTGGGCAAATCGGCCCGATACTGCCAAGTATCCCGATGCAACGCCAAATTGATTCGAAAACTAATTTCACGCC
Organism: uncultured Allofournierella sp.; assembly: GCA_944382775.1. Lineage (GTDB taxonomy): Bacteria > Bacillota > Clostridia > Oscillospirales > Ruminococcaceae > Allofournierella. Next base: position 27,726 of record CALWNI010000011.1, read on the forward strand.
ATAAGGCTTCTGCCCCCTGTTCCCGCGCAACCTGCACAGACCAACCAAATACTTTGCTGATGTGTTTGGGGTTTAAAAGCCGTTTTGCCATTCCGCCAATGCTGTCTTTTTTTGCAACATCTGCCGGCAACGCCTGCTCTTGTTTATCCTTTGCCATATATTCGATTCCCCTGTTTGAAAACAGCCAAGAGCAACCGTGCCGCTTGTTGTGCCGCACAGTACCTTGGCTGTCGTGTTTTATTGCTCTCGTGTTGTGTGTTTATATGCTTCGCATACTTCTTGGGTTGGGCCATTCATTTTAATGCGGCCATGCTCAAGCCATGCCACCTTGTTGCACATACGCTCGATTTGTTCAATGGAATGGCTAACCAAAATAACAGTAGTGCCGCCGCTCATCAATGCCTGCATGCGCTTTTCGCACTTTTCCTGGAACAAAAAGTCACCTACTGCCAAAATTTCATCTGCAATGAGGATATCCGGTTTGGTGATGGTTGCCACAGCAAATGCCAAACGGGCCACCATGCCGCTGGAATAGTTTTTCAGCGGTACATCCAAAAATTCGCGCAGCTCGCTGAACTCTACAATTTCCTCAAAGTGGGCATCGATATACTTGGGGCTAAAGCCCAATACCGTACCGTTCAGATAGATGTTCTCGCGGGCTGTCAGGTCCATATCAAAACCTGCACCAAGCTCAATCAACGGCGCAATGGTACCTCGCACACGGCAGGTACCGCTGCTGGGTTTGTATACGCCGGAAATTACCTTTAACAAGGTGGATTTTCCGCTGCCGTTTAAGCCAATCAGACCGTAAAAATCACCGGGCTGAACGTCCAGGCTTACTTCTTTGAGTGCATAAAACTCATCAAACCGCAGCGTACCTTTTACCAGCTGCAAAAAATATTCTTTTAGACTTTCGCTTTTTTCTTTTGCCAGATTAAAACGCATGGAAACGTTGTCTACCTGAATAATGGGTTCCATCAACAGCGCCTCCTTTTACATATACAGGACAAATTTGTCCTGTGTTTTCTTAAATACAAACAGACCCAGTGCCAACATGACCAGTGCCCATACACCGCAGATTGCAACTTGTGCCCCACTGAGCAACTGGCCATACAGAACCGTTGCACGGAATGCGGTAATGTACTGGTAAATGGGGTTGCAATTAATTGCAGCAATCAGCAGCGGAACACTTGCAAACTGCTGGGCAGGATCATAGAAAATGGCCGAAAACCACATTAAAATGGTGGTAAACACTTCCCACAAATGAATCACATCGCGGAAGAACACCGCCAACGCCGATAAAATCATGCCTGCACCCAAGCTAAATACTGCTAAGGTCAGCAAGGGGTAAATGCCAAGGAATATGGTTGCATGCAGCGGTGTGCCGGTAACTACCATAACAATGACCAAAGCAATAAAGCTAAACAGGCAGTTGACCATGGCAAAGCAAATTTTTTGCAGCGGAAAAATATATTTGGGAATATACACCTTGCGCAGCAGCAATGCGTTGCCCATAATGCTGGACATAGCCATAGTGGTTGCTTCACGGAAAAAGGTGAACAACAACTGACCGATTACCAGATAAACGGCATAATTGCTGCCTGCACCGCCGCGAATGCCGCCCATCATGGGGGCAAATACCACAAACATAACGGCACACATCATCAAGGGGTTCAGTACGCTCCATGCCACACCCAAAATACTGCGGCGATACTTCAGCTTAAAATCACGGCTGATTAAATTGTATAACAGATACCGATAACGCAAAAAGTCCTGTACGTATAATTTTAACATCTATCTTGCTCCCTTAAAAGTTTGCAAAGCAATCAAAATTCTGCTCAGCAAACGGGATATGCTTTTTATCCTTTTCGCTCAGCATATAAGCGCAGCCACAGTCGGGCCATTCCACCTTTACGGTGGGGTCATTGTAAGGAATGCCGCCGTCCGATGTGGGGTCGTAATAATCGGTGCATTTATAGCAGAATTCTGCCTCATCACTCATAACCAAAAAGCCGTGGGCAAAGCCCTTGGGTACATAAAACTGCTTTTTGTTTTCGGCACTCAGGGTAATGCCAACCCACTGACCAAAGGTTTCGCTGTTGGGGCGGCAGTCCACCGCAACGTCAAACACTTCGCCTTTGGTTACACGCACCAATTTCCCCTGGGTATGTGCAGTTTGAAAATGCAACCCACGCAATACACCGCGAACCGACTTAGACTGGTTATCCTGCACGAATTCATCGGTGATGCCTGCTGCTGCAAACTCTTCTTTTTGAAAGGTTTCCATAAAATAGCCGCGGTCGTCGCCAAACACAGTGGGCTCTACAATCAGAACGCCCGGCAATTTTGTAGCAATAAAATTAAACTTACCCATTGTTTTCTTCTCCTGCATTGTTCACTGCTGTGCAATTTCGGCACAAAAGGCATCGTAATCTCGGATATACTCCTGCCCGTCGTAATGCTCGCTGGAAAGAACCAGCAGCACGCTATCCGCCGAAAAATCATACATATCTTTCCACACCATACGGGGAATGTAAATGCCTGTGTTGGGCTGCTCCAAACAATACACATGCTCCTGCCCCAAACCATCGGCCACGCGCACCTTACTTTGCCCTGCCACATTAATTAAAACAAATTCGCTGTTGCGGTTTGCGTGCTGGCCACGAATTACTGTAGCATCGCTGCCATACATATAGAATACACGTTTGATTTCAAAGGGAACATCCTGCAAGCCTTCTACCACAATCAGACTGCCCCGTTCATCGCCCAAATCACCAAAACGCAGCATTTTTACCTTATCATAATTTTGGTTTTTCATGTTGTGGGCTCCCATTCATTTATTGCATCAATGACATAATGCTGTTCTTCTTCGGTCATACCGTTGTACATGGGCAAACTCAGCACCTCGTCGGCAAACCGCTCCGCAATGGGAAAATCCCCACGCTTTAGCCCCAAATAGGCATACGCTTCGGACAAATGCGGCGGAATGGGATAGTGAATAATGGTACCAATGCCCCGTTCTTTCAAGTAGTCTGCCAATTGGTCGCGCCCTTTGGGTACATGAATCACATACTGATGCCAGGTAGAATCTGCCTCCTTGTGAATTTTAGGCAGACGGATATGGGGATTTTTTAATTCCTCATTGTATAATTCCGCAATTACACAACGCTCTGCATTAAATTCATCCAGATGCTTTAACTTTACACGCAGCAAACCTGCCTGCAATTCATCCAAGCGGGAGTTTGTGCCCACCATTTTATTGTGGTATCGTTTTTCGCTGCCGTAGTTGCGAAATACCCGGAACATCTGCGCCAACTCATCGTTATCGGTTACAATGCAGCCTGCATCGCCAAAGGCACCGCAGCCCTTGGTGGGATAAAACGAAAAACAGCCCACATCGCCAAAGGTACCGGCGGTTTTTCCGTTCCAATGGTTGCCGTGGCTTTGTGCGCAATCTTCCACTACCTTTAAATTGTGTTTGCGGGCTATCTGCATGATTTTGGTCATATCGCAGGCTTGTCCGTACAAATGAACCGCCAAAATTGCTTTGGTTTTGGGGGTAATGGCAGCTTCAATTTTATCGGCATCCAGGTTATCGTACTCATCGGGCTCTACAAATACCGGGGTTGCTCCGTTCATGGAAATGCCCATTACACAGGCAATGTATGCGTTTGCACACACAATCACTTCGTCGCCGGCACCAATTCCCAGCAGCCGAAAACTAATCCATAAGGCATCCAACCCACTGGCCAGACCTACACAGTGTTTTGCTCCGATGTAAGCAGCCCATTCTTGTTCAAATGCAGCCACTTCCTTGCCCAAAACATACCAGCCACTGCGGAGTACCTGAATGGCTTTTTCTTCGTATTCTGCTGCATGCAAGCCGTATTGACGCCCCAAATCGTTGGGCATGATATTCAATTCGCAAACCTCCCCAGCTTATAATATTCAATGTATATTTTACCCTATCCGCCTGCAAAGCGCAATAAAAACTATCTTGCTTGTTGCAACGAATCCATCGTTGCGAAAAATAACCGCCTGCAACTTGGGCAAGCGGTTGTTTTAAAAAAGGTTTATCGGTTTGGGCGGTGGGTTCTGTGATTGGTTCTATGGTCATAAGGCCGACGCGGATTTACATAAATATTTTTGGTGGGAACATTGATTCCCTGGGGACGATTGCGCACAATAATTTCCAAATCGGGAGCAACGCCGGTATTGCGTGCCTGTTTTGCCGCCACCTTTTGCACCCCGCCCTTGTTGCGCAGCTTTCCGAACACAAACGCTGCCACCATTACCACGCCAATGGCTGCCACCGCAATGCCCAGATACTTCAAGCTAAAGTCAATGGTCTTTTGCGGAACATAGGTATGCTGTGATAGCAAATCCGCCAAGCCGGTTACCGGCAGCGATACACTTGCCAACAAGGGTGGCTGTACATCATTTTCCGGTAAATAAAATTCGATTGCGGCATCAAAACTTTGCCCCAATACATATTGGTCTGGAATCTTATATTGAATTGTGATATCCTGTGGGCTAAAGGCATCGTTCAACAAAACCGAACCACCGGCGGACTGTACCTGAAGTTCGCCCAACACCTCATATCCGCCGCCAACCAGTGGCACATTGTGCACCGTTTGCTCGGCAGGAATTTCCACCCTGCTGTAATGGGCAAAGGCATAGTCCAGCAGCAAACCGGTATCTTTAAAATGGGCGTTGCTGCCCGATGATTTCATTACTACCGAAATCAAATTAAGGTCGTTTTGCTGGGAATAGGTTACCAAGGTATGCAGTGCTTGGTCGTGATAACCTGTTTTTGAGCCTTTTACATAAGAACGATAGAGCAGCGGCCCACCCACCCGAAGCCAGTCGGTGCAATGAAAAACACGGGCAGGCTGAATGTTGGTCGCTTCCATCTGCCACGCTTCGGTTCGGCAAAACACATCCAAAAAACCGGGTATACTGATTGCCCAACGGGTTAGATTTGCCATATCTCGGGCTGTGGTATAATGCTGTTCATCCTGCAAACCGTGGGGGTTCATGTAATGGGTATTGCTCAAGCCAAGCTGTGCGGCCTTTTCGTTCATTTTTTCCACGCCGCCTGCAATGGTACCGTCATCGCTGATATACTCCGCCAGTGCATTGGCACCGTCATTCGCGCTTTCCAGTTCGGTGGCATAAATCACATCTTCCAGCTTTACCACTTCGCCCGGTTGCAATGCAACGTGGGACGAACCCAGTTCCATGCTGGTGGTAACCGCTTTGCTAACGGTAAGTTGGGTGCTCCAATCGCCCTGGGCTTTTTCCATGGTCAATGCCAATGTCATAATTTTGGTAATGGACGCCGGAAATAAAATTTCATCCGGATTTTTCTCCATAATAATTTGACCTGTATCTGCATCCATAATCACATATGCTTCACAGGTAACCTGCGGCAAATCCTCTGCCAATACCGCCGGCGATAAACAGCACACCAAAAACACCATCATCGCCACTATAAAAACCAGTTGTTTCAACCGAATACATCCTTTTTCTTTTGTTGTTTACGTAAAATTTTTATTTTAACGCTAATTTTATTATTATATCGTACCTTTTCTATCGGCTTCAAGCCTTGCACACAATTTCCACATTTCACTTTGCTATAATATACGGAGCCAATCACATTTTTTATTCTATTTTGTCGGAGAATTGTATGGATTTACAGCACAAAAAAGCCGCCCTGCGCAAACAGGCGCGGCAATATCTGCACATGCAGCCGCCCCAAACCTTTTCGGATTGGGGCAACGCCATGGCACTTGCATTGTTCGAACTGGACGTTTGGAAAAACGCCCAAACTGTTTTTTGTTTTGTAAGCACAGACTTAGAACCCTCTACCCTGCCTATTTTGAAAGCAGTACTTGCACACAAGGGCACCCTTTGTGTGCCCCGCACCACCGATGAAAACGGACAGATGGACGCCGTTTCCATCACCGATTTGAATCAACTTTCGGCAGGAAGATGGGGGCTTTTGGAGCCGTCTGCTCAGCTTGCCGCCTTTGAGCCGCAGCAGCTGGATTTAATTGTTGCGCCCTGCTTAATGGCCGGGCCAAACGGTGCCAGACTGGGGCAGGGCGGCGGATACTATGACCGTTTTTTCTCCCGCTGCCAGTGCCCCTCGGTGGTTCTGTGCCCGTCGGATTTGGTGCACCCCAATCTTCCGTTGGAGCCATTTGACTGCCCCATTGATTATGTCATCACCGAAACAGGGGTTCTTCTCCCTAATGCCCGTTAAGGATTTAAAATCGGCCCAATCTGCCGCCCACGCAAGGCGCACTCCAAAGTATCCCCAATCAGCGAAAAATCACTTTGCAGGCTATATGGTTTTTTCAGGTAATCGTCCTGCGCAAAGGGCACCACATAGTAATTTTTTCGGTTCAAAAGTGCCGCCAAGTTCGCAAAACTTGCCGACAATCCGTCGTTGGTCGAGATTGCCAAAACAACGGGTTTACCGCTTCGCAGCATACTTTTTGCCGCCAGCGTTACCGGTGTATCGCTGATGCCATACGCCAGTTTTGCCAAGGTTGCGCCGGTGCAGGGGGCAATTACCATGGCATGGGCCATATTTTGCGGGCCCAAGGGTTCCGCCCCTTGCAATGTTTCAATGGGCTGATGCCCGGTTGCTTGGTACAGCTTCATCTTCCAGTCGGCGGCTTTTCCAAAACGGGTATCCAAACCGGCGGCATTAAAGCTCATCAGCGGCAGCACTTCGGTGCCGCCTGCTGCCATTCTGCCAATCAGCGGAACAACGGTTTCAAAGGTACAAAAGCTTCCGCACAAAGCCCATACCACTTTTTTCTCATTCATACCCCTTCTCCTCTCTCATTTAACATAGCAATCACTGCCTGTGCCACAAATTCACCTGCGGTAATGGGTGCACAGCGTGCAGGCAAGCTCAAGGCGCGAATGGCACGCACACCCAAACGGTTTGCGGCATCCAAATCCACACCGCCCGGCAAACTGGCCAGGTCAATTACCAAACTTGCTGCGGACAACATTGCCAGCTGCTCTTCTTCCAGCACCGTTGCAGGAATTGTATTTACCACCACTTCCATGGTGGGCAACACCTGATTCAGTTCGTCCAGCGATACGGCATTGCAGCCCTGCGCCACCGCTTGGGCACGCTGCCCTGCATCCCGTACAGCCACTGTAACCTTGGCATCCAGTGCCATTAACCGCCGCACCAACGCCTGCCCGCATCGGCCATATCCCAGCACCAGCATGGGGCTGCGCCAGATGGTCTTGGTCCGATTTTGCAGGATAAGTGCAATGCAACCTTCGGCGGTGGGCACCGCATTCAGCTGTGCCAGTTCCTCCCGTTCCAGATAATCTTCCAACCCAATGTGCGCTGCTTGTGCCGCTGCTCGTGCTTCTTCCGATACTTTGCCGCCAAATGCCAACGCGCCCGGTTTTGCGGCACGCAGCAAGCGGGCAAAACCGGCACGGTCTGCCGAAAGCGGCATGGGCATAAGCACATAGTCAGCCTGGTATACATCTTCTGCCTCCAATACCACATATCCTTTACGGCGCAGGTATTCGCCTGCCGCAACTTGGCGGGCATCTTCGCCAATTACGGCAAAAATTTTGGGTTTTGTTTTTGCCATTTCAGTCCCCCCTCTTTTCCAATCGGCTTGGCTGGTTGTCTTTGCCAAGCGCGAACTGCACCCCAAAACTGCGGTATTTTCGCCTTTTGGGGATTGCTTAGTTTTATGGTATGCATTGGCCTTGGCAAACGTGAGAATCTGCCGTAAAATTGGGACTTGCCTGTCGATTTATGTATAATTGCAGCCTTATTTTATGTGGATTCTAAAATTTGTTCGTAAAGTGTTTATTTTATTGCTTAAAAATTATATAATGTAGTTATACAATTCGCTTTTCTCGAAACGCGCGGATTTGTTTCGAGCTTCAAGGCGCACCTGATTTTGTGCCTTGGTATTTTACAAAACAAAAATATGAGGTGTAGTATATGGATTTTTGGGGAGGCCTTAACGCCGAAGTATTTGCAAACAAAAAGAATTTGCATTTCATTGGCATTGGCGGCAGCGGCATGTATCCGCTGGTACAGATTTTGCACGCCCGCGGTTTTGTTATCAGCGGCAGCGATGTGAACGAAGGCAGCATCATTGATGCCGAGCGTGCCATGGGCATTCAGGTTTTTATGGGCCACAATGCCGAAAATGTTGTCAATGCAGATTTGGTGGTGTATTCTGCCGCCATTCATCCCGATAACCCGGAACTGAAAGAAGCCAACGCCCGTGGTATTCCCACCATGGAGCGCAGCGTCCTGCTGGGTCATATCAGCCGCATGTACCCTCGCAGCATCTGCGTTGCCGGCACACACGGCAAAACCACCGCCACTTCCATGATTACCAGCCTGCTGGAGCTGGCTGGTCAAGACCCTGCTGCTGTAATTGGCGGCAAGCTGCCCCTGATTAACGGTTACGGCAAAAACGGAAGCGGCAACACGGTGGTAATCGAAGCCTGCGAATTTGCCGAAACTTTCTTGCATCTCACCCCGTCCATTGCGGTGCTGCTAAACATCGACAACGACCATTTGGACTATTACGGTTCCATGGGCAACTTGAAAATGGCATTCCGCAAGTTTGCATTGCTGGCAAAGCACACCATTGTTGCCAACGCCGACGATCCGAATGTGCTTCAGGTAGTAAACAGCATGGATCGCACCGTTCGCACCTTTGGTATTGAGCGGGGTGCTGATTTCAAGGCCGTAAACATTCGGGAGCACAAACCCGGATTTTATGAGTTCGATGTGACCGAGTGGGATATGCCCTTTGCTCATTTAAAGCTTTCTGCACCCGGCTATCACAACATTTACAACGCTTTGGCAATGGCTACCTGTGCCCGTATTTTGGGCTTAACCGGTGAAGATGCCGCTGCTGCTGCCGAAAGCTTCCGTGGCGCAGGCCGCCGTTTTGAGATTCTGGGCGAGTTTAACGGTGTAACCGTAGCCGATGACTACGCACACCACCCCACTGAGGTTGCCGCCACACTGAAAACCGCACACGCTTTGGGATATAACAAAGTTTGGGTTGTGCATCAGCCCTTTACCTTTAGCCGCACCCGAGAGTTGCTGGACGAATTTGCCGAAGTTCTCTCCACCACCGACCACGTTGTGCTTACCCCCATTATGGGCAGCCGCGAGGTGGACGACGGCAGCGTAAAATCCGAAGATTTGGCTGCTAAAATTCCCGGCAGTGTTGTGGTTGGCGGTTTGCAGCAAGCTGCTGACTACATCAAAGAACACGCCAAGCCCGGCGATTTGGTATTGACCATGGGCTGCGGCGATGTTTACAAAGCCGCTCACATGATACTGAAATAACAAAACAAAAAGACCGAGGGCTTTCGCTCTCGGTCTTTTTTATGATTCACTCAAAGCAGGCCAAACACGATGCAACTGCACCGTCTGCCCGGTTTTATCCACGGCGTACAGTGCACCGCCCACAATATCCCCTGCATCTTCAAACAGGCTTGCGTATTTTTCAATAAACGAAGGAGTGATTTTATACAGATACACATAGGTATAGTCTTGGATCAAAACTTCGTGCCATGCATCTGCGCTCACTTCATTGCTCCACAGCGCATAATCCCCTGCGGTATTAAAGTTATACCCCAAAGAACTGGTGATGCGGTTGGGATAAAAGCTGTACCTTGCGCACAGCTCCTCGTATACCGCCGTATCTTCCGCCACAAAATAAATCTGGTCGTTCTCTGACCATGCAAAGGGGAAGGTTTGCGGGGTAAAGTATGCGCTGCGCTGCTGTTGTTCCACCGCTGCTGCCTTGGTGGGCGATACCAAACGGCTGATTTCCGTTTGTGTGCCCGGCATAACCAAAAGTGCAACAAGCAATACACAGCCGCAGCCCATCCAGTTGCCTGCCGTATCACGGGCACAGGCAGCCAATACCACCATAGCCCCCAACAATACCACGCCCAAAAGCCAGCTGGAAAGATAACGCTCTAAGCTTGCCACGTTAATGGCTTCGTACTCGGAAAACTGAAAAAAGTACAGATACAAAAGCCCAATGCAATACACCGCAAACCCTGCAAACAATCCTTTATTCATGCGTTTTAAGGTGCCGTTCAGCGTTGGAACCCATTGGCGCATGGCACGCAGCAACACCAATCCCAGCACAAACCATGCCAGCAACGACAAAGGCAGTACGCTTTCGTTTTTTGTGGGCAGGAACAAGTGCTCCCAAAAATTAGCCAGAGTAAGCGACCATTTTTCCGGCCAAGGCGCAAACAGGCTTGCAGCACGCTGCACCAAATTTCCGCTGCCGCCGCCACTCAATCCCTGCATTGCCACCAAAACACTCCAGCTGATTTTCGCCGCTGCGGTTGTAAGCAACAGCACCCCTAATCGAAGGGCTGTCTTTTTACATTCATTGCCCGTGGTATTTCCTCGGGCGGCATACATGGCATCCCATGCAATCAGGGCAAGTGCCACCAATGCAAATACCGTGCCGCTTTCTTTGGTCAACACCAGCACCGCCATTCCCAAGCCCAACGAAAGTTGCACAAAGCCCCGCAAATGGCGGTTGGATACCCAAGTATACAGCAGATACGCAAACAGCAACGCCAAGGTGCCGTCCACACATAGGTCGCTGTAAAATTGACCGTAAAATGCCAAGGGAAGCAAAAACAAACCGGCAAACCCCACCAGTGCCCCGGTCAGCTTTTTCCAGTTGAAGCGTGCCAACACCGGCAACAGCAAGGAAACCTGCAACAATGCCATGGCCCGATACAGATACCCTTCGGTAAAATTCGGCGTTAAGCGCACAAACAGGTATTCCAGCAATGCCAATGCAGGCGGATACTCGGGGAATATCAATTCCTGTGCATGCCAAATGCTCAGTTGGTCGTAATGGTCCATAACCTTAACGGTATACGCCCAGTGGCTGAACTCATCGTTGCCAATGGACAACCGTCCTGCCTGCATCCACGCAATATAAACAATCGCAGCCAGCAGCACCAAACCGCCGGGCGTTGCCCAATGGTGCAAAAACAGCCTGCGCCGCCGTATCATCTGAACCACGGCGTACAAAGCCCCTGCCATTCCCAGTCCGCTTACCGCCACAAGCCCCCAAGACAGCGGGCCTATTACCCCAAACAGATACATCACCAAAATGCCCACAAACAACGCCGGGGCAAAGGTTTGCTCAATGCGGCGACCGTACCGAACCGACAGGCCAAGTGCCATGCCTAGAAAAATCGCCACCCAATATAGATAAATCACATTGCATGTCCTTTCTGCCAAAGCCTTTGTTTGCTTTGCGCCGTTTTATCCGCTTTATCATAGCATAAAATCCGCTTTTTACGCAAAACAAAAAATCCCGACAGAAACGCCATTGCATTCCGTCGGGATTTGTTCACATACTTACCAGCCCCACACTGATTCCCAGTGCTTGGTCCACACGGCGCTGGTCTTGTTCGCTTAATTTTCCTGCCTTTTCACGCAGGCGGCACTTATCCAAAGTTCGGATTTGCTCCAGCAATACAATGCTGTTGCGGGTTAAGCCACAGCTTTGTGCTGCAAGGCCAATGTGTGTGGGCAGGCGGGTCTTGTCCTGTTTTGATGTAATGGCGGCTGCAATTACCGTTGGGCTATGTCGATTCCCCACGTCGTTCTGCAAAATCAAAACGGGGCGAACCCCACCTTGTTCCGACCCCACAACCGGGCTTAAATCCGCGTAAAACACTTCTCCTCTATGCACTTCCATGGTTTTCTTCCTCCTGCTTTGCCCCAAGGCAGGCTATGTGATGCCGCACTTTGTTTGGAGCGGTTTATTTTGTCTTGTGCTTGTAGTATTCCCTGCACAAATGCTTCTTAAACCGAATTGCAAAGAGTTGGATAATGTTATATATTTCGTGTTATTTCTCGGTTTGCTCCAACACCACAAAGGCCTGTGCCAAGCCTGCATCATGGCTCAGGGTCAGGTGTGCTTTTATGCCATTTTGCTGTACCCATTGGGCCGCATTGCCGGTAAAAGAAAAACCGGGTGCGCCACCCTGCTTGCGTATCGCTTGTATCTCGTGCAAGGCGAATCCGCCAATGCCCGTACCGATTGCTTTTAAAAAAGCTTCCTTTGCCGCAAAATTTGCTGCTGCACTTTGCATTCTGCGTGCTTCGCCCAAACCAAGCAGTAGCTGCCGTTCCTCTTCGCCAAACACTCGGTTCCAAAATGCTTCGCTTTTCAAACTTTTTTCCATGCGGTCAATTTGCACCAAATCCGCACCAATTCCGTAAACCATGGCGTTGCTCCCTATCTTTTTTTGATTGATTTTATTATAGGGGATTCCCCTTTAATTCGCAAACAGGGCATTGCAATGAAAAAAAAAGCGTGGTATAATCGTGCATATTCAAACACTTTGACGGAGAAAAGTAGCCCACATGTTACCCCGGCAAGAGAGAGGCCTCCCGGCTGTAAGGGCCTTACGGCGGTATGTTGGTGAAGTTCGCTCCCGAGTGGCTGGGCTGAACGGCATCCTTGCTCACTAGGCTTAGACGGCTTCCACCGTTATCGGGATATGAGTGTTTGCTCAAAGAGCAAAAATTTGGGTGGTACCGCGGAGTTTTTTCAAGGCTTCGTCCCTGTAAGCAATTACGGGGGCGAGCCTTTTTTGTTTGCCCCCACAACAAAAGGAGAGGTAACATGAAAGAGGCATTGGAATCCATCCGCCGAACAGCGGACGAACTGATTGCCCAAGCTGCCGACGAAAAGGCAGTGGACGAACTGCGTGTTCGTTTTTTGGGTAAAAAAGGCGAACTGACTGCAATTTTAAAGCAGATGGGCAAATTAAGCGCAGAAGAGCGTCCCGTGGTTGGTGCGTTGGCAAACGAAGTACGTGAGGACATCGACACCCACATTCGTTCCCGCATGAAAGAACTGGCAGAAGCTGCTTTGACCGCTCGTTTGGCTGCGGAAGAAATCGACGTAACCCTGCCCGGCAGCGAACCGGTACAGGGCGGTTTGCACCCCTTCCACCTGGTTTTGAACGACCTGAAGGAAATCTTTTTGGGCATGGGCTTTGACGTGGTCAGCGGCCCCGAAGTTGAGCTGGATCATTACAACTTTGAGATGCTGAACATGCCCAAGAGCCACCCTGCCCGTGATACACAAGATACCTTCTACATCACCGAAAATCTGCTGCTGCGCACCCAAACCAGCCCCATGCAGATTCGTACCATGGAAAAGGATAAGGCCCCCATTCGCATCATTGCGCCCGGTCGTGTATACCGCAGCGATGCCGTAGACGCTACCCACAGCCCCCTGTTCCATCAGGTAGAAGGCCTAGTTGTGGATAAGGGCATCACCTTCAGCGATTTGAAGGGTACTTTGGAAGTATTCATTCAAAAGCTGTACGGCCCCGATACCAAGGTTCGTTTCCGCCCCCACCACTTCCCCTACACCGAGCCCAGTGCCGAGATGGACATGAGCTGCTTTAAGTGCGGCGGCAAGGGCTGCCCCCTGTGCAAGGGCGAAGGCTGGATTGAGATTCTGGGCTGCGGCATGGTTCACCCCAAGGTATTGGAAAACTGCGGCATTGACCCCGAAGTATACAGCGGCTACGCCTTTGGCGTTGGCTTAGAGCGTATCACCATGATGCGTTACGGCATTGACGATATGCGTCTTTTATATGAAAATGACCTGCGTTTCTTAAAGCAGTTCAACTAATCAAGGGAGGTACAGAACTATGAAAATGCCATTGGGTTGGGCAAAAGAATTTGCCGATATTACCTGCACCCCCCAGGAATTCGCCGACCGCATGACCATGAGCGGAAGCAAGGTGGAATGCTGGGAAAGCGAAGCCGACCAAATCGACAATGTTGTGGTTGGTAAAATTTTAGAAATCGTTCCCCATCCGGACTCGGACCACATGGTCATCTGCCAGGTGGAAGTTGGCCAGGAAGAGCCGGTGCAGATTGTTACCGGTGCCGGCAACTTAAAAGTAGGCGATTTGGTGCCTGCTGCTCTGCACAAATCCCGTTTGCCCGGCGGCAAGGAAATCCGCAAAGGCAAACTGCGCGGTGTTGTTTCCAACGGCATGCTGTGCAGCCTGTCTGAGCTGGGTCTGACCAAGCACGACTTCCCCAACGCGGTAGAAGACGGTATTCTGGTATTAGACGAAGAGTGGGCACCGGGTACCCCCGCTGTAACCGCTCTGGGTATGGACGATGTAACCGTTGAATTTGAAATCACCCCCAACCGCCCCGACTGCTTGGCCGTGCGTGGTTTGGGCCGTGAGGCTGCCGCCACCTTCGGCGTGCCTTTCAAGGATCACACCCCCGAGGTAAAGCCCGGCCACGGCGATGTAAATACCATGCTGAAGGTAGACATCGAGAACACCGAGCTGTGCTACCGCTACTGTGGCGCCGTTGTGGAAAACGTGCGTGTAAAACCCAGTCCCAAGTGGATGCGTCAGCGTCTGCGTAACTGCGGCGTTCGCCCCATTAACAATCTGGTTGACATCACCAACTATGTTATGTTGGAGTACGGCCAGCCCATGCACTGCTTTGACTACAAGTATGTAAACGGTGCACACATCCATGTTCGCAATGCTAAGGACGGCGAGCACATTGTAACGCTGGACGGCGTAGACCGTGCCCTCAGCCCCGAAATGCTGGTCATTGCAGACGACAACGGCCCCATTGGTGTGGCTGGTGTTATGGGCGGCGAATACAGCGGCACCTATGACAGCACCACCACCGTAGTATTTGAAAGTGCCATGTTTAACGGCCCCAGCGTGCGTACCACCGCCAAAAAGCTGGGTCTGCGCACCGAGTCTTCCGGCAAGTATGAAAAGGGTCTGGACCCCAACACCTGCCATAAGGCACTGGCTCGCGCTTTGGAGCTGGTACAGCTGCTGGATGCAGGCGACGTGGTAAACGGCATCATCGACATCTACCCTGCACGCCGTGAGAGCCGCTGCATTCTGCTGCGTCCCGACATGGTAAATAAGCTGCTGGGTACCGAGTTGAGCCGTGAAGAAATGGTAAACATTCTGTTGCCCTTGGGCTTCACCATGGACGGCGACTATGTGGTATGCCCCACCGACCGTTGGGACATGGAGCGTGACTGCGACATTGCCGAAGAAGTTGCTCGCTTTGTAGGTTACAATAAGATGCCCAGTACCGTAATGCGTGGCGTTGCAGAAGCTCGCCCCACTCCTCGCCAGACCTTTGACGAGAAGATGACCCATACCTTAGCCGGTTATGGTTTGTGGGAATGCGAAACCTTCAGCTTCTACAGCCCCAAGTGCTACGACCAGATTAACCTGCCTGCTGACAGCGAACTGCGCAATGCTGTTGTGATTTCCAACCCCTTGGGCGAGGATACCTCCATCATGCGCACCACTGCTCTGCCCAGCCTGTTAGACGTGGTTGCACGCAACTACAGTGCCCGTGCTGCGGAATGTGCGGTATTTGAGCAGGCTACCGAGTACCTGCCCAGTGCTTTGGCGCACGAAGTAGCCGACAATGATTTCAACAATTATTCTGCTTTGTGTGAAAAACTTGCCGCCGAGGGCAAAACCCCCAGCGACCTGCTGCCACAAGAGAAGCAAAAGCTGATTTTGGCTGCTTACGGCGCAAAGTGGGATTACCTGGCAATGAAGGGTGTTGTGGAAAAGCTGCTGGCTACCGCCGGTATCAAGAACATCACCGTAGTGCGCAACGCCGAGGGCACCACCTACCACCCCGGCCGTGCCGCTGACTTGTATGTGGAGGAAACCAAAATCGGTACCGTTGGCGAACTGCACCCCACCGTATGTGCAAACTACGGCATTAAGACCCGTGTTATCGCTGCCGATCTGGATTTGGATGCCATGTTTGACCTGCGTGCTGTGGAAACTCTGTTCCAGCCGCTGCCCAAGCATCCTGCCACCAGCCGTGACCTGGCTCTGGTTGCCGATACCAGCGTACCCGCTGCCGACATGGTTGCTTGCATCAAGAAGGGCGCAGGCAAGATTTTGGAGAGCGTAACCCTGTTCGACATCTACACCGGTGATAAGATTGGCGAGGGCAAAAAGAGCCTGGCATACAATCTGGTATTCCGTGCTTCCGACCGCACCTTGACCGACGAGGAAGTGGATACCGCCGTTCAAAAGATTCTAAAGAATCTGGCTGCCATCGACGTTGTTCTGCGCAGCTAATCCTTCAATCAAAAAAGCCGTCCCTTGCGGGGCGGCTTTTTATGATTTATCCTATTGACAAAATTCGACATGCCATTTTAAAATTTACTATAACAATTTAAGTTTTCTTTTATTCCCACTGTTCAAGTAAAAGGAGAATGGCAGCATGCCCATCATCGATTTTGTGAAGTACAACGGAGCCCCCGATGTTCTCGCTTGGAAATACCCGAACGAAAACATTAGCTCTTATGCACAGCTAATCGTAAGCGATTGCCAAGAGGCCATTGTGTTGAAAGATGGGCAGATTTTAAACACCTACACCGCCGGGCGTTATGTGTTGGAAAGTTACAATGTACCACTAGTAAACCGTTTTATGGCTCTGCCCTTTGGTGGAAAAACGCCTTTTTCGTTGGAAGTTTGGTTTGTTAACAAGCTCTATGCTTTAGACATTAAGTGGGGCACTGCCACCCCCATTTTGCTGCAAGACCCCAAATACGGTATTATGCTGCATCTGCGTGCTTTTGGGCAATTTGGTATACGCATTGCCCACTCTGAAACTTTTCTGCGCAAACTGGTGGGCACCCTTTCCCGCTTTGACCACACCACCCTAACCGAATATTTTCGTGGGATGTATATTGCCAAGGTCAAAGAATGCATTGCCTCGTATGTTTTGCAGCATACCCTCAGCGCCTTGGAACTTAATGCACATTTGGATCGAATTTCTCAGTTTATCAAGGAACAGCTTTTCCCCGATTTTCAAGACTTTGGCATTGAGCTTTTGAATTTTTATGTGAATGATATTAGCTTTGCCAGCCAAGACAGCAGCATGAAAAGCTTGCAGCTTGCTCTTGCCAAACGTGCAGAACAACAAATTTTACATTCTGCAACGGTTTGCCCTGAGGCTGTTCCGACGGTAACATATTGTACCGCTTGCGGGCAGGTTGCTGCCCCTTCTGCATCGTTCTGCTCCGCTTGCGGGCAAAAAATTTTGGAGTAACGAGGTGCTTTGTATGCGTATTCCTTCGTTTCACTTACCCAAATCCAAAATTCCCCTTTGGCTTGTGGCTCTTTCTGCTGTTTTATTTCTTCCGCTGGGTGCTATATTGCTGCTTGTATGTTTTCAAAACAAGCCAAAACAAACAGCCTTTGGCGCAAAAATTCTGGTGGGAACGGGTGCCTTTTTCTCGTTTTGCCTGCTTATTTTGGTTTCTTTTTGGCTGTTTGGCGGTCTAACCACCGCAGAAGGAACTGTCTATCCGTTAGGCAGTTTTTTGTTTATCGGCAGCCTTTTGCTGGCTCTTGCGGCACTTTATCTTTTTTATGGTATACGGCTATTGGCTTTGTTCTCTAAGCCCGAAAACACCTGCTCCACAAAGCCGGTTTATTCGCAGCAATCGA
Organism: uncultured Allofournierella sp.; assembly: GCA_944382775.1. GTDB lineage: Bacteria > Bacillota > Clostridia > Oscillospirales > Ruminococcaceae > Allofournierella. The sequence continues at coordinate 45,309 of CALWNI010000011.1, forward strand.
CACTTTGCCCAAACTGCGGTGCCCCTGCAACCACTGGCAGCAATCCAAATTGTGCGTATTGCGGAACGCCACTTGTTTGAACAAATTCTTTGTTGTTGCTTGCATCTAACCATAAAATCATGTATACTAATGTATATATTTCATTTTTGTTACAAAGAGGGGGTTTTCACTATGTCCGATCCAACCGCTGTATTCTCCATTTATGATGACCGCGACCGGGAAATCCGTGCCGTTGTGCAGGAAGTGTACGACGCGCTGAAAGAAAAAGGTTACAACCCCATTAACCAACTGGTAGGTTATATTCTTTCGGAGGACCCCACCTACATTACCACCTATAAAAATGCCCGTGCTTTGATTCGCCGTGTAGACCGCGACGACCTGCTGCAAGCACTGGTGCGTAACTATGTGAATCTTTAATTGATTACAACCCTATGGTTTTTTCCATAGGGTTGTTTTTTTACCCCCATACTTTGCAATTATACAGGCTTTTTGCTATACTGTAATCTGTATAACTATGTTTGAAACGAGGGATTTTTGTATGGCACCGATTCGGGTTTTACACTGTGTAGCAGGGCTTGCGCACGGCGGCTATGAAAGCCTTTTGATGAACCTGTATCGCTGCATTGACCGCCGGGTTGTGCAGTTTGATTTTGTAAGTTCTTTTCCCGGTGTATACGAACCCGAAATCCTCGAGCTGGGCGGCGTGATTCATCGGATTCCCTTTATCACGCAAAAAGGGCCTTTTGTTTATACCCATGCACTGAACCAGGTGCTTACTGCATCGCCTCAATACGCCATTGTGCACTCTCACATGGACAAATTCAGCGGCCTTGTAATGCGGCAAGCAAAAAAAGCCGGTATTCCTTTTCGCATTGCCCACAGCCACAACACACAAAACGAAGGCGGCCTTGCCTTTCAGGTGGTAAAAAACTACTATGGCAACATGGTTTTGCCCAATGCGACCCATCTGTTTGCCTGTTCCCAAGCGGCAGCTGATTGGATGTTTGGCTCACAATCTTCCCAAGCGCATATCCTGTTCAACGGCATTGACCCCCAGCGTTTTGCCTTTTCTCCCAGTGTGCGGGCGCAGGTTCGCTCGGAATGGAACCTTGCCCCGGACACGCTGGTATTCGGTCATGTGGGGCGTTTTGTGGAACAAAAAAACCATGCGCGAATCCTTTCTATTTTTTCCGAGATTCTTCGCAAACATCCCAACAGCGTTTTGCTGTTAGCCGGTACCGGCCCGCTGCAAACCGCCATAGAGCAAAAAGCGGCAGAACTGGGAATTCAGCGGCAGGTTTTCTTTTTGGGGGCACGCCAAGACATCCCCCAGCTTTTGCAGGGAATGGACTGCTTTTTATTCCCTTCTTTGCACGAAGGCTTGCCGGTTACACTGATCGAAGCGCAGGCTTCCGGCTTACCCATTACGGCTGCTTCTACCATAACAAGCGAAGTCGCCATCACTTCGCTGGTGCAGTTTTACTCTTTGCAAGACAACAACGATGCTTGGGCATCTGCTGCCCTGGCGCAAGCACTGGAACACCGCAACCTGCGCACCTCGCCAAGCAAACAAATTGCCGATGCCGGATACGATATTCGGCAAACCGCCGCTTGGCTTACCGAATTTTATCAAACGCTTATTGCCTCGCAATCGTAATTGCGTTAGGAGGATTTTTTCATGACGGAACAACCGCTTGTTTCTGTAATTGTTCTGGTCTACAACACCGGAGAATATCTGCAACCCTGCTTGCAAAGCATTGCGGAACAAACCTATCAAAATCTGGATGTTTTGCTGATTGATAACGGCAGCAAAGACGGTTCCGAGCTTTTGTGCGACCGTTTTTCTCAAAACGACCCTCGCTTTCGCACCATTCACCAAGAAAACCTTGGCATCATTGGCGGACGAGGCACCGGCGTAACCAACAGCAAAGGGGATTTTATCGCCTTTGTGGATGGCGACGATTTGCTGCATCCCAAAATGATTGAACTGCTGGTGCAGGAATGCCAAAAAACCGGGCAACCTGTTTCGGGTTGTCGGTTCATTCCCTTTTTCGGCCCTCCGCCGGAACCGGAGTCCCAACCCAAAGAATATTTGGTGTTTGAACATCCCAATCATCTGGATGCACTGCTGCATGACAAGCGTGTGGAGTATAGCCTTTGCAACAAACTGTACGCCCGCCATTTGTTTGATGATGTACCCTTTTACTCCCCCGTTGTGTACAACGAAGATTTGTATTTAAACTGGAACATCTTGCAGCACGCAGGCGGTATGGCATTTGCTGATTTTATCGGCTACTACTACCGCCAGCATGCCAACTCCACCACCCATCGCCCTTTAAAAGAGCGTGTGCTGCAAGACCAGATTTTTGTGGCAAAAACCATCCGCAGTTCGGCGCAAAACAGCTCCTTGGAAACTTCGGCGGAAGCATTCTATTATGAAAAACTGCTGTATCTGAACAGTATGATTCTGCGGCAAGCCCATTCCAAAGAATTTACCGCCGACCATAAGGCACTGAAACAGGAAATTCGCCAGAACATAAAGGCAATCTTAAAAAATGCCCGCCTTTCCAAAAACATGAAGCTGGTTGCACTGCTTACCTGTTGGGGCGGTGTGTTTTACCATGCACTGTGCCGCTTAATGCTCACCGACCGTCGGTAACCTTTTTTGTGAGGTACGCTATGAAATTGCTTTGTATTTTAGACAGTGTGGAGTTCCCTTTGGCTCCCACCCCTGCCATTGCACGCCGTGCGGTTGCACTGCTTGCGCAGCAAGGGCACACCGTTCATTTTTTGGAACTGTACAACGGAAGCGTTGTTCCGCCCGAATACCCCGGCTGTACCCGAACACTGGTCCCCTTTGCGGACGAAAGCAAAATGAACGAAATTTTAGAATTTGGCAATTCCAGCGGTACGCCTGTCCCTTTGCGGTTGGCAAAACTTTGCTTGCATCCTGCTGCTGCATGGGCGGCGGTGCAGCAGATTGCACTGAAAAAACCGCGGCGTATCTCTGCCGCTATTCGTGCCATTGAACAGCTAGACAAGCAACATCACTTTGACGCTGCCATTGCAGTTGCTGCACCCTATGCCGCCAGTTTTGCACTGGCGCAAGCCAAATTCGGCGGCAAAAAAGCAAGCTGGCAGATGGACCCCTATGCGGCCAATCACAGCTATCACGCGGCAAATGCCTACCAAAAGGAAACCGCCCTTTGCTCCGCTTTGGACGCAATCTTTATTGCGCCTGCCATGCAGCAGTACTACCTGCCCGATGCTCCTTTTGCGGCCTTTGCGCACAAAGCCCATGTGCTGGATTTCCCCAGCTTGGTGCCCTGCCCCAAAGAAGCAGCAAACAAGGCGGCACAAAACCAGCAAATCCACTGTGTTTTTGTGGGCAGTTTGTATCCACAAATCCGCACCCCGCACTATGCTTTGGAGTTATTCGCCGCACTGAATGACCCCAATGTTACCTTAACATTTGTGGGTGGCGGATGGGAAAACTATCCCCAAGATCTATTGAATTTCTACCGCCGCATTTTGGGCAATCGCCTCGTTGTTACAGGGCCATTGCCCGCCGCACAGGCTACCGAGCACCTTTCCAATGCCGATGTTCTGCTCAGCTTGGGCAACAGCGCGGACAATCAGGTACCCAGCAAAATTTTTGAATATTTTGCCGCCGGTAAACCGGTGCTACATCTGGCAAAAATAAAAAACGACCCCAGTCTTGCCTATTTTTCTCGCTGGCCATTGGCACTTTGCTTGCAGGAAAGCGAGGGTGTTGGGCAGTCGGTGCAGGCAACACTACGAGATTTTCTGCACCAAAAGGGGCACTGCCGCCTTTCCTTTGAACAGGCACAACAACTTTTTGAACAAAACACACCCCAGGCCGCTGCTCGCTGCCTGATTTCCGTTTTACAAGAGGAACCATCATGACTGTATTTTGGCTACTAAACTTTATCCCACCTGCCATGGCCAACGCCTTGCAATTGCCGGTACAGGCCAGTGGCAGCTGGATTATGGCACTACAAGATGCATTGGCATCCCACCCCGTTCGGCTGATTTTATGCGGCTACAGCAATGCCGTTGACCAGCCGCAGCGTCGGGAAATTGACGGTACAATTTATCTTGCCCTGCCCCAAAGCGGCGGCAAGGCCGCCTTGCAAGATGCTTTGCAGCAGGAACAGCCTGACTTGTTGCAAATTTTCGGCACCGAAAACGACCATTCGGTTTGGGCGTTGGAACTTTTTCCGCCTGAAAAAACCTTGCTGTACATTCAAGGTTTGGCCGGCCCTTGCGGCGAACACATGGCAGACGGTTTACCCCCTCGTTTTTTACGCCGCCAGCCGCTCAAGGAAAAACTGGCCCATGCCACCGGCGGCGGTACGGTTTACCAGCTGAAACAGCAGCTGCTTGCCCGTGCCAAAACCGAGCAGCAGGCTTTTGCACAGGCTCGCTATGTGCTGGGCCGCACCGATTGGGACAGAGAGTTTTCAACTGCCATCAATAAAAATGTTGAATACTTTCCCTTGAATGAAATCATGCGGGAACCGTTTTATGAGGGCGGCTGGCAACGGGATGCCATTCGTGCCCCCCGCATCTTCATCAGCCAGGGCAATATCCCCTTAAAGGGATTGCATCGTTTGTTGGAAGCATTACCCCTCATTGCAGCTCGCTATCCCGATGTACAGGTATATGTGGCAGGATGGCCGCCGCCGCAAAAAGGGCCGCTGCTTACCCCATTGATGCACTGGCTGTCGGAATATTCCGGCTATCTTGCAAAGCTTGCCAAGCGTTTGCAGGTGCAAGACCGAATCCACTATACCGGCGTATTGAATGCCGCTTCCATGAAAGGCCGTTTTCTGGAAAGCAGCGTGTTTGTTTTGCCCAGCAGCATCGAAAACAGCCCCAATTCTCTGGGCGAAGCCATGCTGTTGGGTATGCCCTGCGTGGCGGCTTCGGTTGGCGGTGTTCCCAGTATGCTGACCCACCAAAAAGAAGGGTTGTTGTTTGACCCCAGCCAACCCGAAGAGCTGGCGCAAGCCATTTTAACCATGTTCGATGACCCCCACTATGCCGAGTCGCTGGGCAAAGCCGCCCGCGCAAGGGCATTGCAAGACCACAACGCGGCGACCATTGCCGCACAGCAGATGGCCTATTACCGCCGTTTGCTTGGAAAGGACGTGTAACTTTGCAGCAGATTCCTTTGGTAACGGTGTTAATCACCACATACAACCAAGAGGGTTATATTGCACAGGCCATTGACAGTGTACTGGCACAAAAAACCGATTTTCCCTTTGAAATTTATATTTCGGAAGATTGCGGAACCGACGGTACACGCGCCATTTTGCAGGACTACGCACGCCGCTACCCCGACATCATTCGACTGAATTTGCGCTCGGAAAATGTGGGCATCAGCCGCAACTGGTACGAAGGCCTGTGTGCAGCCCGTGGCGAATTTGTTTGCACCTTGGAAGGGGACGACTGGTGGCTGGA
>CALWNI010000012.1 GCA_944382775.1 uncultured Allofournierella sp.
GTTTTCCAGGCTTTTTGCGGCAGTACCAAGGGCAGCAACACCCACAAAAGATTGATGTAGGGTTTTGCCAGGTTCATCATTACAAAGGCAAACAGGAACAAGCCCACATCACGGTCGGTAATTTCATCTTTGCAATAGTAGCTTGCCACCAGATAGTAAAAGCCCAACAAGGTACCGTCGTAACTAACCGAAGCCGCCATATACAGGCTAAGCGGCAACAGCATAATGGCCAGAAACACCGGCTTATACCGCTTGCAATTTTTCAATGCCAACCAGCACAGCCCGGTATATGCCGCCAAGTTAAACAACCGCCCCGCATACAAACAGCCCAGTGCTTTGCAGCCTACCAGACGTGTCACCGCCATGCCCAACGCTTGGGGCAACATGGAAACGGTCATGAAAAAGTAGGGTTCCTGCACGGTGCTTTGGGGTTCTGTTCCGTCAAAATATGCCGCAAAACCGTCGGCAACGCTGCTTATGGCACCGTTTTCTTCGGTTTGCTTTAGCCCGTAGCCTGCACTTGTGTAAACCTTGGGGTTTCCGTCGTCATCGGTGGTCATTCCCTGGCTGGTATGGCTGTTAACCCATGCACCGGGAAAGCTTTCCACCAATTTTGCCACATCGTCGGGATAGGTGCGTTCATAGTCAAAGTCAAACCGCCCCATACTCAGCGAGTAACTGCGCAGGTAATGCTGGGTTTCATCCGGCGTTTGCAGCGGCGGATTTGCAAAACAAAACAACACACCACACCAAAAAATGCACCATGCCGCCCGTGCATCAACGGTTTCGCAAAAGCGCATCACCAAATACACCGCCGCTGTGGCTGCACTTACCAACCCTACGGCTGCCGCATTTAAGGTCAGCGCGTTCATGCGTCCGTCCAGATAATAAAATACCCGCCAGTAGTAAACAACACACACTGCGGCACCGCAGCTGCAAAGCCACGCAAGCAGCCAAGCAGCCCACTGCGGCAGGCGTTTTAATCCGTTCATTCCTTTATTTTTTGTCATAAAAAGTCCTTTTACTTGTTGTATTTTCGGGCTTGTCAAACCCCTGTAAAACTCCCCTTTTTAAACGGCACAAGCCGGGCAGACCTTTGCAACGAAAAGTCCGCCCGGCAATGGCGAGATAAGCCCTGCGCGAGCATTTCGCCCATGAGCTTACAGATTATACATATCCGGCTTGTAACGGTCCAGATTTGCTTTTAAGAATTCAATGGTTTCTGCCAGACCCTGTTCAAAGGTGTACTTGGGCTTCCAATCGGTCATGCTGCGGATTTTGGTTGCATCGCCCAGCAAGCGTTCTACCTCGCTCTTTTCGGGGCGCAAACGCTGCTCATCGCAGATAATGCGTGCCTGCGGATTGATCTGACGAATCAACTCGTTGGCCAAATCTCCAATGGAATGTTCTTCGCCGGTGGCAATGTTTACTTCCTGACCGATTGCAGCTTCGCAATCTGCCAACGCCATAAAGCCTGCGGCGGTGTCTTTTACATAGTTAAAGTCACGGGTCGGGGTCAGGCTGCCCAGCTTAATCTCGGTTGCACCGGTCAGCAGCTGGGTAATAATGGTAGGGATGACCGCACGGGCACTTTGACGGGGACCATAGGTATTAAAGGGACGTACAATGGTAACCGGCAAATCAAAGCTGCGATAAAAGCTTTCTGCCAAACGGTCGGCACCGATTTTGGTGGCAGAATAGGGGCTTTGGCCCTGGTAGGGGTGCTTTTCGTCAATGGGAACATACTGCGCAGTGCCGTATACCTCGCTGGTGGAGGTAACCAGCAAACGCTTGGTTCCTACCTGACGTGCCGCATTCAGCACGTTCAGGGTGCCTTTGATGTTGGTATCCACATAGCTGTCAGGGCTGTGGTAGCTAAAGGGAATTGCAATCAGTGCAGCCAGGTGATACACAATATCCTGACCTTCCATTGCATGACGAACACCGTTGGGGTCGCGAATATCGCCCATAAATACTTCGATTTCGTTTTTAATTTCCTTGGGCAGGGTATCCAGCCAGCCCCAAGTACCAAAGGAGTTGTAGTAGCAAAAAGCCTTTACTTTTTCGCCTTTGCGCACCAATTCCTCGGTCAAATGGCTGCCAATAAAGCCATCTGCACCGGTAACCATTACCATATTTGCCATGTGTAATTCTCCTTATCTGTTTTATATCCATAAACACTGCCGCCCATTGCGACAATTGAAATCAGCAAGTAACCAATTTGTTACTTAGTATAATATAAATATGCCATAATTTCAATAAAAACAGGGTTTTCTTGCCGCTTTGCCTTGTACCAACTTTGTTTGCATGTTTGCCGCTTTTGCTTTACAGGCTTGTATTTCATCGGTATAATGAGGGTTTGGAACCCTTTGTACGATTGTTCCCAATTTAATTGTAAGGATGGATTGCTGCTTTGAGTTTTCAAAATCTTGCTTATTTTGCATTTTTGCCCGCCGTGGCTGTGCTTTATCTGAACGTTTTGCCCAAAAAACTGCAAAACGCATTTCTGCTGGCTGCCAGTTTGTTTTTTTACTGGCTCAACCGTCCCACCGGTGCAAATTTTGGTGGTTTGTGGCAGCTTTTGCCGCTGGCTTTGCTGCTTGCCAACAGCCTGTTTGTGTGGCGGATTGGCCTTGCCTTGCAGCGTGCCGATGACCGCCGCAAAGGGCGGTTACTGGGTGCGGCCATTGTGGTACTGCTTTTTGTACTGGCACTATTCAAATACTACAACCTGGCACTGAACATCCTACCTGTTGCACCCGGCGTACTGCATCTGCTGCCGTTTCCGCTGGGAATCAGCTTTTATACCTTTGCGGCTCTTTCTTATTTGTTGGATGTTTCCCGCGGTGATATGCCCGCCGAAGAAAACTTTATTTCTCTGGCTGCATTCTTAAGCTTTTTCGGCACCATTACTGCCGGCCCTATCTGCCGTGCGCAAAAATTCCTGCCCCAGCTGCGGCAGGAACACCGCTTTGATGCCGCCCGCACCGTAAGTGCATTGCAGCTTTTCGCCTTGGGTCTATTCAAAAAGGTTGCCGTTGCCGACCTGCTCATGATGTATGTAGGGCAGGTATTCGGCGATATTGCCGGCCATGGTGGTTTTTCGCTGCTGGTCGCCACTTTGGGCTACACCTTCTATCTTTACTTTGACTTTGTGGGATATTCCGAAATGGCACGGGCCAGCGCAATGCTGCTGGGCTTTGACATTCCCGAAAACTTTAAAACTCCGTTTTTTGCCACAAACTTTTCCGGTTTCTGGAGCCGTTGGCACATCAGCCTATCCTCTTGGCTACAAGATTATCTATTCACTCCGCTGGTTTGGGCCGACGCCTCCAAGCTGCCCATCTTAGGCAAAAAAATCACCCGCTTCTCCCCCTTGTTCTGTGTGTTTGTGGTATTCTTCGTGTCGGGCTTCTGGCACGGCAACACCCTGCCTTTTGTGGTTTGGGGATTGTTGCAAGCACTGTACCGTGTTGGCGAGGAACTTTGCCACCAAAAGCTGGGCAAGCCCAAAAAGAAAGCCCCTGCCCTGCAAACCTGGGCTAAGCGCGGCGGCGTTTTTCTGCTGTGGAATTTCAGCATGGTGTTCTTTGCCATGGGCAGCGCCATTGGTCAGCCAGATGGGCAAACCTACGGCATTTCCCAAGCTTTTGCAATCATTGCAGGCTGGTTCCGTGGCTGGAGCCCTGTGCGCTTTGCACAGGAAAGCTGGCAGGCAATCTTGAACGGATTTTACAACAACCCCATGATGGCCATTGCCTATCTGGGCATGCTGCTTTGCACCTTTGGGCTTGCGGTTTGGTTTGATTGGCAGCGCAACTTCCACTTTAAAAACAAAAGCGAAGAACTGGTGCTGAAAGCACAAAAGCCCGTTGTTCGCTGGATTCTCTACTATGCTTTGGTGCTGTTTTGTTTTGCCGGTTTGGTTATGCAAAACGGCGGTTTTGCCGGTGGCAGTTTTGCATACGGCGGTTTTTAACGGATTTTGCAGAAAGGAGCTTTTCGCCCCATGAAACATATTATAAAAACACTGGCTCTGTTGCTGCTGCCCGTGCTGGCCTATTTTTGCCTGTTTGCCGCCTTTGAGCCAAACAACTACTTTGGTTTGCACCCCAACACCAACAGCGAAGCCCCCATTAGCCGTTTAAAAAGTTACAAGCGTTCTGCCGGCAATTCCATTATTATCGGCGATTCTCGCTTTGCACACTTTGATATGGAACAGGTACAGGCCGTAAGCGGGCGTGAATGGCAAAACCTTGCCTTTGGCGGTGCTTCTCTGCGGGAAGGCATCGACCTGTTAAACTGGGCACTGGATCACAACCCGGATTTAAAGGAAGTCATTTTCGGTTTTTCCTTTTACACCATTAACCAGGCCTACGATACCGACCGCATGAGCAACCTGGAAAAAACCTTAAACAATCCCTTTGCCTATCTGTTTAACTTGGAATACAACGTAAACATGATTACCAACCTGAAAAACCAGTTAACCGGTCAGCTGGACACCGAGGAAACCGGCGACTGGGTTTGGCCGCAAGATTACACTGCCAAGGATGGCACGGTATATCCCGTACACACCTATCTTGCGGAGTATCCCGCTTCGCTTGCCACCAAGTGTCAAAACTGGTCACTGAATACCCAGCAGCTGGAACGCTTGTATCAAGTGGCGGAGCGTTGCCGTGAACAGGGCGTAAATCTTACCATTGTACTTGCCCCCATGGCAACCAACGTCAAAACCGACGTTTGCGATGTTTACGGAAGCCCTCAAACCATTACCCGGCAGATGGAAACCGTTGTTCTGCCCCAGCTGGCGCAAAAGGCCCAAGAACTGGGATTCTCGGTATTGGATTACGAGTGGGCCAATCCGCCCGCTTTGGACGATGACACCCAATTTTACGACGGATTTCATCTGGACGAACGCTACGGCCTGCCCGTTTGGGTTGACCAGCTGTTTACCGACCTCGGATAATTCGAATTGAATCAACAAAGGAGCTGCCATTGTGAGCCTTGATTTTTTAATTCTGTACGAGCACACCGTAAGAGAATACGAAAGCGACCTGCTACTGAAACTGGAACTGGAACGCCGCGGTTATACCGCCGAAATCCGCCAGTTGCTGGACCGCAAAAAACTGCGCTATTTCACCTGGAAAAAGCCTAAGGTGTTGGTTTCCAGCTGCATGTACGACAACGAAGCCATCAACAGCCATGTATACAACAACGTGGGCAAACTGGACAAAATCGTCAACCTGCACTGGGAGCAGATGCTCAGCGACACCCAAGAAGAGGGCGATTGGTTCAACTTTAACGGCAACGCCAAAAAGTGCATTCAAACCTGCTGGGGCAGCCGCACTGCACAGCGGTTAATCGACCACGGCATGGAGGCAAAAAACTGCCCCGTTACCGGCGCGGTTATGATGGATTTTGTGCGCCCTGAGTTTAACGGATACTTTAAAAACAAGTCAGATTTGTGCGCCGAGTTTGACCTAGACCCTTCCAAAGAGCTGCATCTTTATATCTCCAGTTTCGGCTATGCCAGCATGACCGAACAAGAGGTAAAAGAACTGAGTGAGATGGCAGGTACCGATTTTTCCGGCTTTGCCACCACCAACCGCATCAGCATGACCGAAACCCTGCGCTGGTTTGACGCTTATCTGGAAGCACACCCCGAAGTGGAACTGGTGTACCGCCGTCATCCCAGCGAATGGAACAGCCCTGCCCTGGCAGAACTGGCAAAAAAACGCCCTAACTTCCACGTTATCTTTGCCTATGGGGTAAAAGACTGGATTATGGCAGCGGACTCCATTTCCATCTGGATGAGTACCGCCATTGCCGAAGTATACATGGCAGGCAAAAGCTGCCACATTCTTCGCCCCACCCCCATTGAACATGAGTATGACCCCGTTATTTATGCCGGTGCAAACTACGTTACCACCTACGACGAATTTGTTGCCGCAATGAACGAGAAAAATCCCCCGTTCCCCATTGCCAAGGAGGTCATCGAGGGTTATTTTGACCCCAGCGAAACACCGGCCTATATCCGCATGGCGGATTTGCTGGAAACGGTATACAAAGAACCGCCCCGCGACCATCCCATGGGCCCCGGTTTTACGCCGCATTTTAACTGGCTCAAGTTCTTTGCACTTTTGGGGGTTCACATTCTGTTTGCTCTGCGTTTGCCGCCCAAAAAGGTATTCTTCTTCCATAAGGGTTTGGCCGATTTTGCACAGCGCATCTACGGATATGTGGAAAAAGCTTACATTCCCAAACAGCAAATCGCTGCAATGGAAGCCAAAATCCGCCCCTTTGTGAAAGGCAAGCAGGTGAAGTAATGGAACAGCAAATGCGCCGCAATCTCATCTTCAACACCTTTGGCAGTCTGCTTTTTTATATCTGTCAGGCCGCCATCACCCTGTTGGTAACCGCCCTTGCCGGCGAACAGGCAAATGGCCTGCTTGCCACTGCCATGACCATCTCCAACGTGTGCCTTTCGGTGGCAAGCTACGGCATGCGTACTTTTCAGGTGTCGGATTTAAGCAACAAGTATGCCGACCGCACCTATCTGTTCAGCCGTTATCTTACCCTTGCCGCCGCCGGGTTTGGCTGCCTTGTTTTCTCCTTTGCCAACAGCTATTCTACCGAACAGCGTTGGGTTATCTTTTTGTACACCGGCTATCGGTTCATTGAAAGCTGGTCGGACGTATGGCATGCCTATCTTCAAAAGGCCGAGCGGATTGATATTGTAGGCATCAGCTTTGGTGTACGTGGCATTGTTACCGCCGCAACCGTTACGCTGGGGCTGCTGCTCACCAAAAACCTCATTGTTACCCTTTCGGTTTTGTTGGCACTCAACGGCCTTTATGTGCTTTTTGTGGACATTCCTCTGGCACGCAAGCAAGCGGATTTCACCCGCAAAGGCGGTGCAAGTGTAAAAGCCTTGCTGCTGGAGTGCTTCCCCTTGGCCATCTATGCCGCACTGAACACCTCCATTGCATCGGTTCCCCGCTATTACTGCGAGCGTATCTTGGGCACAGTGAAAATCGGCTATTTCAACAATGTATTTTTGCCAGTTATGATTTTACAGGTGGCGGTTATTTACCTGTTTGTTCCCTTTATCACCACCTTTGCACGCCTGTGGACTGCCAAAGACCGCGCCGGCTATTTCCGCGGTTTGCGGTTGTTGGGGCTTGCACTGATTGGCATGTGGGCGTTGGGCATTGTGGGCGTTGCCCTGTTGGGCCGTTGGGGTCTTTCCATTTTATATCCCACCACTCCTGCCGTTCTGGAATATACCCCTCTATTGCAGCCGCTGGTTGCTGCAACGGTATTTACCGTATTAGCCACGGTATTGTGTCATCTTCTCACCATTGCCCGAGAGATGAAAGGCCTGATTATCGGCAATCTCATCGGTTTATGTGCCGCTTTGCTGGGCAGCCCCATGCTGCTGAAGCAATTTGATGTATACGGCGCAGCGTATGCCACCATTTTGGGCATCGGCGTACAGGCTGCTGTTCTATTGGTCTTTTTGCTTATGCGCTGCCGCAAACACTTTTCGCAATAAAAAAAGCTCTGCCAAAAGGCAGAGCTTTTTTCTTTTCTTTACACGGCTTGCTGTTTTTTCAGCCAAGCAGAATATACATTCGGTGCCAGCAGTACAACGACCCAGCACAGCATCCACCAGCCAAACAGCCATTGGAACCAACCAAACAAAATTACACTAATGCCACCCAATGCCCAAATCACACCGGCAAACCAATGCACCTTTTGCCAATGCTCTTCGCCCATTTGGGTATATTCGTCCCGAATGCCCCACCGTGAACCAAAGGACAGGTGCGGCACATAAGAAGCAATGATTAAAATCGCCAGCCCAATGATACCATACAGCAATGCGGAAAGATGCAGCCGACCATTTACTGCCACGCTGTAAACCATACTGTAAGTAATAATTGCAATGGTAGGCATCAGCCAGCCGATTGCCTCGCGCACAAACCCAATCATACAGCGGCCCCACAGGGCTTTATGGGCACTGATTGCAAAGACCCAATGCAGCACCACAAACACCAGCGGAATTACAAACACTGCCCATTCTTTGGGTACAGTTCCGGTGATTTCTCCGCCAAAATCTTTCCATTGTACGGCCACCTGCTGCGGAAGATTGCCATACAACACAAGCCCCGCTGCCATTGGCAGCAAACAGGCAATTATTCCGGACCAAAACGGCATCATCTGCATTTTACTTTTCATACTATGGCACTCCCCTTTCGTTGTTAAACAAAGATTGTTTTCTCTTTGTTTACAAATTTATCATACGCCTGTATTCTTCGGCTTGTCAAACCGATTTTACAAGGATTTCCAAACAAATTTCCATGGTTTTCTATTCTATTTTGTTGTTTTGGGGCCCGTTCGTCCATTTGCAAATTTCTCCCATTCTTTTAATTGCGTTTGTATTCTTGAAATGGGCATGCTATAATTGTGCAATATGAAAAAGACTGTGTCTTTTCATCACCAACCACAGGGAGGGAAACTATTATGAAATATTGTAAAAAATGTACCATGCCCGACACTCGCCCCGGCATCACCTTTGACGCCGAAGGTGTTTGCAGTGCTTGCCGCCATTACGAAAGCCGCAGCCAAGTAGATTGGGATGCGCGTTGGAAAGAATTTGAAGCCCTGTGCGACAAATACCGCGGTTGCAACGGTCCTGGCGGTTACGACTGCGCTGTTGCTGTTTCCGGCGGCAAAGACAGTCATTTTCAGGTATATATCTTAAAAGAAGTTATGAAGATGAACCCCATTCTGTTCAGCGTGGAAGACAACTTCCCCATGACCGAAGCGGGCAAGCATAACCTGAAGAATATCAGCGAAGAGTTTGGCTGCACCATCATCAGCTGCAAGCCCAACATCAAAGCACAAAAAACCCTGATGCGTGCCTTTTTTGAAAAGCACGGCAAGCCTACTTGGTATGTGGACCGTTTGATTTACACTTTCCCCCTGCACATGGCGCTGAAGTTTAACACTCCGCTGCTGTGCTACGGCGAAAACGTAAGCTTTGAATACGGCGGTAATTCCGACGAAGAAACCTATTCCGCCCGTGGTCAGATTGAAAACGGCGTTGCTGTTGGTTTCCCCGAAGAGGAGCTGCTCAGCTACGGTGTATCTGCCAACGATTTGGCCCTGACCAAAGCCCCCAGTGCTGAAGATTTGGCCAAGCTGGACCCCTTCTACATGAGCTACTTCCTGCCTTGGAACAGCTTTAAGAACTATCAGCTTGCCAAGAGCCGTGGCTTCCATGACCTGACCCACGAGTGGGATCGCCGCCACCATGTGGAGAACTTTGACCAAATCGACAGCCGTGCTTATCTGGTGCACTCCTGGCTGAAGTACCCCAAATTCGGCCATGCCGCTGCCACCGATTACACTGCTCGTTACATCCGTTATGGTATGCTGACCCGTGAAGAGGCAATTCCCATGATTCGCGAGCGTGACGGCGCGCTGGACCCCCTGTGTGTGCGTGATTTCTGCGACTTCTGCGGTTATACCGAAAGTGAGTTCTGGGCCATTATGGATAAGTTCTATAACACCGACATCTTCTACAAAGATGAGTACGGCCGCTGGATGCTCAAGCACCCCATTTGGGAAGAAAACAAATAATTAAAATCCAAGTATTGACAAATCGCTTTTTGTCTTGTATCATAACAGATATACGAAAAAGCGATGAAGAGAAGAGTAAGCTTTCGGCATCGACCCTTACTAGAGAGCCCCGATGGTGGAAACGGGCAGGGAACAGGAAGCTGAATATGGTCTCGGAGCTGCGTGTGTGAAGAGCATGAGTTCTAAATGCACGACGGGTACGCCCGTTACCGCGTCAGGCTGTAATCAGTTCATTTCTGCCGCAGCCCTAAGGCCGTTTTCCCGCAAGGGGTCGGTGAACCAAGGTGGTACCACGAAAGTCTATTCAGGCTCTCGTCCTTGTTTTATTGCAAGGACGAGAGCCTTTTTGTTTTATCCACCACCCTACTTGCAAAAGAAAAGGATTGAATTGTAATGATTGAAATTAAAAATCTATCCAAAATCTTCAATACCAAATCCGGTCAAGTGGTTGCATTAAAAAATGTTTCTGCCACCATTGAAAACGGAGACATTTTTGGCATTATGGGCATGAGTGGTGCCGGCAAATCCACCCTTTTGCGTTGCCTGTGCCTGCTGGAGCAGCCCACCGAAGGTCAAATTTTGTTAGATGGTAAGGACGTTGCCCATTTAAAAGGCAAAGAATTGCTTGCCGCACACCGCCAAATGGGTGTTGTGTTCCAGGGTTACAACCTTTTAATGCAAAAAACCGTTGCCGAAAATGTGGCCTTTCCCTTAAAGCTTACCGCATACGACAAAGTCGCTGTTCAAAAGCGTGTTGCCGAACTGCTGGAGCTGGTGGGTCTTGCCGATAAGGCCGAAAGCTACCCCAGTCAGTTATCGGGCGGTCAAAAGCAGCGTGTTGCATTGGCCCGTGCACTGGCTTCCAACCCGCAGGTTCTGCTGTGCGATGAGCCCACCAGCGCACTGGACCCCTTAACCACCAAAAGCGTTTTGGAGCTGTTAAAAGACATTAACAAAAAGCTGGGTGTTACCATTATTATCATCACCCACGAATTGTCGGTTGTAAAATCCATCTGCAACCGCATGGTTGTCATTGATAACAGCCAGTTTGTAGAACAAGGCTCTACCCAAGCCATTTTTGAAAACCCGCAAAGCAGCATGGCTCGTTTGCTGCTGGGCAAGGAGGACTAAACCAATGGCAGACTTTTTTGCACAATACGGTGACCTTTTGCTGGAAGGCACCTTAGAAACTTTATACATGACCTTTATTCCCACGGTAATTGCTTATTGCATTGGGTTGCCCATGGGTGTTTTGCTCACCACCACAAAGCAAGGCGGCATTATGCAGGCTCCCCGTTTTAATGCAGTATTTGGTTGGTTTGTAAACCTGTTCCGCAGTATCCCCTTTATGATTTTAATCTTTTTTGTACTTCCCTTTACCCGTTTGTTGGTCGGCACTTCCATTGGTGCCACCGCTGCCAATGTTCCGCTGGCCATTGCTGCCGCTCCCTTTGTGGCACGCATGGTGGAACAAAGTCTGGAAGAAATTGATGGCGGCGTAATTGAGGCCGCCCGCTGCATGGGTGCCACCAACTGGCAAATTATCACCCGTGTACTTTTGGTAGAAAGCATCCCCAGCTTACTACGTGGACTTTCCATTACTATTATCACTGTATTTGGCTATACTGCCGTTACCGGCGCCGTTGGTGCAGGTGGTTTGGGCAATATCGCCTTCCGTTTTGGCTATCAGCGTTATCAAACCGATGTGATGTATGCCACTGTTATTTTGGTTGTTATCCTGGTTTGTATCATTCAAAGCGTTTGCAATCTGCTTGCGAAAAAGTTTGATAAACGCAACCGCTGATTTCTTTTGCTAAAACATCGGTTCTTTGGGCTGCGTACGACCCCATTGCACTGTTGTTTTGATAGGCTAGTTCATTGATATTACATAGAGGAGTGTATTCAAATGAAAAAACTAATTTCTTTGGTATTAGGCGCTTGCCTTGCCCTTAGTTTTACTGCTTGTGGCAGTTCTTCCGGCTATCAAATCGGCATTCCCGCAGATGCCACCAACGGTGCACGTGCTCTTTTGCTGTTGCAAGAGCAGGGCATCATCACCTTAAAGGACGGCGTTGGTCTGGCTGCAACCGAACGTGACATTGCCGAAAACCCCTACAACGTAAAAATTGTTGCCATGGAAGCCGCTGCTCTGCCCAGCAGTCTACCCGACCTGGATTTTGCCGTAATCAACGGCAACTATGCTTCCGGCGCAGGCATTAGTGATTCGGTTCTGGTAACCGAAGATCCCGAAAGTGTTGCCGCCAAAACTTACGGTAACATTTTAGCTGTAAAAGAAGGCCGCGAAAACGACCCCGGCATTCAGGCTTTGGCTGCTGTATTGATGAGCCAAGAGGTACAGGATTGGATTGCCGGCAACTATGACGGTGTTGTTATGCCCATGGGTGCACAGGATTTGACCATTCCTGAAATTGCCGAGCCTGTAACCGTAAAAGTTGGTGCTTCCCCCAGCCCCCATGCCGAAATTTTAGAGCACATTGCCCCCATTCTGGCTGAGCATAATGTTACTTTGGAAATCACTGAGTTTGACGACTATGTAATGCCCAACACCGCTGTAGAAGACGGCAGCCTGGACGCAAACTACTTCCAGCATCAGCCCTATCTGGACGATTTCAACAAAGAGCAAGGCACCCATATTGTCAGTGTGGTAACTCCTCACTACGAGCCCATGGGTCTGTATGGCGGAAAAACCAGCAGCTTGGATGTATTCAGTAAATAACAGAAAGCCCGCCAATGGCGGGCTTTTTCTTATGCAATATCAGCAGTATCTTTGGAAACACGGTCAGCAAAACCAAGGGGACCTTGGTATACAACCTTCAACGGATAAGCCGATGCAAAATCTTGCGGCCGAATCAAACTAACATGGCGCGGAAAAGTCAATGCACCGGCATCCTGCAAGGTCTGTGCCACAAACTGGCTACAGATATATTTATCTTTTCGCTGATGTGCAATGCCTAAAGCAGAAAGCATTACCCCAAACAAATCATAGCTATATTTATATTGGTGCTGCTCCATTTTCATCAGTCGGTCTGCAATAAAACGATATGCTTCTTCGCTTACGGTAAGTTCCATTACCAAACTATCGGCATTGTTGCATCTACCGTACACACCTTGATGCAAATGTTCCCGAATAAAGCCTGCGGGCAAGGGCGAATTTTCATACCGGCGTGCAAAGCTATACATTTGAGTCAATTCTCGATCCAGTGCAATGCTTACATGGGTATACCGGTTTTTGGTTATTCCATGCATTGCACGGGCAAAAAAGGTATCGGTTCGACTCAATAACAAATAGATTTTAGGCATCTCTCTTCACTTCCTCTGCGATTAAGGGGTTAGGCAATTCATCGCCCAGTCGTCCCGTTAAAAAGGACCTATTTCTCTATGTTATATCAATTTGACGATTTTTTCTATCTCTTTTTTTCAAATTGCCTTAAAAATTTGACACCTTATTTTCTGCCCTCTATAATAAAAGCAATCTTTTTCCCTACATATCGGTATGAGATTGGCCATACTAATCTATCATAATTTAAAATTAGAAGCATAAATGAGGAAGTAATTTCATGAGTGAATTGATGATTCAAAACGAAACCCCGGTTCGTGTTGTATTGCTGGGGCTTGACCTTGGCAAATTCGATGCTGCACGCAGCATGGAGGAATTAAGTGCCCTGTGCGAAGCCAACGGCATGGAGGCAGTGGCGCAAATTGTGCAAAAGCGTTCTGCTCCCGAGGCAGGCACCCTGTTGGGCGAAGGTAAATTGGAAGAAGCAAAACTATACTGCCAAAACCTCAATGCCGAAGCCGCTATTTTTGATGGTGAGTTAACCGGCAGCC
Source organism: uncultured Allofournierella sp. (assembly GCA_944382775.1). Taxonomy (GTDB): domain Bacteria; phylum Bacillota; class Clostridia; order Oscillospirales; family Ruminococcaceae; genus Allofournierella. Next base: position 13,495 of record CALWNI010000012.1, read on the forward strand.
AGCTGCGTAATCTTTCCGACTTGCTGGAAGTGGAAGTGCTGGACCGCACCATGCTGATTCTGGAAATTTTCCGCAGCCGTGCGGTAACCAATGAAGGCAAGGTGCAAACCGAACTGGCTATGCTGCGCTATCGCCTACCCCGTCTGCAAGGCCTTGGCGAAAGTTTGTCCCGTCAGGGTGGCGGTGGCGGCGGCGGTGGTGGTGCGCGCCGTGGTGCCGGTGAAAGCAAGCTGGAATACGACCGCCGCCATGTGCATCGCCGCATTGAAGCATTGGAACAAAAACTAGTAGAATTGGAAAAACGCCGTGGCGAAAACCGCCGCGCACGCCAAAAAGCAGGTACGCCTGTTGTAAGCCTTGTTGGATATACCAACGTGGGCAAATCCAGCCTGTTAAATGCTCTGTGCGGTGCTGAGGTTATGGAAGCCGATATGCTGTTTGCTACCCTTGACCCCACAGCCCGAAAACTGACCCTGCCCAGCGGTTTAAACATCATTGCTGTGGATACGGTAGGTTTTGTAAGCCGCCTGCCCCATAAGCTGGTAGAAGCCTTTAAAAGCACCTTGGAGGAAGCCGCTTATTCGGATGTAATTGTTAAGGTTGCCGATGCCACCGATGAACAGCGTGAAGAACAGTTGGCTGTTACTGACGAAGTGCTGAACGAGTTAGGCTGCAATGACATTCCTCAGCTGGTGGTTTACAATAAATGTGACAAAGCCGACACCACATCCTTTGACCCCGATATTATCCTAACCAGTGCCAAAACCGGAAAAGGCCTAGACCAGCTGCTGGCGGCCTTAGACCACGCACTTTCCGATCGGGTTCGGGCGGTTAAAATGGTATTACCCTATGACAAGCTGGCTTTGGCAGAACCCATGCGCAGCCGCGGCAGTGTTGCCGTGGAAGAATATCGTGAAAACGGCGTTTATCTGGAAGGCTTTGTAAAAAGCAGTGATTTATTCCGCTATCTGCCCTATTTATTAGAACAATAACAAACAACAAGACCCGCCGAACAATCGGCGGGTCTTGTTGCATAGAGGGGTGGGAAAGTATAGATAAATAGGAGTTATAGCAATGTTAGACTTTTGTTTACAATTCAATTATACCTGTTTTTCTTTTATTGTCAAAAAATGAAACCACTTTTTGTTTTATTTTATTCTTTACTTTTTCATTTTCACTTTTTATAATTAAGTTAAACATTCATTTTACTCTCTGTTTCTTGTTTTTGTATTGCTTTTGTATAATTGTTATATATTTTTTCAATATTTTAATTCATTTTTATTCAAGGTGGTTTTTATATGGATGAATTGGATAAAAAGATTCTACTGCTTTTGGAACAAAACGCCCGTATGCCGGTAAAAGAGATTGCACAGCAGGTATCGCTGACCAGCCCTGCGGTTTCCAGCCGAATTCACCGCATGGAAGAACAGGGTATTATTAAAGGATATACCGTAATTTTACACAACCCCAACCAAGAAAAAAACATCGATGCGCTTATCAGTGTTTCCATTGCTCCTGCCGATCGGGAAGCCTTTCTCTCGCTCACCGAACAAGAAAGCCAGGTATGCCAATGCTTTCATGTTACCGGTAGCCATAGCTTTATTGTAAAGGTAAGCTGCCCCGATATGGAAAATTTAGAACAGCTCATTACCCGTTTTCAACGAATCGGCCCCACCAGCACACAAATTATTTTATCCACACCGGTACAGCGCACAAACTTTTTTTCTGATTTGCAATAATTTATGCACCTATTTTGTATATTATATACTTAGTTTTATCCATTATGGGCATACTATACTCAAATATACAAAAAGGAGCGTTTTTATGAAACGTTTTATTGCATTGGTTCTTTTTGCTACACTCTCCATCGGCTTTACTGGTTGTGGCGCATCCAATAACGCCACAAGTTCATTTACTGCTGCCGATTACGCATCCATTATCACCGAAAACCGCCATCAATCTGACAATGACGTCTACACCGTATTTGCCTTAGAAAACGGAACATTTACGACCACCAGCGGTGTTTCAAGTGAACTGGACAGCGACGCAATTAACCAACAAGCACAACTGACATTGGACATGCTGGGCTGTCAGCCGGACGACATTGAAAAAGCCGCTTTTAGTGTTTCGTTAATGAACATTAAATCTTACGGAATTGCCATCATTCAGCCTGCTGCCGGTAAGTCTGATGCAGTAAAACAGGCACTTACTACCTTTATTGAATCGCAAAAGGCCTCGCAAGAAAATTACTTGGCCGAGCAATACGCCATTGCCAAAGCTTCCCGCTTGGAAACCTTGAAGAGCGGCGAGATTGTTCTGGTCATGTGTGCCGACCAGGATACTATTTTCCACAACATTAAAAATGCATTGAAGTAACACCAAAAATCCCGATGCTAAAACAGCATCGGGATTTTATCTTATTTGTAAACATTGCCCGCCCTTTTATTTTTTGTTATAATGGCAAAAGACTGTAATTTTATCAAAGAAAGGCTGTTTTCGCCTATGAAAGCTACTGTTGTTATCCCAAACCTAAACGGTGCCGGCTGGCTGAAAGATTCCATTGAATCTGTTTGGGCACAAACTATGCAAGATTTTGAGCTGATTGTCATCGACAATGCTTCCACCGATGAAAGCTTGGAAATCGCACGCAGTTATGTGGGCCGAAGCAACTATACCCTAATTGAAAACGATCGCAATACCGGTTTTTCTTATGCGGTAAACCAAGGCATTCGCATTGCAAAAGGTGAATTTGTGGCCTTGTTCAACAACGACGCCTTTGCCGAACCCGATTGGCTGGAAAATCTAATCAAAACTGCCCAAAGCGACCCCAAGATTTTTGCGGTAAGCAGCCTTATGATTCGGCATTTTGAGCGTGAACTTGCCGACGATGCAGGCGATTATGTAACCCTTTTGGGCTTTGCCTGCAAACGTGGCGATGGTTTGAAAGCCAGCCGCTACACAAAGCCCTGCCGTGTTTTTTCTGCCTGTGGCGGTGCGGCGTTATATCGTAAATCCATTTTGGACGAAATCGGCTTGTTTGATGAAAACTTTTTTGCCTATTACGAAGACGTTGACATTAGCTGGCGTGCCAATAGCTTTGGCTATAAAAATGTATTCTGCCCCACAGCAAAGTGCTATCACATTTGCAGTGCCACCACCGGTGCAGTACGTTACAACCCCTTTAAAAGCATTCAAAGCGGCCGCAACAGCATTTTGCTGCCCTATAAAAACATGCCCTTGCTCATGTTCTTACTAAATCTTTTGCCCCTTGCATTGGGCTATCTGCTCAAGGCATTGATGTTCCGCCTGCGTGGGTTTGGTCCCGCTTACGGGCAAGGATTCCGTGAGGCACTCAAGGTCATTCCCAAATTGCAAAAGCCAAAATTTAAGTTCAAAAATATTCCCTATTATGTTCTCATTCAGTTCTGGCTTATTGTAGATACCTTCCGCTATGCCATTTACCGCATTCAGCGGGCACTCCATATGCAATAAAAAAACAGCCGCTTTTCAGCGGCTGTTTTTTTATTATCTTCATTTGTAGTGCAGATACAGGCAAATCCAATCCCTGAATTTCAACTGTTTCTTTTCCTAAAGATATTCCATCCTTCTTGTATTTTCCTCCTGTTTTCCATGCCCGCACATAACACATTGTTCCATGATTGCACTAATATGGCTGATGGAATCTTTGCAGTCATTGTTTAACCATTCCGAGATAATTGCCATAAGCCCGTTAATATAAAACATCATCATATATTCCCGATCTTGTTCTGCAATTTAAAATCGATCCCAAATAGGGATAAAAATATTACGCATCATCCTTTTGTATGTTCTGTCCAACCTAAGCGAACCGGAATTTTTTAATGCTGTACGAAACAATCGTTTATTTTTTTGAAATATATTCAAGATATGGAGTTAAATATTTGGGTGTAACCAGATACAATTCATTTAATGGGCATTCTTGAATTTTTGAAACAAAAATTGCTTCACGCAGTTTCATATGTTCCAAAAATTGCTCGTTAATGTACTGTATACTTTCTGTAAGCAAATCTCCGATGGTTTCATAGTGCAGATAAAAGGTAGAACGATTGACCCCTGTAGCCTCACAAATTTCTTTTACTGTAATGTATTCTATATCTTTCTTTTCCAACAGTTCCAGAAAAGCTCGATCCATTCGCAGGGCGGTATTAAAGTATTTACTCTCACACTTCTTCATTGCATTCCACCTCCTTTTTGATTTTTGATGACTGCACGACCATCACAGCAATCATCACCATAACGATAAAAAATATGACTCCTCCTGTAATTGCATTCATCATTTTTCGGTAATCATCGCCATCGGTTGAAAAACGTGTAATCATTGCGGTCTGCAAACCAAGTACTGACATCATGGCAGATACACAATTCAATACTTTTGCCGCAGACAGGATAGGGCTGCCCATTTTTCGGAACTTTATAAGGTTTACTACGGACAAAATCATCATATAAAACGTATATACCGCAGACAGATAAATTAAATATCCTGGATAATTAAACCCGGAATTGGTGCGTACCATAAGTACAATCATGCCACCCATTGGGATATTTAATATAAAAAGCATACCCGCTATCCGCCGATAACATCGCAGTTCATAAGATAATCCGTTTTCTTCTCTGCGGCGGTACCCAAATGCCAAATACGCTCGCATAATGCACAGCACCATATAGTAAACCGCCATGGAAAAGAACCATATAGAGGCATATTGGGCTGCACTTACAAAACGGAAAAGTATATATAAGAAATTGACTGTCATGCCTTGATAAATGCTAATTCTGCTACGAAATAACCGGTCATTCAAATATTGTCCGCCAAATGTCGTAGACGATATCTTCTGTATCAGTCTGCTGTGTTTCCATAAATTTCTTTTAAACTGAGTGAGCCGCCCTGCCAATCTAGGCAAGGCAGCAATCAAAATAATAAGGGAATATGCTGACAATAAAAAAATCGGATACGCCGCAGCACTTTTTTCCCTGTTTGAAGCAAATACGAAAATGAGTGCGGCAAAAGATGCTGCCGAGACAAAGCATATAACCCATTTGGGGGGATAAAAAAACCTGTCCAGAATCATTCTCGCTTTCTTCATGCTTTTAATCTCCACTGATTTCTTTTGCTAATTCCATAATTTCAAAGGCATACTTTTTCTTTCCTTTTTCCAGCATTTTTTTGTATACGGGATAGTTGAGTCCCATACCTACCAAGCCGATAATTCCAATAATAATGCCAAGTACAAAAGAAACTGTGCCCCCGTTTCCGATTACCTCCATAGACATGCACATACCAACTCCCGTAACCAGTGCACAGAGAATGCCTACCGCATAGGTAAATATTGTTGCTGGCAGTTTTGCTCTGGCATCCAGTTTCCGAAGCGCAATGACCTTGGAATCGTCCTTTGGGGCATACTCGTTTGCAAGGTGTTCTGCGTAAATTTTATCCGTATTCATAATTTTTTCCTCCTTGATTTGATGATTCAATCTTATCAAAATCAAAGAAATGCCGGAACAACACAGATGAGGATTTGTGTTGATTTAAAAACAACCGCCAAACAAAAAAATAGAACTTTGGTTGTTATTATATCACAACTCAGTGTAAAATCCCCTTATTGACAAATATAGTTGTCAATATTATAATATTGATGACAAATAAAGTTGTCATCTTGAAGATGCAGAGGTGAAATTCAACTATGCCATTGGAAAATCGTTTAAAAGAATTGCGTGCAGCCCATTCGCTTAATCAGCAAGAATTGGGGGCTTTGGTGGGTGCTTCGCGGCAAACCATCAGCTTAATTGAACGGGGCGACTATAACCCTTCGATTACGCTGGCCCTTCGCATTGCCAAAGTATTCAACAAATCGGTAGAAGAAGTTTTCTATTTAACAGGAGAGGATTCACAATGAAACAACAAAACCAAAATCGCCGTATCTATGTAAAATTCACCCTAACGATGGTCTGCTGTGCAATTTTAGGTGCATTTTGCGGTGCATTCGCTTCTGCCAACAATGCTAGCATTGCCGATCTTCTTTCGACATCCAGTGAATTTATTTATAAAAATAATTTTGCCATTGTTCTAATCAATCTTATCTTTCTTTGGGCGGGTACTCTATTTGCCATGAGCGGAAAAAAACACGCCAAACAAGCCTTGCAAGATGACTTTGCTTTTGAAAAAGCCAACAAACATCTTTGCATCAGCCTGATTCTTTCCACTCTTAGCTTTATCTGGTGGTTCTTTTCTTTGTCGCTTACCGCTGTTTCCATTTTTCAAGGGGTTGTACTTTCGCATTTTGTCCTTGCATGTTTACTAATTGCCGAAATTTGTTGGGTTACTGCATTGCAATCTGTTTGTGTAAGCGTTACAAAACAAATTAACCCAGAAAAAAACGGCAATATCTTTGATATGAAATTCCATGAAAAATGGTACAATAGCTGCGACGAAGCCGAACGTGCCCAAATTGGCGAATGCAGTTATTTTTCCTTTCGCATTATGACAATGGTATATCCTGTTGCTATTGTGTTGTTAATTTTTGCAGGCACAGTGTCTTCCATTAATGCAACGCTTTTGCTGGGGTTAAGTGTTTTATGGGGCATTCAACATTTAAGCTACCAAATTCGTTCCTTTCAAATCAGCTACTTAAAAAAATAATTGGTATAAGGAGGTAAATCGTTTATGAAATGGACTTCACCCGAAAAACGGCAACTATTGATTTTTGCGCTGATCGCATTTGCATTGCCCTATCTTTTGGGCATTTTAATGGGAATCAGCTATTTTGCCGGAAATGATACTTCAGCATTCCCCAACGCACAGATGTATTATCCTGCTGCCGGTGTAATGCTGGCTATGCTTCTCACCCGTAAACACGATCCCTTACTGCCCCGTAAATTTTACACCTGCTTTTTGGTGCTTACCCTGGCTTTGATTGCAGTTTGTGTGCTTAGCGTTGCAATGCCAACCCTGCCTTGGGCTATATGGATTCAATTTGTTATGATTGCAGGCACTCTGATCTGCTGGGGCTTTTATTTCTTGGATAAGAAAAACTGCCGAACTGCCTATGGATTGCGCCTTACCAAAACAGGTGGCAGCAATCCCGCTGTTATGGTTATTTTGTTTGTTGTGCTGTACTTTGCCCGCATTTTGTTGGCCGGCGGTCTTGCTTATCTATTCGATCCTGCTTCGGTTTCCGGTGAATCCGAGATTAACACCACGTTATTCGTCATCAATCTGGTGGCACTTCCCATCAACTTTTTCTTGGTTTTCACCGCATTTTTCGGAGAAGAATACGGTTGGCGTGGATTTTTACAACCGCTTTTGCAAAAACGCTTTGGCCCGCGTAAAGGCATTATAATATTAGGGCTTTTATGGGGTATTTGGCACCTGCCCATCAACTGCTTCTTTTACAGTCCCCAAACCTGGTACTTAAGCATTCTCAACCAATTATTCCTTTGTGTTTGTTACAGCGTCTTTTTTGGTTTTGCTTATCAAAAAACCAAAACCATCTGGGTGCCTGTTATCATCCACTTTATCAACAACAACGCCATTACCCTGTTCGCTTCTGCGGATTCCATCCAAAATCAGGTACTAACCCTAAGCAGTATTTTACTTGGATTTGTTTCGCTGGGAATTCTTTATCTGCCGTTTTTTGCCTCTAACGTATTTCGCAGCAACAGCGAATTTCAACCAGCCGCTTTCCCCTTTTTTGAAGAAAACGAATAAAAAAAGAGGTCGAACCCAAAGTTCGACCTCTTTTTGATTTAAGTTATTTCTCACTTCCAAAGCCCAGTTCCGAAAAATCCAGTGCTTTGCGCTTGCGCTTTTCCGGATAATGTACTTTACCACGGGGCAAACCAGAGTTGCGGTGCGCCTCTGCGGCGGAAACCGTAACCAGCTCTTCCACATACAATGCCTGGTCAAACTCCTGTGTTGGCTGCTCGTCCACTGATACTGCCACCGAGCCCATCTTTTGGGGTGCTTGCGGCTCCCTGGGCTGTTCCATCGGCACAACGGGAACTTCCAACGCATCCTCTGTCAGGCTTGCAAGAATATCTTCTTCGCTGGCAACATCCTCTTCTTCCGGCTCAAAATACATCTCGTCCGGTTCTTCTGCCGGCTCTTGAATTGCAGATTCCATCCAATCCGCTTCCACCTGCTGAACCAAACCCAGTTCCTCTGCCACACGCTCCATTGCATAACAATCGGACGGCAAATCGGTTAAACTGCGGCCATAATGGGCAAACAGCACCTCACCCTCGTTGCCTACCACAAGGGTCAGCGGCAACTGATGGGGTTCATTTTTGCTGGGCACATAGCCCTCTTTTTGTGCCTGTCGAATAATCTTAATGGCATCCAGCGAATAGCATCTTAAACGGCTGGTGGTTTTGGGAATTTCAAAATAATCATACAAAACACCATCGGCATCGCACATCAGCTCAAAGGGCAAAGCACCCTGCGGAACTGCCGCCGCAATGGTTTGTGGTTGGCTTTGTACCACACAAACCAAACGCAAATTAGTCAAAGCCTGTGCGGTTTCCAGATATTGCATAATATAATGGCGTGTTAAAGGATGCCCAAAGTTACGCAAAAAAATCAACATCACAGGCTTTTCTCCTGCTGTTAATTCATAAAATGATTTTTGCGGCTCATACGGTGTATCATAACAAAATGCAGGAATTACGCTGCCTGCTTTTAAGCGCATGCCCATGGGCAAATCCTCTCCTTTTTACCGGATTTTATAATTTCGATTTTTATACAAAATTTATCAGATTCATTCTAACATAAGTCTTGTTTTCTCGCAACGAATGCAAGAAAAAACCGAAAAATTTTTATAAAAAATTCTGCAACAAAGCATTTTTGAATGTGCTATAATGAAAAAAATATTGTTATTTTTTAAGGAGGTCTTTGGTATGCATGAAGCAGTAACCAAAAATACGGAACGCAGAATTCAACGTACTATGGAGGCACTTCGCGCCAATAACATGGAGGCCTACTATGTAAAAACAGCCGCCGAGGTTGTCCCCTTTGTGGAACAGATGATTCCTGCCGGTGCAACGGTATCCAACGGCGGCAGCGTAAGCTTAGCCGAAACCGGTGTAATGGATTTATTGGCAAGCGGACGCTATCATTATCTGGATCGCAGCAAGGTATCGGGCGAAGCACTGGAACAATTGTTCCGCGATGTATTTTCTGCCGACTGGTATCTGGCCAGCACCAATGCCGTTACCGAAAACGGCGAACTTTACAATGTGGACGGTACTTCCAACCGTGTTGCCGCCATTACTTTTGGCCCTAAAAATGTTTTGTTGGTTGTTGGCTGCAATAAAATTGTAAAGGACATTCACGCTGCTGCTACCCGTGTAAAGGAGATTGCAGCCCCTGCCAATACCGACCGTTTGGGCTGTAAGACCCCTTGCGCCGTTACCGGCACCTGTGCCGACTGCCACAGCCCTGCCCGCATCTGCTGCACTACCACCATTCACCGCTACCAGCGCATTGCAGGCCGCATTAAGGTATTATTTGTTGGCGAACCGCTTGGTTTTTAAACGAAAAAAGCCGCTCATACGAGCGGCTTTTATTTTTTCTTCCAGATTTCCTGCGTCAGCCAATTTTGCTCCCGCCGTATTTCTTTTGCCGTTTTTGCACGGCGCAAATATCCGGCATGGATGGTTAATTGCGGGCGTTTCACAGCACGCAGCAATTCATCTTTGCGGGCTTCCTGCTCTGCGCTAAAATCAAATTCATCGTATTCGCGCTTGGGGCGTGTGCCTGCGCGGCTGGCGTAAACATGACTAAAACCGTGATAATCCCCTTTTGCCATCTGGTTCTATCTCCTTTTAGAAAAAGGGGCTTTCCCATTATGGAAAAGCCCCTTCATGTTTAACAATAGCCCCGCCTTGCCGTCTGCGACCAATCAAAACCTACCGAATGGCAGGTGGGTGCCCTGTGTCCGAGCTCATGCTCCCTACTTCCGTTTGTCCCATCAAGGGCGGGAGGTCTGCAATCCTTCGGCCAACGTCCGGGCTCCCTAGATTTGATTAGTAGGATTATTTAAAGCCGCAACAAATCGAACAAGGCAGGATACTAATTTTTGTTATTTGCAATTAATGCTCAATTTCAAAGAACTCACGCAGGCGCTTTTCGAACATATTGCTTACTTCGTAAAGCTCCTCATCGTCTTCTACAATATCCAGATACTCGCCGTCAGCATCTTCGCCAACCTTCATCAAAATCAAGTCTAAATCTGCATCAACCAGTTCATTCTCGTTTTCAATGTAAGGAACCAATGCCATGTAACGGGTACCCTTATGGTCAGCGGCGTCAATGACCTCAAAGGTATGCTCTTTTCCCTCTTCGTCCTCTAAAGTAACCAAGTCGGGGGTATAATCTTCTTCCTGTGCATTTACAGGGGTTTTATTTTCAGCCATTGTGTTCTCCTTTTTCATCTATAGCATCAAACTATTTTGTGCTACGGTGATCTGCTAGATAAAGTTTAACCGTTTTTGCTCATTCCGTCAAGAGTAAAACGCAACAAAACAATCCGATAAAGTTTTACACCAATTTGTTGCATATTATTTTTATTCTGTACTATTTTGTGCTATAATATTTATTACTTATCAATTTTTATGAAACAGGAGGGCTACCGGTTTGCAAAAGCTTGTTGCCTCGGCAATTTTATTGGTTTTATCCTTTGCACTTTTGGTTGGATGCGGTGTATCCAATGCCTTTACCGGCATTCGCCGCCCCAGCTATGAAAGCACAGAGCTGCAATTTCAAACGCCCTCGCAAGGCGATACCATCGCAATTTTTGATACTTCTGCCGGCGAAATCCGTGCGGTTCTTTACCCCGATGTTGCCCCTATGGCAGTGGAAAACTTTACCCAGCTGGCCCAGCAAGGCTATTACAACGGAACCTCGTTTCATCGTGTCTTATCCGGTTTTGTTGTGCAAGGCGGCGATGCCACCGGCACAGGAACCGGCGGTGCTACTATTTGGAACAACAACCCCTATCCAAAAGAAACTTCTGACAAGCTGCACCACTATTCCGGCGCATTGTGCATTGCCTTTAGCCCCGACGAAGAGGTTTCCGGTTTAAGCCAATTCTATTTTGTACAGTCTTTGCCGGAAGCTTTGAACAGCGATTTAAAAACACAGCTGGAACAAAGCGGAACTCGTACCGAGGTTCTGGAAGCATACGATGCGGTTGGCGGTTTGCCTTATCTGGATTACACCGACACCGTATTCGGGCAGGTATACCAGGGTATGAATATTGTTGACAAAATTGCCCAAACTGAGGTGGACGAAAACGGAAAACCCACCGAAGATGTGATTGTAAACAGCATTACCATCAGCACCTATCAAGCCGATTCTTCCGATGCAGTTTCGTCGAGTGCATCGTCAGCAACAGAATCTACAGCGTCGTCCGCTGCTGCTTCGGATGCTTCTACAGCAAGCACCACTTCCGGCAATTAACCAATTATAGTTTTAGAGCATAGCCTTTTGTGCTATGCTCTTTTGCTTTGCAACTTTCACAATTTACACGCATTTATTTCATGCTATAATAATATTACAGACTATGTTAGGAGGATTTTGGGTTATTATGGAGATAAAAAAAGTCCATAAGGCGCGCAAAAAGCTGGGGCGCGGGCTATTTTCCCGCACCTTTTCATTTTTGGTTTTGGTTTTGCTGCAAATTGCCCTGGTTTTAGCAATTGCCTTTGCCCTTGACCACTATTTTCCATATTTTTATATTGTTTTGACTCTGGTAAGTGTTCTGGCTGTTTTAACACTGTTAGACAAAGACAAAGTCAATCCGGTATACAAAATTATGTGGCTTATTATTATTCTATTATTGCCGCCAACCGGTACCTTATTTTATTTGTTTTGGGGCCACCGCAACACCCAAAATCAACACGCAAAACGCTTGGAATATATCACCGATCGCTGTACCCGTTCCATTCCGCAAGACCCGGAGGCATTGAAACGCCTGCGGATTCAGGACAAGAACCTCTATCGCAGTGCCATGTATCTCTCTCAGAATGCTGCGGCTCCGCTTTACGCCGATACCCAAAGCGAATACTACGCTTGGGGGCAGGATTTTTTTGTTCGTTTTTTGGACGAGCTGAAAAAGGCAAAAAAGTTTATTTTTATGGAGTATTTCATCATCAAGCCCGGCTATATGTGGGATACTACTTTGGAAATTTTAAAGCAGAAAGCAGCCGAAGGCGTGGATGTTCGCCTATTGTTTGATGCCTTTGGTTCCATGTTTACCCTACCGGAAGATTACGACAAAACCATGCGTGAGGCCGGCATTAAATGCTATCCCTTTAGCCCGCCCCGCTTATCCGACCACATTTCCGACTACACCATGTTAAACCACCGAGACCACCGAAAAATCACGGTAATTGACGGAAATGTGGGTTTTACCGGCGGCTTGAATTTTTCCGATGAATACATCAACCGAAAAAAGCGTTTTGGTGTATGGAAAGATACCGGCCTTATGTTGAAAGGCAGCGGTGTGCACTCTCTTACCGCTTTGTTTTTGGAAATTTGGGACTTTACAACCGGCAGCATCAGCGACCCCATGGACTTTGCCCCCACACTGCGTTATTCTTCCGATGGTTTTGTTCAGTCCTATGGCGATAGCCCCTTGGACGAGGAAAATGTAGCAGAAAACGCCTACTTTAATGTTTTGCAGCAGGCAATCAATTATGTTTACATCGCAACCCCTTATCTGGTTGTGGACAACGAGATGATTACCACCCTGACCCTTATTGCCAAAAGCGGTGTTGATGTTCGCATTATCACGCCGGGTATTCCCGACAAATGGTATGTCTATTGGGTAACGCAAAGCTACTATCGGGTTTTGCTGGAGGCTGGTGTGCGGATTTACGAATACACCCCCGGCTTCATTCACGCCAAAATGTATGTATCCGATGATAAAACCGCCATTGTGGGCAGTGCCAATATGGATTACCGCAGCTTATTTTTGCATTTTGAAAACTGCTGTGCATTCTATGGTGGCCAGATGGTACAGGATGTGTTGAGCGATTTAAAAGAATGTATGTCGGTTAGTCACGAGGTAACCCTAGAAGAAACCAAACGCACCCCCTTGCCTAAACGCATTGCTCAGGTAATTCTGCGTTTGTTTGCTCCGCTTTTGTAATTGTAAGTTGAAATGAAAAATTCAAAAAAACACCACAGTGGTATATTTTTGTTGCACAGGCAACGGATTTATTTTGTATTTCAGCATAGACTATTAAGCGTAAGGTCAATCCACAAACGATTGATTTTCTTATTTCTTCTCACAACAATGTATAATTTGATACAACTAGCTTAAAAGGAGTTATTACTATGGAACGTTTTGTATGCGACGTATGCGGTTATGTTTACGATGAGTCTGTTGGCGATCCCGACAACGGCATTGCTGCTGGCACCCTGTGGGCAGATGTTCCCGAAGATTTCCTGTGCCCCCTGTGCGGCGTAGGCAAAGACCAGTTCAGCAAAGAGTAATTTCAATGCAAAAAAAGAGCCGGAAGTTTTCCGGCTCTTTTTTCTTTTATTGCAGTTCTGCAAACCACATGCGATTGGGCTGATTCTCATCACACAATTTACGAATCTTATGATAAATTAGCTGTTTTTCCACAAATCCAATGCTGCGCGCCTGCATTGGACACACAAACACACAGCGCATACAACTAATGCACTTTTGCTTATCGGTTTTATTAGGATGCTCGGCCGGAATTGCCCCAACCGGACAGCGGTCTGCACAGCGACCACATTCCACACAGTTTTTATTTGCGGTGGGTGCAAATGCCACTTTGTTATGGCTTCGATAGGGGTCTTGCCCCGGAACTTCCAGTACCGGCAACCGGTCTTTGGGCATTGCCTGCGCCAAAAGTGCAGCCTTTCGGCCAAATTCTTCCGCTTCTTTCAAGTCTTGCTCTGTGGGGCGATGTTCCGCAATGGTGCAAGCCATGGAGTGCTGCGCTACAAATTCGCCTGCTGCAATGGGAAGATACCCCAGCTTAGATGCTTCTTTTTTTAATTCTAACAAAGCATCTTCGCTAGCTCTTGCTCCATATGTAACCACCAAAATGGCTGGCCCGTTTCCCTTTTTCTGTTGTAACCGCTGTAAAAAGGGCTGTGGAATGCGTCCCACAAATACAGGGGCTGCTAATATTGTAAGCGTTTGCACATCCGATTCAAAGGGATTGCTGGCACGTTGTGCTGTGGCGTCCCACTCTTGCACCGGCAGCCCGGTTCCCTTTGCTACCGCCTGCCCGATGCACTTTGTTTTTTCTGTTGCGCTAAAATAAATTAACTGTACCCTTTTTAACTGCATTGTTACGGCTTCCTTTCGTTTTATTCTTCGCTGATAAACTGCAAGGTTTTTTGAACGTAAACCTTATTGGCATAAGCTTGCACACTTCCGCGTACCAGCGAAAGCTCTGTGCCAATGTCCGCTTGCTTTGGGGGTAAGGTACCGGTAAATACCTGCCGAAACGCCTGTTCCAATTCTTCGCAAAAACAATCATACGCCTGTTGTACCGGGCAATGCTGAATTTGTGTTTGAATTAACTGTGCAATTTCCGGTATGCTGAATACCTGCTTTAAAGCACAAATGGTAATTAAATACGCCACATGCGAACGGTCGTATTTTTTATTGACCGGTGGGGTCATCACCCGCAATTTTACATAATTATTTACCATTGCCTTGCTTAACGTTTTTTCCTGTTCCGGCGGAGCAATGGGCGCAAATACCTCGTTGATATAGCCTGTAACCTGATCCATATACAAGGCAATGCCCGGCAACTCTGCCCATCTTGGACAATGAAACGATATCACATCATCTGCCAGCTTGCTATTTTCAAAACCTGCTTTCATTATTTTCAAAACCCCGTTTCATCGTATTTTATTTTATGATACCATATTTAAAAACGAGCTTCAATTCTTTCTGACTTCAAAAGAAAAACCACCAACCGCGTAAAAACACGTTTGGTGGCTTTTTTATTCTTCATCTGGGTGATTTTTTCGCCATGCCATAAAGCTATCAAGGATAACCGCTGCACTCACCGAGTCCAGCTTTTCTTTGCGCTTTTTGCCAAAGGTACCAGCTTCGGACAGCTGCGCTGCTGCCGTTACAGTGGTACGGCGTTCATCCCAAAATCGTACCGGAACATCCACTGCTTGCTCCACAATGGCTGCCATTTTACGGGTCTTTTGGGCACGAGAACCCTCGGTGCCATCCATATTGCGGGGCAATCCGATGACAATCATACCAACATTATGCTGGCGGCTGGCTTCCACCACTGCATTCGCGGCTTTCACCATGCTTTTTTCTTCAATTTGCGGCAATGGACTTGCCAACAGCTCGGTTGCATCCGATACCGCAAGCCCGGTGCGTGCATCGCCATAGTCTACTGCTAAAATTTTCATGCAATTCTCCTTAAAGAAAATTTAAAACACAAAAAGACCGCCCAAACAGGCGGTCTTTGAATTACACTACAAACCCGTTTGAATTAGTCAATCGGCTTCATGGTGGGGAACAGCAATACATCACGAATGCTGGCGGAATCGGTGAGCAGCATCACCAGACGATCCAAGCCAAAGCCCAGGCCACCGGTGGGTGCCAAACCGTATTCCAAAGCAGTTACATAGTCGTAATCCACCTGGCTGGTATCGTTGGGGTTCTGTGCCTTACGGGCAGCAACCTGACGCTCAAAACGTGCCTTCTGATCAATGGGGTCGTTCAGCTCGCTGAATGCGTTGCCAAACTCAGTTGCATTGATGAAGTACTCGAAACGCTCGGTAAAGGCAGGGTCTTCCACCTTACGCTTTGCCAAGGGGCTGTTCTCTACGGGGTAATCGTAGATGAAGGTGGGCTGAATCAGATTTTCTTCTACAAAAGCATCAAACAGCTCAACCAGAACGGTGCCCTTGGTGGCATCGGCAGGAACCTCTACATGCTTCGCCTTAGCAGCAGCGCGTGCGTCCTCGTCGGTCTTCCACTCATAGTAATCGCAGCCGGAGTACTTCTTTACTGCCTCAGCCATGGTCAAGCGTTCCCACTTGCCCATGTCAATCATCTTGCCCTGATAAGGAATTACCAGGCTGCCGCAGATGTTCTGTGCCAAACGCTTGTACAGCTCTTCTACCAGATCCATCATGCCCTTATAATCGGTAAATGCCTGGTACAGCTCAATGCTGGTGAACTCGGGGTTGTGCTTGGTATCCATACCCTCGTTGCGGAAGATGCGGCCTACCTCGTACACACGGTCGAAGCCGCCAACAATCAGACGCTTCAGGTTCAGCTCGGTTTCGATACGCAGATACATATCGATATCCAGAGTATTATGGTGTGTTACAAAGGGACGGGCCGAAGCACCGATTTCCAAGGGCAGCAGAATGGGGGTATCTACCTCCAAGAAGCCCTTATTATCCAGATAATCGCGGATTTCGCGCAGAATCTGGCTGCGCTTTACAAAGGTATTCTTTACGTCGGGATTTACAATCAAATCCACATAACGTTGACGATAACGGATTTCCTGGTCTTTCAAACCGTGGAACTTTTCGGGCAGAGGCAGCAAGCTCTTGGAAAGCAGCTCGATTTCGGTGCAGCGAATGCTGATTTCGCCCATTTTGGTACGGAAAATCTCGCCCTTTACGCCGATAATATCGCCAATATCAAACTTTTTAAATGCGGCATATTCTTCTTCGCCCACTGCATCGCGGCGCACGTACAACTGAATATCGCCGGTATTGTCGCGCAGATCGGCAAAACTTGCCTTACCCATAACGCGCTTGCTCATCATACGGCCTGCCAGGCAAACAATCTTGCCGGTTTCTTCTTCAGCGGCCAGATAATCAAATTCTTTTTTAATATCGGCAGCATAGGTATCCTGCGGATATTTGGTTTTTTGGAAGGGGTCATTGCCCGCTTCCTGCAGGGCCTTCAGTTTATCGCGACGCACAGCGACCAGTTCGTTATACGCCTTTTCGCTGAGCTCCTCCGCCTGTTGGGCGTTGGTATTCTTTGCTTCGTTCAGCTCCATGTTATTCCCTCCAAAAGTACGCTATATGCGCTCATTTATAAAAATATGTCATAATAAGCAGACATATCGCTTTATTATAACACAAAAGAGGTGCCGTGGCACCTCTTTTGTAAGAAATTTTATTGCAAACAATAAAAAATATTTAATTTTACAGTGCAGCGCGGCTGATTTCCAGCAGCTTGTACTCGATGGTACCGCCGTTGGGCAGGCTTACGGTTACAGTAGTACCTGCTTTTTTGCCCATCAGAGCAGCACCTACAGGGCTTTCGTCGCTGATTTTGCCGTTCAGAGGGTCAGCCTCGGTAGAGCCGGTGATGTCGTACTCTTCCACTTCGCCGTCTTCGTCCTGAATCTTTACATGGGTACCAACCGAAACGGTATCCAGGTTCAGCTCTTCGTTATCGATTACGCGTGCATGCTTGAGCATCGCTTCCAACTGAGCAATGCGGCTTTCGATAAATGCCTGCTCATTTTTGGCTTCGTCATATTCACTGTTTTCGGAAAGGTCGCCGAAGCCACGGGCAACCTTAATTTTTTCTGCCACATCCTTGCGGCGGACCGTTTTTAATTCTTCCAGCTCATCCTCCAGGGCCTTCAGGCCGGCAACGGTCACAACAATTTCTTTTGCATTGCTCATGATTCGTAATACTCCTTAAAACTTATAATAGGCATTTCTGTTTTTAAACAGTATTTGCCATTCAACACAAATAAAAGCAGAACTACCGGCTTTTATTGGCCTGTAGCATTTTTCCACTTAATTTTGTTAGTATAACCAGTAATGTTAAGTTTGTCAACTAACCAGCACTTTTTCGGCTAATTATCTAAATATGCAATGGTTTTTTTGACAACACAACCGCGGATTTGTAGCAACAAATCCGCGGTTGTGTTCAAATTATATACTATTTACCTTTTATTATTTATTACAAAGTTTCCTCTTCTTCGGTATGCAGCTTCTTGGCTTCTTCAATTACGCCGTTTGCTAAATGTTCCGGCAGTGGCTCATAGCGCACAAATTCATAGCTAAAATGACCACGGCCCTGTGTTAGCTGACGCATAAAGGTTGTGAAGTCCTGCATTTCTGCCATGGGCACCTCGGCCTCCACCACCTGTAAACCGTCTGCATCGGGTTCCATGCCCAGCACACGACCGCGCCGTTTGGTTACTTCGCCCATAATATCGCCGGTATTGTCGTTGGGGATGTGGGCTTTTAATGCACCCACCGGCTCCAGCAAAACCGGGCCCGCCTGTGGCAGTGCAGCTTTATAAGCAAGTTTTGCCGCCATAACAAAAGCCATTTCGCTGGAATCCACCGGATGATAGCTGCCGTCCAGCAGGGTTGCTTTTAAGCCCACCACAGGATAGCCTGCCAAAACGCCGTGCTCCACTGCCTGGCGCAATCCTTTTTCTACAGCTGGGAAATAGTTTTTGGGCACACTGCCGCCAAATACCTTTTCTTCAAATACCAAGGTTTCGCTATCGCAAGGTTCAAACTCAATCCAAACATCGCCAAATTGACCATGGCCGCCGGTTTGCTTTTTGTGTCTGCCCTGTGCTTTGCATTTTTTACGCAGTGATTCTCGGTAGGCAATGCGGGGAACGCTCAGTTCCACATCCACACCAAATTTGGATTTCAGTTTTGCAACGGTTACATCCAAATGCTGTTCACCCAAACCGGTAATAATCTGCTGGCCTGTTTCCTGGTCCACTCGATACTGCAAGGTGGGGTCTTCTTCCACAAGACGTGCAAGGGCTGCGCCAATCTTGGCTTCATCGCCTTTTTTCATCACATGCAATGCCATGGACAGGGTGGGATTGGGGAATGTGGGCTTGGGCAGCTGAACCACACGGGATGCATCGCATAGGGTATCTCCGGTTTGTGCCTGGGAAAGTTTTGTTGCTGCACCGATATCACCTGCCCCAATGCAGTCGGTTTCTTGCTGCTTTTTGCCCCGTACATACAACAGTTTTCCGATACGCTCGGTTTCGCCGGTTCGCGCATTGACCAAAGCCGTGTCGTGATTCAGCGTACCGCTTACCACCTTAATATAAGACAGTTTGCCCACAAAAGGATCTGCAACGGTTTTAAACACATAGGCAGCCACAGGCTCTTGCTCGCTGCAGCGCAGCTCTGCCGGCTCGCCGTTTTGTGTTTCTGCCAGCATTGGCTCCACTTCCGCCGGGCTGGGTAACAGCTCTTTGAGGTTATATAGCAGCATATCCAGTCCATGCAGGTTTACTGCACTGCCGCAGAATACCGGGGTAATGGTTCCCATACGGCAGCCCTTTGCCAATCCATTTACAATTTCTTCGGTGGTAAAGGATTCGCCGGAGAAAAATTTTTCCATCAAGGCGTCATCGGTTTCGGCAACCGCTTCGCTCATGGCAGTAATCAAACCGTCCAAGCGATGGGCCATATCCGGCATGGGAACCTGGATCGGCTTGCCGCCTTGATACTCAAATGCTTTTTGGCTGAACAGATTGATGTATAGCATGGTTCCATCGGGTTTTCTTACCGGAACCACGCAGGGGCAGATGCTGGGGCCGAATTTGGTTTTCAAATTTTCCAAAATCTTATAGTAATTTGCATTTTCCAAATCGGTTTTATTCACAAATACGATTTTGCTCTTTTTGTATTTTTCTGCAAGATGAAATGCTTTTTCTGCACCTACTGTTACACCGGAACGGGCAGAAATCGTAATCAATACACTTTCGGCAGCGGAAATTGCTTCGTGAACCCCCAGTTCAAAATCAAACAAACCGGGCGCATCCATTAAATTCAATTTGGTTCCGTTGTACTCCACCGGGGCAATGGCAGTTGACAGGCTTACTTTGCGCTTACACTCTTCGGGCTCAAAATCGCACACGGTATTTCCATCCTGTACAGTACCCATTCGCTGCATATCCGAACTTGTGGTGTATAGCAACGCTTCTACCAATGTGGTTTTTCCGCAACCGGAATGACCGGCTACCAAGATGTTTCGAATGTCTTTGTTTGTGTATTTCATACGCTTTTACCCTCTCTTCTGCCACCGATTTTGCTCCACCAATGGAAGCGGCAGCATTTTATATAAAAATATTATCATAATTATTATATTTTTTAAATAATAAAACCATTCCTTTGTGCTTTTTGCCCATAGAACTTTTGTTGTAAGCTTTGTATAGATTGCCCATTGACATTTTTGTAACAGTTGAAACAAAAAAAGAAACACTTCGCTTGAAGTGTTTCTTTTGAGTTAATATCGTTTTATTACCGGAATTACTAGAGTAAGCACCGTCCATGCTGCTTGATACAAAATCAAGGCAGGCAATGCAATTTCGGCAATGCCGCCGGTAAACGCCAGCAAAATCGAAAGAATGGCACTTACCACAACCCCTGCTGTTTGCACCAGTGTGGAAAGTTTTTCTGCACTTGCTGCATCGCTGGCAGCCAAAAATCCGCCCACAAAGGATGCAAAGATTCCAATGTGACCCATACAGCCTTCGGTATACTGGCTATATTCCACCAGCGGCTCCAAATCGCGGCGTTCACTTGTTGCCAAAACTTTGAGGCAGCCTTCGGGCAAACCGTACATCTCGGTTACCATTTGGGTATTCAGCGAAAAATCATCGCTTTTTACCAGAACCGAAATGCCGTGATGACGCAGTTCACTTAATACCTCAGCAGCTTGCTGGTCTGCTTTATAGCTTACCAGGAACATACCGAACAAACGACCGCTTACCGCCAAATAGATGGGCTTTTTCACGCCTTTGGTGTAGCGATTTTCATAATCCAACGAAGGAATTTCTACCCCCTGCTTTTCCATCATAGCACGGTTGCCAATGATAATGCGGTTATGCTGTACCCATGCGGTAAAGCCGTATCCGGGGTCGTTTTCCAGGTTTTCCACCTCAAACAAGATATCGGTTTTGCCCTGGATGATGTTCATAAATACATCGCGCAGTGTATCGCAGCCCTCAATCAAAACCGAAGCCGCATACAAAATCGCCAGGTCAATGCGCTCTTTCTCAAAGGTTTTAATGCCGTGCAGACGAACGCTTTTTGCGGGGAACAAGTCTTTTGCACCCACCACAATCATATTGGTACTGCCCAACTCTTCAATGGAGTCCCAACCGGGAATGATTGCGCCAACACGGGAGGCACTCTTTTGCATTAACATGCTGGGCACTGCACTCAATAATGTTACACTGAGCGGACCACCCAAACACAGGGTACCTGCCAGCACGGTGAACGCCATGCCAAAGCCACGCTGCCCTGCCAAGGTAATCAACGCCGCCAACACAGCGGTAACACCCAAAACCCAGCTCATCTTCTGCAGCATGTGGTCGCTTTTGCGCACCGAAAAACTGCGGCGCAAAAATCCGCGAATCAAGGTGGTGGGGCGGCTTGCCAACAAACGGGGTTCCGGCTCGCCCAAGCCTTGTGCCAGCTTTTGTGTCAGTTCTTCATCTTCCACCGCAAATGCCGCCGAATGGTCGGTGCCCGAGGTCAGCATTTCAAAGTTTTTGCAGAATACACCGCTCATCAGATACTTACCCAATGCACTGAAGCACAGAAGCCAAACTGCAGGTGCTGCAAAAACCGTGGTTTTCTCGGCATCAAAGGAATTTGCCCCCATGAGCAGCACCACCAACTGCAATGCCGCACCGATGCACACAAAAGCCGGAATGGTGTCTGGTGTTGGGGTGCCACGCACACCACGAATACCGTTGGCAAACACACGCCAGTTGATGCCGCACGCCGCCAAGAGTAGCAGCAGGTTAACGCTTAAAAATGCAGCCGGTGCCACATCCGGGTCCACCGCACTGATGGGCGGCAGCGGACTTTCGCCCACAGCCAAACCCAGATACAGCAGCATAACACCAATTACACAGGCTACCACCGTGCGCACTGCGGTAAGGAACTGCAAATGCTGCAAATCCTGCTGTACCGCCGGGGCATCACCAAGCGTTTCGTAATCCTCCATGTAGTCCTGTGCAGCAGCATCTTCAAAAACACTGCCACTGTTCTCTTCGCTGCCCCAAAACTTGGGGATGGAAAACGGAAGCCAGCTCTTTTTCTCTTCTTGTTCCGTCTGTGCTTCTTCCGTTGACTCTTGTTCGGATTCGGTTTCCTTTAACAAGTCCATCTGCCGTGTAACGGCTTCCTCAAACGGAATACATACCGTACCGGTTTTGCTGTTGTTTTTTGGGCTTGCTGTACTTTTTTCAATATTTTGCGCCGATGGCTGCGAAAAATCCGGCTCGATAATCAGAGGAATCTCGCGGGTTGGTGCCGTTTGCACATACTCATCCTGTGCATACAAACCCTCATCTTCGTCAACACTTTCCGGCTCATTGGTATTTTCCTTTTTACCGCGCACAAATCGAGCAAAAAAACCGGGGTGCTGCTCCTGCTCTTCTTTTAAGTCCGGAATCACGGCAATGCTTTCGCTGAAAAACTTTTGGAACTCCTTGTCCATCTGAATGGTGTCAGACAAACGAGGCGGCTTAATTGCATCTGTTTGTTCCTTATCCTGTTTGTTTTTTTCAGCTGTGGGCTGGGCTGACTTTTGTGTTTCAAGCTGCTCCCGTTTGAATGTTTTTTTGCGCTTTATATGCCGTTCTGCCTGTGGAGAATTGGTTGGTTCTTCTTGTGCAGCTTGTGCCTGTTTTTTTGTTTTTGTATTTTGCCGCTGAACCTCTTCTTGGCTCCAAAACGTCTGCACGGGAGGCTGTTGTCCTTCAATTACTCCTGCATCTTTTTGCGACTGATTTGTGGCTTGTTCTTGCTGCGTGCTGTTGCTCCAACCAAAGTCCGCCAGAATATCATTCACAGCTTGGCTGCTTTTCCAAAGCTCGGGCTGTTCTTTTTTTAGATTTTCCAAAATATCGTCTACCGAACTGGAAAATTTATTATCCGGCATGATTTCTTCCTCCATCAATTTAAACGCTTTGTTTGGTGTTTTGCTTTTGTTACTGCCCACGCTGGCGAGCAATTTCGTACAAAATAATGCCTGCCGCAACGCTTACGTTAAAGCTGTCTACACCGGTACCGCGTGCCGCCATGGAAAGGCTGACAACGCCGTCACACAATTTTTTTACCAAGGGGCTTACGCCCTTTCCTTCGCTGCCCATTACCAATGCAACCGCACCGGTCAAGTCATTTTGATGCAGGGCAGTTCCGTCCATATCGGCACAATAAACAAATACGCCTTCTTCTTTTAAACGGCGAATACTTTCGCCAATGTTGGCTACCCGTGCAACCGGCAAACGAGCCGCTGCACCTGCGCTGCTTTTTAATACCGTGGGGGTAATGGCTGCACCGCCCCGCTTGGGAATTACAACGCCATGTGCACCGCACAACAAGGCAGAACGGATAATAGCACCCAGGTTATGGGGGTCTTCCACTCCGTCGCACAGCACCAGAAACGGTGCTTCGTTTTTGCTGCGTGCATCGGCAAGCAGTTCTTCAATGGTTTTGTACTCTACGGCACTGGCAAAGGCGGCAACACCCTGATGGCTTTCGGTTCCGCAGGTTAAGCGCAACTTATTGGCATGCACCTTTTTTACCACCGCACCCGCATCTTTTGCCAACGCTGCATAGTAGCTTGCCACTTGGGGCGGCAAGGTATCGGCCAGCATAACGGTATCCACCCCTACGCCGCTTTTCAGTAATTCGGTTACCGGGTTTTTGCCATAAACCAAATTTTGTGTTTGCTCTACAGGCTCGTCCCGCTCTTGCCGTTCAGGGCGATCAAAACGGGCAGGCTTTTTATAAGATTTTTTTTCGGAACGCTCGAACTTCTGTTCGCCGCGATTGAATTTTTTATCAAACTTTTGAGGCATGACTGTCTCCCTTTTCTTGCGTGAAATTTGCTTTTTTGATATTTTGTTGCATATAATTAAAAGTATAGCACTCTATGGCGGTTTTTGCCACTGTTTGAAGACAAGTTTTTGCCATTTTTATAAAGGTGTTTTCTACTATATTTTATCCTTGTCATTCTTTTCCGGTTTCATACCCAGAATTTGTATAAAAAATGCAGTGGTATTTTGCATAATCCTGCACTTTATACTTAACGTAATTAAATTCCAACTTTCCACATGTTGAAAACTATGTTGAAAGTGTTGACAACTGGCTTTTTTAGCGGACTTTTTATGTTTCACTCCACTTTTTAAGAGCAGTTTTCAACATTCATGTGGAAAGTTTTTCAATAAACACGCTGTTTATTTTTCTTTTTCGACATATCTTTTTTTACAAATTAACACGGATTTTTCTTTTATTTTTTGATTTTTTCGTAAAACGCTGTCGAATTTTCGTATTTTTTTACAATCTCCAGAGGTGAACGTATGATTTGTGTTGAAAACTGTGGTGGGCTTGACCTTGCTGTTACATTGGACTGTGGGCAAGCCTTTCGTTGGAAGTCCGTTTCAAATGGCTGGCACGGTATTGTGGAAGGTCGTGCCGTAACGGTTTGGATGGAAGGCGATACCCTTTTTATTGATGGTGCCGAGGAATCTGACCGTGATTTTTGGGTTCGGTATTTTGCATTGGATTTGGACTACCTAGCTTTACGGCAACGTTTTTGTTCCGGCAATAAAAAACTGGCACTTTGTGTACAGGCACAACCCGGCATTCGGGTATTGCGGCAACCCTTTTTTGAAACGCTGTGCACCTTTATCATCAGCCAAAACAACAACATTCCTCGAATTCGTGCCATTGTGGAACGTCTTTGTGAACATCTTGGCGAAGCTTTGCCGCAGGGTGGCTACAGCTTTCCCACTGCCGAAAAAATGGCTGAACTCACCGCGCAAGATCTTGCTTTTTTGCGGGCAGGCTGGCGTGCCGAATACTTAATTGATGCCGCCAAAAAGGTGGCCTCCGGCGAAGTTGATGAAACCGCACTTTGTGCCATGCCCATGCAGCAAGCCAAAGACCGCTTAATGACCATTAAAGGCGTGGGCCCCAAAGTGGCAGACTGTGTGCTTTTGTTCAGCCTTTCCTTTTGGGATGCCTTTCCCATGGACGTATGGATGAAAAAAGCCATGCAGCAACTGTTTCCACGGGGTATCCCTGTGGCTTGCCGTGGCTATGCCGGTATTGCGCAGCAATATATTTTTGATTATGCCCGAAAAAATCTTTCCCGAAGCAGCGAAAAAGCCACGAAAAAAAGCACACAAAAATGCAAGCCGACCAATTGATTTTACCGCTGCTTTCGGTTATACTGTAAAAGGATAAAAATTTAACACTCGTTTACTGGTTTGTTCACAGCATAAAAGCTGGGTACATAGAAATGGAGGTACATTATTATGTTGGTTAGCGCAACCGAAATGCTCAACAAAGCTCGCGACGGTCATTATGCCGTTGGACAGTTCAACATCAACAACCTGGAGTGGACCAAGGCAATTCTGCAAACCGCTCAGGAAATGAACAGCCCCGTTATTCTGGGCGTGTCCGCAGGTGCAGGCAAGTACATGACCGGCTACAAAACCGTATCTGCTATGGTTCAATCCATGATTGAAGATCTGAAGATTACCGTTCCCGTTGCTCTGCATCTGGATCACGGCACCTACGAAGATGCACAGGCTTGCATTGCAGCAGGTTTCTCCAGCATCATGTTCGACGGCAGCCACTATGCAATTGAAGAGAACATTGCCAAGACCACCGAGCTGGTTGCACTGGCTCACTCTAAGGGTATCTCCATCGAGGCTGAGGTAGGTTCCATCGGCGGCGAAGAAGATGGCGTTATCGGTGCAGGTGAAATTGCAGATCCCGCTGAGTGCAAAAAGATTGCTGACCTGGGCATTGATTTCCTGGCTGCCGGCATCGGCAACATCCACGGCAAGTATCCTGCTAACTGGAAGGGCCTGGACTTTGAGGCTCTGGACAAAATCCATCAGGCTACCAACGGCATTCCCCTGGTTCTGCATGGCGGCACCGGCATTCCTGCCGATATGATCAAAAAGGCAATCAGCCTGGGCGTTTCTAAAATCAACGTAAACACCGAGTGCCAGCTGGCTTTTGCCGAGGCTACCCGCAAATACGTTGAAGCCGGCAAGGATCTGGAAGGCAAAGGCTTCGACCCCCGCAAGCTGCTGGCTCCCGGCGTGGAGGCCATCAAAGCTACCGTTAAGGAAAAAATGGAACTGTTCGGCAGCGTAAACAAGGCATAATAACAGCATAGTTTTATAAACAGTCGGCTTCAAGCAATTGGGGCCGACTGTTTTGTTGAAAATACGCCAATATTCCCCACAAAAAATTTCCTTTTATTGGTATTGTTACTTTTTTGATTCCTGTAGTTCATAATTTGTTCATATTTTAGCGGTATGATTGTTGAGCATTCAGGAAAAGCGGCGTGTTAACGCCCACTGTGTGCAAGTTGTACGATTATGTATAGATAAAAGGAGATTTTCACTATGAAACTGTCTGCTAAGATTCTGGCTATCGCTTGCGTAGCTGCTATGGCTCTGTCTCTGGTTGCTTGCGGTGGCAACACCACTTCTACCAGCACCTCCACCAGCACTTCTGTTGCTGCTTCTTCCGAGGCTGCTTCCTCTGAGGCTGCTTCTTCCGAGGCTGCTTCTTCCGAGGCTGCTTCTTCTGAGGCTGCTTCCTCTGAGGCTGCTTCCGAGGTTGCTTCTGCTTCTTCTGAAGCTTAATCGCTTTGATGCAACAAAAAGCCCCCTGCCTATGCAGGGGGCTTTTTTTATTTCACTGCTCGCTCTAAACTTAATACCGCAACGGTAATATCATCGGGGTGTTGACTTCCCAGCCGATTCCGTGCCATATCCGCCACAATATCCGCTGTTTCCTGTGGGGTATTGCCGCAAGCGGCACACAGCTCCAATTGCTGACACAACCAACCGCTTCCGTCTAATAATACACCGTCACTTACCAGTACAATCCATTCCCCTTCGTGCAGATTTGTGGAATCCTGCTGACCTACCACCTGCTCTAAAATCCCAACCGGTAAACTGCTTCCGTCCAACACATGGGCTTTTCCGCCACGAATCACAAAGGTTGGGCAAGCACCCGCTTTAAATAAATTTGCTCTTCCGGTATACAAATCCACACTGACCAAATCCATGGTTGCGCCACTTTCTTCGTCACTTTTTAATGAGAGTGCCACATTCACCAATCGCGCGGCACTATCGGCGCAGAATCCTACTTTTAACAAGCGTGCCGCTAAGGTCGCCGCTAGAGTTCCATCAATGGCAGCAGGACGTCCTACTCCCATGCCATCGCATAACAAAAGATGTGCATTACCAAAGCAATCACAGAACTGCTCCACCGCATCGCCGCATGCGCCCTCGTGGGCCGAGCGGGATGCCAAGCCAAACCGGGGATAAAACACCGGTTGCTCGGTAAAGGTTATGGTGGTAACGGCCCGACAATGGTCAACTCTGGGCAAGCTCAAGGGTCTATGTAACATGCGCTGTGCTTCTTCGGTAATTTCCAGCAATTCATCCTCTTGAAAGGGTGTTCGGCTTATGGTAATACTTGCCCGCAACCTGCCCGTGCTATCAAACCCAACCTGACATTCCAACGGCTCTAACCCAAGCGAGGCAAACAAACCGGACAATCGGTCGGTTTTTCCCACGTCTTGTGCAATGCTTTGCCCCAGCTGCCCTGCCATTTGCCCCAATGCCTGTGCCATTGCGCTGTATTGCTCCGTTAAAGCAGCCCGCATGGCTCCTGCTTTTACACGGCTTTCTCTGCGCCCTCGGTACAACGCATATCCGCGGCTGGAGCAACCACATAGCTCTGTGGGATGAATACAGCGGCAAAACTGCCCAGGCAACTGCTCCAAGGCTGCTCTGCCATACTGTTCCAACACACCTTTCAAGCGATAAAACCCGTCCATTGTAGTGGTGTACCCTTCCACCCAACAAGTTTCCCGATTGGCGCAGCGGCGGCACAATTCTTCTGCCACATAATCAATCACCCAATTATAGCTTTCTCCCTGTTTGGGCAAGGTATTGTATACCTGATTGACTGTATCCGCAATTCCCGTCAGGGCATTTGCCACACTTTCCAGCTGGCTTACCGCTCCTGCCACCTGCGGCCTTTGGCTTGCCGAACCATCGGTTTGCCCCGGAAGCATCAGCAACAACCGTTGCGGAATGGCAAAAAACACTGCTTGGCCCAATGCACAGGAGGCAAGAAAACCAAGAATCAAACTGCTATCCGGCGCCGACAATGCCCCAAAAATTGCACCAACCAAAAACATGGTTGCACTGCCCATGCGTTCGCCGGGCGTAAAATACGACGCTGCAAGACATCCTGCTGTTATGGCAAGTCCGGCAAAGCTCAGCGAGGCATCACAAGCGGTAAGCACGCTTGCACCGCAAACACAAAACACCAAACAATCGCGCATTCTTCCGCGATATGCTAAGGTCAAGCCGCCTGCTGCCAGCAAAATGATACCTGGCATTAACGGCCCAAGGGTAATTTGCTGCAAGCCCGGCAATGCCGATACATACAACAAAAGTGTTCCCATGCCAAGCGGCGCCCCGTGCAACTCGCGATTTCCACAGCGATACAATGCATATCCAATCCCTGTTGCCAAACTGCAAGCCCCTAATGTAGAAAAAGCCTCCGGTATGCCGGAAATACCACTGGTAAATAGCATTAGCTGTACAACAATCAGTGTACCGCACCCGGCAGCTGCTCCCGGCAAAAACTGATCCCGAAACATCATTCTGCCTGCCAAAACAACTGCAATTGCTGCTAAATAGCGCAAACTTTCTACCATTGGCAAAAAAGCAAAATACCCTAACATGGCACCTGCCGTTGTACTGAGCAGATAGTTAGGACCTGCCCCCATAACCAACGCCATACCAAATGGATGAATGCCCCCAAACACATTGCCTGCGGCTAATACAAATCCGATTCCGGCTGTTCCTAATTGCCAGACCTGCGGCCCTGTGCGCTCGAACCATTGGGTTATGCGCATCAACCGCAATTTCTCGCCCATAATGTCCACCTCTTTTTATTTTATAGTCCGCCCTGCATGCATAAAAATCAGCAAAGCCAAATATAGTATAAAAGAAGAGTTTGGGCACTTTTTGCCGCAAGACATTGCTTTTGCAAAAGCAGCCAAAAACAAACAAAAAGAACGGAGCAGCCTGTAAAACAGGTCTGCTCCGTTCTTTTTTTTCATTTATTTACAGCATCTTCAATGCATCTTGAATACGCTTTA
Source organism: uncultured Allofournierella sp. (assembly GCA_944382775.1). Lineage (GTDB taxonomy): Bacteria > Bacillota > Clostridia > Oscillospirales > Ruminococcaceae > Allofournierella. The sequence goes on from CALWNI010000012.1 coordinate 42,747, forward strand.
CGGTTTCTTGCTTACCCATCATGGCAGCCAAATCGGTGCCGCCGCCGGGGGTACGCTGTTTACCGGACAATGCAATGCCCAAGGGGAACAGCAGCCAGCCGTTCTTTACTTCCATTTCCTCGGCCTTTTGCTTGCAGGCCTCAAAGATTGCATCGCGGTTCCAATCCTGCATACCTTCCAATACAGGCAGCAACGCCTCCAATGCCTGTTTTGCAGTTTCGGGGCTTGTCTTTTGCTTTTTGTTGGTATACAAATCGGTGGTGTAAGGCACAACCGCATCAAAGAAATCCAGCTGCTCGAGAATCTCGCTCAGCACCTCACAGCGGGGCTGCAGGTTTGCGCACAGCAGTGCACGGTCAATCTCCACATGAACCGCGCGGTCAATCCAGGGATTTGCAATTTCCTGGAACTTTTCTGCCGGCAAACGGCGGATGTATTCCGCGTTGATGGCACGCAGCTTTAAAGGGTCAAAGATTGCGGGGCTTTTGCTGATGCCCTTTTCATCAAAAATCTTTACCATCTCTTCCAGTGTAAAGATTTCTTCTTCACCCTTGGGGCTCCAGCCCAACAGCAAAATGTAGTTCAGCACTGCTTCGCTCAGATAGCCTTTTTCCATCAAATCCTGGTAAGATGCATCGCCGTTGCGCTTGCTCAGCTTATTCTGGGCGTCCTTCATAACGGGCGGGCAGTGAATGTATACCGGAATATCCCAACCAAACGCCTGATACAGCAGGTTGTATTTGGGGGTACTGGACAGATATTCCGAACCACGGATTACATGGGTAATGCCCATCAGATGGTCGTCCACAACGTTGGCAAAGTTATAGGTGGGCATTCCGTCGGTTTTAATCAGAATCTGATCTTCCAGCTCGGAGTTGTTTACCTCAATGTGACCGTAAACTGCGTCATCAAAGCTGGTAACGCCCTCTTTGGGCATTTTTTGACGGATTACATAAGGTACGCCTGCATCCAGATTTTTTTGAATTTCTTCCTGGCTTAAATTGCGGCAATGGCCGTCGTAATGGCCCACAACTGCACCGCCGGCCTTTTGCTCTTCACGCATCTTCTCCAAACGCTCGGGTGTGCAGAAACAGTAGTAAGCCTTGCCGTCTTTTACCAGTTGCTCGGCATACTGCTTAAACATTCCCATACGCTCGCTTTGTACATAGGGGCCTACCGGGCCGCCAACGTCGGGGCCTTCGTCCCAAGTCAAACCGGTTTGACGCAGGGTATCGTAAATGATATCCACTGCACCTTCCACATAGCGTTCCTGGTCGGTATCTTCAATACGCAAAATAAAGGTACCGTCTTGATTTTTTGCCTTTAAATAGGCATACAGTGCAGTGCGCAGGTTGCCCACATGCATGTAACCGGTGGGGCTTGGCGCAAAACGTGTGCGTACAGTGTTGTTCGCCATGGTAAATCGTTCTCCTTTTTATGGTTCTTCTGCTCTTGGGCAGATGTTCCGCTAATCTTGCTCATACAACAGTACCGCCCAAAATCACCGCAAATTTTCTGCGTTTTTTGTTGTACCGTGATGAGTTCTTCATTTTATTGTAAATGCAGTGCCCCTTGCTTGTCAACCGCACAATTGTGCCATTTTGCAGGCTTTGCGCTCGCTTTACAAGTATATTATACTTTATTATAATAAGCTTTGTTTCCCTTTATCATTCTTTTTATTTAAAAGGAGACTTTTTATGAATTTTCTTTCCTTTTCCTTTGCCGGGTTTGGCATTCTGCTGTTTGCCGCCTGGTGGGCATTGCCAAACCAGTGCCGCCCTTGGATTTTAGCTGCGGCAAACATTATTTTTGCCGCTTTGTTTGGTACAAAAGCAATTCTGTGTTTGGCAATTGTTTCAGCAATTGGCTATGTGTTTGGGCTTTTACAGTCCAATCGGCAAAACAAGGCCCTTGCTTTTGCCGGAATCTTGGCTTGCGCCGCCCCCCTGCTTGGATATAAATATCTTCCTGTGGCAGGCTTACACATCGAGGCACTGCAAGCTTTTCAAGGCATCATAGCCCCGGTTGGCATTAGTTTTTATGTATTCAAAAGCATTAGCTATCTCATCGAGGTATACCGCACCCGCATTGCACCGGAGCGTAATTTTCTTTTTTACTTTAACTACATCGGTTTTTTTGCACAATTCTCCAGCGGCCCCATTCAGCGTCCCAATCAACTTTTGCCGCAGCTTCGGCAAACATTTGTATTTTCGCAAACGCTGGCATTCCAAGGATGCATTCGGCTGTGCTGGGGTTTGTTTTTAAAAAAATGTTTGGCAGACCATTTTGCAGTCTATCAAGGCGCACTGACCCAAACTGACCACTATTATGGCCTTTGCATTGTATGGTCTATGATTGCCTACGCGCTTTACCTGTACTTCGACTTTGCCAGCTACTCTCAGCTTTCCATTGGCGTTGCCAACCTGCTGGGTATTCGGGTAGAAGAAAACTTTATCAGTCCCTATTTTTCCCGCAGCATTGGTGAATTTTGGCGCCGCTGGCACATCAGCCTTTCTTCCTTTTTAAAGGATTACATCTACATTCCAATGGGCGGCAGCCGCAATGGCACTGCGGTGCTAATCGCTGCAACCATGGTTACCTTTTTGGTATCGGGTGCATGGCACGGCGCAACCGACGGCTTTCTCGTTTGGGGTGCGCTGCACGGCATTTACTTGTTGGCCGGTCGTGCCACCAAACCCCTGCGGGAAAAAGGCTGGGCTCTGCTGCACCAAGCTCCTAATTCGGTTCTGCGTACCTTGTGCGGCTATCTTTGCACCTTTGTGCTTGTAACCATTGGCTGGTTTTTTTTCCAAACCGGAACCCTACACCAGGCTTTCGGCGTGGCCTCTTACTTATTCCAGCCCTTCTCTTTTTCTTTGCAATACATCAAAGAAAGCGTTACACAGCTGGGCTATACCCCAATCATTCTGCTGCGGTTAGGGCTGTTTACCGCCTTTGCCGCTTTTGTGGATTGGTCCAGCAAAGACAAGGGATTTGGCGCATGGATTATGCACAAAAAGCCCACCTTCTGGGTTGTGTTCTGTTATATTTGCGTGTTCTCCACCCTGTTTTTCGGTGCCGCCGGCACATTGCAAAACATCTATTTTGCGTTTTAAAAGGAGGCGTGAAGCATGAAACGTTTTTTATCGGCCATTGCCTTATTTTTGCTTCCCATTCTGCTTGTGGTTGCCCTGTTTGCCCGTGCAATCTATGCAAGCGGCGAATGGCGCACCGAAGAAGAAATTGCCCAGCGGGTAGCCGCCGGGGAGCCTGCCTTTTTTGGGCTTGCCTACCGAGATAACACCCGCTATTATAAGCATCTGGTCGCCAATGAACTGGGGGCTGATTTGCTGGTGCTGGGAACCAGCCGCAGCATGCAGTTCCACAGTGAATTTTTCACCAACAAAAGTTTTTACAATGCCGGCGGCGGTGCAGGCTATGTAAACGAATTTCAATACTTTCTGGAACAGCTGGACCAGGACAAGCTGCCCCAAACCCTAATCATGGTCATGGACCAATACTTTTTTAACGGGTCTTGGGTCGGTACCGGCAGCATGCCCGACGGCTTCGACTACGGACACTATCCGTTTTCTTGGAAAACTGCGCTTTCCGAGTCTATGCGAGGATGGGCCAGCGGAAAATTCTCTTTGCTGAACGCCTTACAAACCCACCCCAATGTTTACGGCATGGCTGCCGTTGGGCGTGGCAGCGGATTTAATGCAGACGGCAGCTATTGTTATGGTCGGTTGTTAGACCATCCCGAAGAGGGCACCGACGTGGGCTTTCATGATACCTTTGATCGCATTACCAAAGGCATCAACCGCTTTGAGTACGGTGAATATGTTTACCCCACCAGCACCGAGGTAGTGCAGTCCTTGCTGGCATGGTGCAACGACCACAACATTCAAGTGGTTTTAATCATTCCTCCTTACGCCCCCAGCGTATACGAGCGCATGGCGGAAAGCGGAAATTATAACTATCTGGACTGGATTCCCAAAATCCTAACCGAACTTTGCGAGCCATACGGATACGAAGTATACAACTTTACTTATATGCCCAACACCCAAGACAACCAGTACATTGACGGTTATCACGGCGGCGACCGGGTATATGCAACCATTGCCCAAACCTTGGGCCAGCAAAGTACCATTCTGCAAGGACAAATCGATACAGACTATCTGGCGCAAGCCTTGGCAGATGGTCCCAATCCATTGCGGTTAACACAGTAATTCTTGCATGGATTGCCTTTCGGTACTATAATACAAATACAACACATTGGGCGTTACAGCGCCGAAACAAGAAAGAAGGTACGATAATGAGTGAACAAATCCAGCGCAAAAAGCGCATTCTTTCTGGTATTCAACCTACCGGAACCTTTACATTAGGCAACTATGTAGGTGCTGTGCGCAATTGGGGTGCATTGCAAGAAGAATACGAATGCCTGTATATGATTGCCAACCTTCACGCTTTAACCGTTCGTCAAGAACCTGCCGCACTGCGCCGCCAAACCCGTGAGGCTGCGGCCATGGTGTTGGCAAGCGGCATTGACCCGCAAAAAAGCACAGTATTTATTCAAAGCCATGTGCCTGCCCATGCAGAGCTTTCTTGGGTTTTGTCCTGCAATACCCAGTTTGGTGAGCTGAGCCGTATGACCCAGTTTAAGGACAAAAGCGCAAAACATTCCGACAACGTAAATGCCGGCCTTTTCACCTATCCGGCACTTATGGCAGCCGATATCCTGGTATACAATGCCGATTTGGTACCCGTAGGCGTTGACCAAAAACAGCATTTGGAGCTGACCCGTAACATTGCCCAGCGTTTTAATAATCTGTATAGCCCCACCTTCACATTGCCCGAACCCTACATTGCAAAAACCGGCGCAAAAATCATGAGTTTGCAAGAGCCCGAAAAGAAAATGAGCAAGTCGGACACCAATGTGAACAGCTTTATCTTGATGACCGATGACCCCGACACCATTCTGCGCAAATGTAAGCGTGCCGTAACCGACAGCGAAGGCACCGTGCGTGCCGGCGATGACAAACCCGGTGTAACCAACCTGATGAGCATTTACAGCGTACTAACCGGCAAAGATTTTGCCGCCATTGAAGCTGAATTTGCAGGCCAGGGGTATGGCGTATTCAAAGAGGCGGTTGCCGGCAGCATCATTGATACCTTCCGCCCCATTCAACAAGAGTATACCCGCATTTTGGCAGACAAAGATTATCTGGACGGCATTTTGTCCGAAGGTGCCGCCAAAGCATCCCACATGGCCAACCGTATGGTCAATAAGGTTTACAAGAAAGTCGGCATGCTGCAATTATAAAATAAAAATCCCCCGGCAAAGCCGGGGGTATTTCATATGCGGGCAAAGCCCTATGTTACTAGCGGCACGTGTCA
>CALWNI010000013.1 GCA_944382775.1 uncultured Allofournierella sp.
GCTCTTTTCAGCAGCTTGCCGTTCCTGACGGCTTAGTTATATTATCATATCCCAACCCCAAATGTCAACACCTTTTTTAAAACTTTTTTATTTTATGTATCGGTGCATATCCAAAAGGGATAACACACAGTTTGTCCACCTTTGAATATGCATTCACGAACATCACTCTGCTAACAATTGTCCTCTCATGCTCTTTAGTATTTTTCGTTCTCTTCTCGATACCTGTACCTGTGTTGTTCCAATAATCTGTGCGGTTTCGCTCTGTGTCTTTCCAGAAAAGAACCGCAAAAAGATCAATTGTCTATCCTCTGCCGAAAGTGCCGATAAAACTTCCTGCAAACTAATTCGATCTGCCAACTCCTCTTCCGGTGATTCAATCGGGATATCCACTTCTCTGCCGTTTTCATCATCCGAAACAGGCGTCAAAGACAATGCCGGCTGATTTGCACGAATCGCCAATGCTACCTGTTCTGGTTTTGCATCCACAATTTGTGCAATTTGATTAATTGTAGGTTCATTGCCCGTTTGTTTCATCAAACGCTCTCTCGCTGCGCTTACTTTAAGTCCCAATTCTTTTACGGATCTGCTTACCTTTACCGAACCGCCATCGCGAAACAGCTTTTTGATTTCTCCCAAAATCACCGGAACCGCATACGTTGAAAACTGCACCCCTCTTTCCTCGTCAAAACCATCATAAGCTTTAATTAAGCCCATGCATCCTGCCGAGTACAAATCATCATACTCAATTCCTCTTCCGCGAAACCTACCTGCACAAGCGTGCACCAACCCAAGATTATTTTCAATGAACTTCTCCCGTGGTCCTAATACTACCGGCATGAGAAGCCCTCCTTTCTTTCTATAATATGTAAAGAAAGGTCATTCTCTTGATTGCAATGTTTTGGTCATCACCACACGCGTGCCTTTTCCGGGTTTACTGGTTACTTTGATTTTATCCATAAAACTCTGCATTACTGCAAACCCCAATCCGGCACGTTCTTCCGGGTTTCCCGTTGTATACATTGGCTGCATCGCTTGATTTACATCAGTAATTCCAATCCCTTTATCCGCCACCGTAATTTTAATTACCCCGCCATCATACAAAGCAGCTGTTAAATATACCAAGCCAACCTGGTCAGGATATGCATGTACAATACAATTAGTCACCGCTTCGCTTACTGCGGTTTTCACATCAGCAAGTTCCGGAACCGTTGGGTCAGCCTGTGCCAAAAAGGCAGCTAATGCTCCACGGGCAAACCCCTCGTTCACACTTCTGGAGTAGAAACTGATTTTCATCAGATTATTTGCTTTCATTTTGATGGCTCCTTTTTATTTATAATCCACACGTGCCAAATCCAACATTTTCTTAATCTGGTCTGGCGCTTGCTGTACCACCAATGACCCTTCCATCGCCTGCATCCGTTTTGCTCTTCCTAAAATCAACCCAATTCCCGAAGAATCCATAAAACTTACATTTCCAAAATCCAGTACAAGCTGCATTGGCATACAGGCAGATATTTCCGCATCAATCAGTTGTCGAAGCATCTGCGCCGAATGGTGGTCAATTTCTCCACTCAAATATGCCGCCAGCAAGTCCCCGGAACTGGTAAAACTTACTTTTGCCATAATTACTCCTTTCACATCCTTGCTTTGTATAAAAAGAAAACCTGTATATCGGTAGTTACCAATATACAGGTTCTTTATTGCGCATTTTGCCGCAGCAAGTCGCATACTTTTTATTTTTTAAAATACTTTTCCAATTCCGGCCTTGCCTCTGCTGCCAAGTACAACGAACCGCAAATTAACAAATCTTTTTCTTGTTGCAAAGCTAACTCCAAGCCGTGCTGCACACTGTCACAAACCACTGTCTCTTTTTGTGGGCAAATCTTTTTTACGCAATCCGCCAACGCTGCTGCCGACATTGCCCGATTACAACAAGGTGTTACTGTATACACCCGATCCACATGCGGCAGTAACATTCTAAGCATTTCTTCGCAATTTTTATCCGCCATCATGCCAATTACCGCCACCGGTTGTTTGCATTTTAAGGATTCAAGTGTTCCAACCAACGCCGCCACTCCCGCCGGGTTGTGTGCTCCATCCAGTAAAACAATTGGATTTTTTCGCATCACTTCCAACCTCGCCGGAAATGTAGCCTTTTTCAATCCCTCACAAATTGCATTATCATCAATTTCATATCCTTTGTGCCACAACGCCAATGCAACCTCGACTGCCATAACCGCATTGCATACTTGATGCGCCCCTAACAAATTCAAATCGATTAAGTAGCCACCGTAATCGAACCGATTTTCAAAGGCACTCATCATATCCAATAGCCGTATGTCTTCTGCATTGGGTCGAATCAACTCTGCTTTTTGCCGAATGCATTCCGCCACAATTACCCGATGTACTTCGTCATCCTGCAAAGGATACGACACCACCGTGCAGCCAGGTTTTATAATTCCGGCCTTTTCCGCTGCAATTTCCTCTAGGGTGTCCCCCAGCAATTCTGTATGATCCAAATCAATTCGAGTAATGGCTGCCACCAGAGTTCTGCTAACCGCATTGGTTGCATCGTATCGTCCACCTAAACCGGTTTCCAAAACTCCAATTTGGCATCCTTGTTCATAAAACCAAAGCAACGCCAATGCTGTTACAGCCTCAAACTGCGCTACACCCTCCGGCATCTGCTCTACCGCAATCCGTACCCGTTCCGCCAGCCGCTCCAAATCTTGCATCGAAATCATTTCACCATTTATCTGGAATCGTTCCCGAAAATCCAGCACATAGGGCGAAATGGTTAGTCCTGTTTTGTAACCTGCCTCTTTTAGAATGTTTGCAACGAATGTGCAAACTGTTCCTTTTCCGTTGGTTCCTGCCACATGAACAAAATCCATTTGATTCTGTGGATTCCCCAATAAATCCAATAAGCGATTGATACGCTCCAGCCCTGGTTTCCCCTGCAAACGAGGCAGCTGCTGAAGCCACTCAGTATTCAATGGTTGTGTCATAACTATCCTGAGCCTCCGCTCTTCTCGGTTGATTTTCACGATAATTCATTCTTTTGGGCATGTCTTGTGTCTGAATAACAGAATTGCTTCGTGGCGTTTGTCTGCTCGGCTCGATACGATATACTTCCTCCTGTTGCAATTCTTCAAACCATTCATCTTCCACAGGCACATCCTCTTGCTGCTCTAATTCTTCATACTCCTCGTACTCATCGGTGTGATCATGCCGATGAGCAAACACAATGGAGCACATGCGGAAAAACAGCAGCAAAAACAAGGCAATAAACAAACCCACATTAAAGCCGGCAAAGTCAATCCAAACGTCTTTCACGCTGGAACCTCGACCATCCACAAACAGCTGAATGGTTTCGTCTGCTACCGCTGTCGTTAACCCCAAAAACAAAGGCCAGCTAATATGCCGTACAAAATGTCTTGTGTACACCCGCAAACATAGCATAAACCAAAATCCCATTAACATAAACTCGGTAAAATGGGCCAGTTTACGAATAACATGCAGCGAAAAGGGCCCCAAGCCTACCGTTCCTGCCGCATTGTTCACAATTTCCTGCACCTGTTCACTCTTCTCACTGGATACCGATGCAATTTCTAATGAATTTTGAAAAATAAATACTACGCTGTAAATCAAACAACAGGTAAATAAAATTCGGAACAAAATAAGAATTGGGCTTGTCTTTTTTCTTTTCTTCAAAGAAAAATCCCCCTTTCCAATATGCTTTAATTGCAATCATACAAAGATGATTGCACATTATTATAGCACATTCCTCAACCAATTTCATCCAAATACTGCCTTTTCTATAAAAACAAAAGCTCCGGAATACTCCGAAGCTTCTGTCTTTTCTATCAATTAACCCAGTGCTGCAATGGATTCTTCTACACGAGCTAACTTTTCCTCTGCACGGGCCAGTTTTTGACGAATCTCTTCCACAACCTGTGCAGGTGCTTTATTTACAAAGCCCTCATTGCCCAGCTGACGGCTAAACATTGCAATGTCCTTTTCCGCAGCAGCCTTTTCCTTATTCAAGCGAGCCAATTCTTTTTCCTTGTCAATCAGCTCCATCATGGGAATAAAGCCGCGGGCAGCGTGGGTGATAACCTGAACCATACCATTGGTATCGCCGGTGTATTTTTCCGTCAAGCTAACATCAGTAGCAAACGCAAACTTTGCCAGATATTCACCACCACGGCTAAATGCATTCACATCATTGGTCTCAATCACCATGCTGGTGCGCTTGGTGGGATGTACGTTCATCTCTGCACGAATGGTACGAACTGCCTTGATGTAGTCCATCAGCTTTGCAAAATCCGCCTCATCGTCTGCATAGTTCAGCTCCTTGGTGAATACAGGCCACTGCTCTACCATGATTGCCTCACCGGTACCGGGCAGTGCACGATAAATCTCCTCGGTGATAAACGGCATAAAGGGATGCAGCAGCTTCAAAGCCTGGCACAGTACATATACCAGAACTTTGCGTGCAGCGTCAGCCTCTTCTGCGTTGGTGGAGTTCAAACGAACCTTTGCAATTTCAATATACCAGTCACAGTAAACTTCCCAAATGAAGTCCTGAACCTTCTGTGCAGCCAGACCCAGCTCAAACTTCTCCAGGTTATCGGTTACAGTGCGAGCCAGATTGTTCAGTGTGGACAAAATCCACTTATCGCTCAAGTCCAGCTTATCCTGTGCGGGCAAACCGGCTTGGAAATCCTCCGGCAGATTCATCATTACAAAGCGGGTTGCATTCCACAGCTTGTTTGCAAAGTTACGGCTTGCCTTAATCTTTTCATCCGAGAAACGCATGTCGTTGCCGGGGGTAGAACCCAGAACCAAGGTCAAGCGCAGTGCGTCCGCACCGTACTCTGCAATGATTTCCAGCGGATCAATACCGTTGCCCAAGCTCTTGGACATCTTGCGACCCTGTGCATCACGAACCAGACCGTGAATCAGAACGGTATCAAAGGGAATCTTTCCGGTGTATTCCAAGCCGGAGAAGATCATGCGGGATACCCAGAAGGTAATGATGTCATAACCGGTAACCAGAGTGTTGGTGGGATAGAAATAATCCATATCCTTGGTTTTTTCCGGCCAACCCAAGGTGCTGAAGGGCCACAATGCACTGGAGAACCAGGTGTCCAGGGTGTCCTCGTCCTGACGAACCGCACCGCCGCACTTGGGACAGGTGGTCATGGGCTCATCGCTTACATGAATCTCACCGCAAGCATCGCAGTAGTAAGCAGGAATCCGATGACCCCACCACAGCTGACGGCTAATACACCAGTCACGGGTGTTTTCCATCCAGTGGAAATACTGCTTTTCAAAACGCTCGGGAACAAACTTAATATCGCCATTGCGTACTGCATCAATTGCAGGGCCGGCCAGAGGTACCATGCGAACAAACCACTGCTTGGAAACCATCGGCTCAATGGTGGTGCCGCAGCGGTAGCAGGTACCAACATTGTGGGGATGAGGCTCAATCTTCTCCAGATAGCCGCCCTCCTGCAGGTCAGCCACAATTGCCTTGCGTGCTTCGTAACGGTCCAAGCCTGCGTATTTGCCGCAATCCTCAGTCATGTGTGCAGTATCGTCCATTACCTTGATAATGGGCAGGTTATGGCGCTGACCAACTTCAAAGTCGTTGGGGTCATGGGCAGGAGTAATCTTTACAACACCGGTACCGAATTCCATATCAACATAGGTATCGGTAACAATGGGAATTTCCTTGTTCAACAGGGGCAGCAGTACCTTTTTGCCATGCAGATGCTTGTAACGCTCGTCATCGGGATGGATTGCCACCGCTGCGTCGCCCAACATGGTTTCGGGGCGGGTAGTTGCCAAAATCAAATACTCATCGCTGCCCACAATGGGGTACTTCAGATGCCAGAAGGAACCTTCCTGATCCTCATATTCAACCTCCGCATCCGAGATGCTGGTCTTACAGTAGGGGCACCAGTTGATGATACGTTCACCGCGATAAATCAGGTCCTTATCATACAGCTGTTTGAATACCTTTAATACGGCCTTGCTGCAACCCTCGTCCATGGTGAAACGCTCACGCTCCCAGTCGCAAGAACAGCCCAGCTTTTTCAGCTGACCAACAATGCGGTTGCCGTAGGTGTTTTTCCAGTCCCAAGCACGCTCCAAAAAGCCTTCACGACCCAATGCTTCCTTGGTCAAACCGTCTTCCTTCATCTTTGCAACAACCTTTGCCTCGGTTGCAATGGATGCATGGTCGGTGCCGGGCACCCACAAAGCTGCATAACCCTGCATGCGCTTAAAGCGAATCAGAATATCCTGCCAGGTTTCGTCCATGGCATGGCCCATGTGCAGCTGACCGGTTACGTTCGGCGGCGGCATTACAATGGTATAGGGCTTTTTGTTCGGGTCCGCCTCAGTATGGAAGTAACCACCATTCAGCCAAAAGGCATAGATGTCATCTTCAACACGGGCGGGATCATACAATTTTTCCAGTTCTTTCATCGGAATTCCCTCCTGTTTGTTTGCCGGGGCAAAGAAAAAAGACCGCCCCAGATGTGTTAGAACACTTGGGACGGTCTGTAACATACAAAACCGCGGTACCACCCAAATTGCTGTATTAAACAGCCACTCGGAACCCTTAACGCGGGCAAAACGGGAAGAGCTACTCAACCGTTCACTCCACCTGCTCAAAAGCTACAGTACACAGCACCTTCTGCCGGGCTTTCACCTGTCCCCGGCTCTCTTCTTCAAAAGGCATTGCCATGCACCCTCTTCATCAGCGCATTTCATGCTAATGATTATAACAACTCATTGATGCAACGTCAATGGAATCCAGGAAAAAATCTCCGTTATCCCAGCGAAATTCCCATACGGCGTGCCACTTCCAGCATTCCATGTCCATCGGGAACCAAACGGCTCTTTCCTGCAATGTCTGCAAGCTTGTTTTCCACTACATGATTGTTTCGCATTGCCACCGTTACACCGTAGCGTTCATGCTCCACCAATTTGGCCGCATAGGTGCCAAACTGTGTTGCCAGTACACGGTCGTATGCCGAAGGCGAACCGCCACGCTGCATATGTCCGGGCACACATACTCTGGTTTCAAAACCGGTCATCTTTTCAATTTGTGTCGCAATGCGATTGGTTGCGGTGGTATAACCCAGCTCTTTTCGGCGTGCCGCACGCTCTTTTTTCTTCATGCGGGCTTCTTCGTTGTCAAAAGCACCCTCTGCAACAGCAATAATGGAAAAATTCTTCCCCTGCGAAGCACGGCGTTCCACCGCAGCGCAAACATTATCAATGTTGTAGGGAATTTCAGGAATCAAAATAATATCTGCACCGCCTGCAATGCCGGAATACAAGGTCAGCCAGCCTGCCTTGTTGCCCATTACTTCCACCACCATGCAGCGGCGATGGCTGGAAGCGGTTGTGTGAATGCGGTCAATTACCTCGGTTGCAATATCCACAGCGGTATGGAATCCAAAGGTTACATCGGTTCCGTAAATATCGTTGTCAATGGTCTTGGGCAAACCGATTACATTCAGCCCCTCTTCTGCCAGTAGGTTTGCCGTTTTATGGGTACCGTTTCCGCCCAAGCACAGCAAGCAATCCAAACCCATTTCTTTGTAGTTCTGTTTCATGGCAGCCACTTTGTCCACCTGGTCATCGCCAATCACCCGCATCAATTTAAAAGGAGTGCGTTTTGTACCCAAAATGGTACCGCCCATGGTCAGAATACCGGAAAATTCCGATGGCTCCATCTCACGCCATTGACCGGAAATCAAACCGGCATATCCGTTTGAAATACCAATAATCTGAACTTCGTCGCCCATACGCTGATACAACGCTTTTGCCACGCCGCGAATGGTTGCATTCAAACCGGGACAATCTCCACCGGAAGTTAAAATACCAATACGTTTTTTCATATCCGTACCTCCCTAATATAGCCACAAAACCATTGGAATGGTTTATACTGTAAATATAGTATGTGTTTAGAATATCGCTGTTTTTCCTTTTTTGTCAATTCTTTTTCCGCCGAAACAAAAAAGTAATTTTTTTCTAAAAAAACTATTGACATTTGCTTTCGATGCAGATATAATGATAAAGCACTAAGGCGAACGCCTTAGCAATCAAATATTGGAGAATTGTGTAAGGGTAGCACGACAGACTCTGACTCTGTTTGTGAGGGTTCGAATCCTTCTTCTCCAACCAGGAAACAGCAGCAGCGCGGCATTTGCTGCTGCTGTTTTTTTCGGGGTGTAGCGCAGTTGGTAGCGCGCCTGGTTCGGGACTAGGAAGCCGTGGGTTCAAATCCCGCCACTCCGACCAAATGGTCATCGGATGAAACCGATGACCATTTTTTCATATTTTTTCAAAAAACATCTTGACTTTTTGTTTTAAGCTCGATATAATAATAAAGCACTAAGGCAAACGCCTTGGCATTCAAATATTGGAGAATTGTGTAAGGGTAGCACGACAGACTCTGACTCTGTTTGTGAGGGTTCGAATCCTTCTTCTCCAACCAGGAAACAGCAGCAGCGCGGCATTTGCTGCTGCTGTTTTTTTCGGGGTGTAGCGCAGTTGGTAGCGCGCCTGGTTCGGGACTAGGAAGCCGTGGGTTCAAATCCCGCCACTCCGACCAAACGGTCATTGGTTTATACCAATGACCGTTTTTCTTTGCCCTCTTGCCAGAATAAAGCAGACGACTTTGGCACATTCTATCCTTTAGGAGGTGTCATTATGAAAAACCAATCAAACCCCATGCTCTGTCCCGGCAATCATTTCAGTACCCGAAGCGGCAATGTTTTTTATCACACAAACTGCATCGCTTCCAACGCAAAAGCCAACAAAGCCCGTGCACAAGGTTCTCTCAAGGGCGACCTTGCTTATACCGAACAGCAAGGCCATGTAAGTCTGCAAGAAGGCTGGGTAGAAGATCCCCGTACTGTGGCGCATAAAGTAAAAAGCAAAGAAGAATTTCCTCAAGGTTAACCCCCTGTTCCCTTGGTATTTTCATCTGCTTTTCACCCCCTAGGGGTTGCATTATTTCCTTTAATCCATTAGAATAAATTCTGACATGTAAGGGACTCTATGCCCACTTTCCCCACCTTTTGGGTGAAATGTACGTCGAATAAGGTATTAAAGGAAGGGAATTCCCATGGCAGAATTCAAGTATGAAATCACCGAACGTATCGCTGTACTTTCCCAAAGTGCAAACGGCTGGGAGCGTCAGCTCAATATGGTAAGCTGGAACGACCGTGAACCCAAATATGACATTCGCGACTGGTCTCCCGATGGCAGCAAAATGGGCAAAGGCATCAGCCTGACCCACGACGAAATGGCAATCTTAAAAGGCATTCTGGAAGAATTGGAGCTGTAATGGGCTATCAAGAAGAGTTTTGCGAAATCTGGACGCGTGAGGTACACCGTCCCGGCGCAGAAAAGTTATTGGATTGGCTTTTTACCACTGATTTTTTCCGTGCTCCTGCCTCTACAAAATTTCACGGCGCATGTGAGCAAGGCCTTGTTATGCACAGCATTAATGTTTACCATGCCTTAATGGACCGTTTCTTTGAAGAAGGCGACAATGCCGAAAGTATGGCAATCTGTGGTTTGCTTCATGATTTGTGTAAAACCAATTATTATAAGCCCGGTACTCGCAATGTAAAAAACGAGGTTACCGGTCAATGGGAAAAAGTCCCCATTTTTCAGGTGGAAGACCAGTTCCCTTATGGACACGGCGAAAAAAGCGTTTATTTAATCGAGCGTTTTATTCGTTTAAAGCCTGCCGAGGCGGTTGCCATTCGTTGGCACATGGGCGGTTTTGACGATGCCGTACGCGGCGGCTGTCGCGCCATTAGTGAAGCGTTTGACGCCTACCCTCTGGCAGTAAAATTGCATTTAGCCGATTTAACCGCCACTTATCTAATGGAAAAAGGCACCGGACGCCACAACTGATAATAAACACAAAAACAAAAGCGTGGAATGAATCATTCCACGCTTTTTTGTTTCTGCATCATGCGTTCCACAAGCTCCAACAAGCTGTCGCTCATTGTTTTGTGCGATTGCATTACCTTTTCAGCAGTCTTTTTCACTGTCTGTTGTACCGTAGTCTTTTTCACTGCAGGTACTGTTTCCGGAAAACGCTGGGCCTGTACCCCAAAATGGTCCAAGCTATTTTGCGCTTCTCCCAGTGCATCGTATACCGTAATGGTTGCTTGCTGCAACTTTTGTGCAGCCGCATTCAATTCACGGTCAACTTCTGCCAGTTGCTGGCGCAGCTGCTGCACTGTAATTGCAACCTGCTGTGCACTGCGTTGCATTTTCTGCTGCTCGTGATTGGTGCGCTCCTGCAATCGGCGGCGTTCCTGCTCCATATTCTGTCGCTGAAGGGTACGCTTTTGGTCAAGTTCCTGCTCTTGGCGCAGCAATGCCTGCTCCTTGCTTTCCACCTCTTCCAACAAATCTCGGCGCAATGCCTTTTGCTTGGCGGTGTACGCCTCTGCCAGATTCCGCTTCAGCTCTTCTCCTGCCAAATGCTCCTGTTCAGCTGCCTTTTGTGCCGCTTCCGCCTGTGTTTTATAATGTTCCAATTGCTGCTGCAAGGTTATCACATCATTTTTCAGGCTCATTGCTTCCTGTTCACGTGCAATTAAGCGGCTCTTGTATGTATTGGCTTTTGCTTCCAGTTCCGCAACCTGTTCCGCAAGTTCTTTTGCTTTTTTCTTTTCTTCTTCGGTGCGTTTTTCCTGTATCGCCAGCTTATCACAAACCTCTTTTGTTTTTTCCATCAAAAGGCTGCGATCCGCTTTCAACTGTTCCAGTTCTTTGTTTAACTCCTGCTGTTTGGCTTCCTGGGCCTGCAATTCTTTTTGGCCTTTTTCCATCAGCTGCTCAATATAGACCAATACGTCTGCTTTGCGAAAACCACCCACCAGCGTAGTTTTAAACTCGCCTGCTTTTTGTTGTTCCGCCATATTTTCCACCCTCCTCACTTTACTTGTATTCCATTATCGCCATGACCCCACAGCATATTGCTGTAGGGTCATGGCGTCCGTGTGATACTTTAGTAAAAGCGATTGTGCTTACTTGCGCTTATTCAGCAAACCCATAATCTGATCAAAGTAATCACGATCATCATCGTCATCGCCACGTGCAGGTGCTGCACTGGAGGCAGGTGCCGGTGTGGGTGCAGAAGCGGTGGTGCCTGCGGCAGAAGCATCGCTGCTAAATACAGCCGAAGGCATAGAGGCAGCACTGGAAACAGGACGCTCCGGAACCGGAACATTGCTGCCAACATTTTCAAAACCGGTTGCAACAACGGTTACGCGCATTTCGTCGGACATGCTTTCGTCAAATGCAGTACCCCAGATGATGTTTGCATCGGGATGTGCAGACTGGGTAATCAAGCTGGATGCCTGTTCCACTTCTTCCAAGCCGATATCGGGCGAAGAGGTAATGTTAATGATAACACCACGTGCGCCGGAAATGCTGGTTTCCAGCAGCGGGCTGGAAATTGCAGCCTTTGCGGCATTCTCTGCTTTCCCTGCACCCTTTGCGCTGCCCACGCCCATGTGTGCGTAGCCGGCATCTTTCATAATGCTGCGAACGTCTGCAAAGTCCAGGTTGATGAATGCGGGAATGTTAATCAAGCTGGAGATGCTTTCTACACCCTGACGCAGCACGTTATCGGCTGCTTCAAATGCGTTCATCAATGTAATTTTTTCCTGGCTGATCAGCTTCAGTCGTTCGTTGGGAATTACAATCAAGCTGTCTACATGCATCAACAGTGCGGTAATGCCCTGTTCTGCCAGGCTCATCTTGCGGCGGCCTTCAAAAGCAAAGGGCTTGGTAACAATACCAACGGTCAAAATGCCCAGTTCGTGTGCAACCTCTGCAACAACGGGAGCAGCACCGGTACCGGTACCGCCACCCATACCGGCAGTGATAAATGCCATCTGAGCACCTTTCAAAGCGCTGGCAATTTCGTCCTTGCTTTCTTCCGCTGCACGCTGGCCAATTTCGGGGTCAGCACCTGCGCCACGGCCTTTGGTGAGTTTTCCACCCAACTGAACCTTTTGGGTTGCATGGCTCTTAATCAGTGCCTGCTGGTCTGTGTTCATCGCAATGAACTCTACGCCCTGCAAGCCGGCTTCTACCATTCGGTTTACCGCGTTACCGCCGCCGCCACCAACACCGATAACTTTAATATTTGTAATATTCTGCATCTCTTCATCGAGAACAAACGCCATTTTAAAACTTCCCCCTAAACGTTTTTACCATCTATAGTGCATAATGGAGATACGGGTATTCCACTATATAAATACAGCTATTATTAGAGTATCAGATTATGCATGTAAATTCAAGTGTAGAAGGCATTACATTTTGAGTTTTTTCAAATATTTGGATATTTTTACCAAATATTTTTTTATTTTCATTTTTTGCTGTTCATTTTGATAAGGTTAGCCTTCTGTAACTTCTAGTTCCGTTTGTTCATCGTTGCATAATTTAATGTTTGCCCCCAATGTTTGCAATGTACTGGGCAAATCTTTGTATCCACGGCGAATGTGCTCCACTCCGTATATGTTGCTTTGCTCTTTTGCCGCCAGTGCCGCCACAACCAGTGCCGCACCGCCGCGCAGGTCGGTTCCCTGTGTTGTTGCCCCAACCAGGTTGCGTACTCCTTGAATTTCTACCGCTCTTCCTGCCCGCACCGCATTGGCCCCCATTTCGGTAAATCCTCTTGCGCAGGCAAAGCGATTTTCAAATACCGTATCTTCAATGGCACTTCTTCCGTTTGCGGTCAGTAACGCCGCCGCAATCACCGGTGCAGCATCGGTGGAAAACCCGGGATATACCCCGGTGTAAATCCGTCCCACGCCTTTCAGCGGTCGGCTTCTTTCCACCAAAATGCTGTCTTCTTTGCGCTGAATACCACAGCCGGCTTGTTCCAATACCAGCAATTCAGGAACCAGAAGTTCCGGCGAACAGTGCTCCAATGTCACATGTCCGCATGCGCTGGCAACCGCCGCCGCCAATGTGGCGGCGGTAATGCGGTCGGGAATGGGCGTATATTCCGCCCCATGCAGTTGTTTCTGCCCTCTCACCCGAATTACCGGGCTACCTGCCCCTTCAATTACCGCACCACATTGAATCAGGTAATTGGCCAAATCCACAATTTCCGGTTCTCTTGCCACACCGCGCAGAATGGTTTCGCCCTTGGCACGCACCGCCGCCATTAGTAACGTTTCGGTTGCTCCCACACTGGGCAAGCGCAGTGCATAGTCCATGCCGTGCAGGCCTCTGGGGGCTGTCACCACCAGTTCTTCCCCCTGCCATTCCACCTTTGCTCCCATCTGGCTTAATCCTTCCAAATGGATATCAATCGGTCGAGGACCCAGCTTGCAGCCGCCGGGCATAGGGGTTTGCACCCGCCCAAACCGATGCAGCGCCGGGGCCAAATAGAACACCGAACTGCGCATTGCTCTTGCTGCGTCGGCAGGCAAAACACCGGCATTCATCTCGCTACCCGGCTTTAATTTCAACCGATTTCCCTGCCATTGATAACTGCCTTGCAACGCTTTAAAAATCGCAAGGCTTTGTCTTACATCTGCCAAATCGGGCACTTCTGTCAAAATGGTTTCCCCATCGCTTAACATACTGGCCGCCAATAAGGGCAGTACACTGTTTTTTGCCGCCGGAATGCGTACTCGCCCAAACAAAGGCCGCCCACCCCACACACGCAGATATTCACCCACAAAATCTCCCCCTCAACAATCATTAGAATTTATAGTCCAATGTATGTTGCTTCTTTTCTTTTGGTGAAAAATCCGCTTCTTTTTTTCTTCTAATTCTTATTTTTCTTAATATTTGTGCTGTAATCCCTGCCTGCTCACCGAAAGTACAATCCCCATCTCACCCAAAAGCATCATCAAGCTGGTACCTCCCGATGAAAAAAACGGCAAACTGATGCCCGTGTTGGGAATGGTATTGGTAACCACCGCAATGTTTAAAATCGCCTGCATTACCACCTGAACCGTAAATCCTATAGTCAGCAATGCACCGAATTTATCCGGTGATTTTAACGCAATGGTAATGCCTCGCAATAACAAAAGCATGAAGAGCAAAATCACCAAACAAGCCCCCACAAACCCCAGCTCTTCGCAAACAATGGAAAAGATAAAGTCGTTTTGTGGCTCAGGAACATACAAATATTTTTGCCTGCTGTTTCCCAGTCCCAGCCCGGTTGCACCGCCGCTTCCAATGGCATATAGGCTTTGAATGGTTTGGTGGCCATCGCCCAACGGGTCAGAAAACGGGTCCAGCCAGCTTGCCAAGCGATCGGTCGCATAGGGCACCAGATCCGGCAAAAAGATAATTGCCGACACAATGGCACCCACAGCTGCCCCTGCCGCCAATCCAAACCAACGCAAGCCTGTACCGCCCACAAACATTAAAATTGCACCAATGCCAAACAAAAGCAAAGTACCCGAAAGATGCGGCTCCAACAGCATCAATACCGCCAGCGTTCCCAAAATAACCGCAAACGGCAACACGCCTATGGAAAACCGTTTCATCTTTTGATGGTTTAACGAGATAATATGGCTAAAACTCAAAATAACCGAAAACTTTGCAATTTCACTGGGCTGTAAGGTTCCCAAGCCGGGCAAAACAATCCACCGTTTACAACCGTTGTATTCCGGCATAAACAATACAATTACCAGTAACACCACCGAAATTCCCAGCATGGGCCATGCCAGTTTGTGATAGATATGATAATCCACTCTGCTTGCAGCATACATCGCAATAATTC
Source organism: uncultured Allofournierella sp. (assembly GCA_944382775.1). Lineage (GTDB taxonomy): Bacteria > Bacillota > Clostridia > Oscillospirales > Ruminococcaceae > Allofournierella. The sequence goes on from CALWNI010000013.1 coordinate 14,810, forward strand.
CAACGGCAGCAAACAGCAGCTGCGGCCGAATATAGGCATAGGGTGTATTTCTGCGATACATCGCCACTGCATAACTTGCGCTGAATAGCATAATCAGACCAAATGCCACCAAGGAAAGTACTAAAATTAAAAACGGCAAATCCATTGGCGGTTGTTTTTTGAATAGCACTGCTAAAAATTTCGACTTTTCCTTTTGCTGTTTTATACTTCCCGTCTGCATCGGCTCCAAATAACTCATGCTTTTGCTTCACCTGCTTTCCTTCTTGCATTTTTGGCCAAACAGAGCCTATTTAATCATCTTGCGAATCTCCATCTTGCGGCAAATCCATCTCACAAAAGGTTACGGTAACCAAACTTCCCTGCGGCAATTTTTCCCCCTGCTGCACATCTTGCTTTACCGCCACCGCCGACTGGCTGTTGCTCGGCCCCTCTGCCTTGATGTTTAATCCCACCGCATTCATGGTCGCCTGTGCCTGTTCCACCGTTTGCCCCACAACGGCAGGTACTACCGTCGTCATCTGCTGCCCGTCCTCTTCGGTGTAAAGCATAATGGTAGACCCTCTGGGCAGGGTTTCCCCTTCTGCGGGATACTGCGCCAAAACGGTACCACCGTTTCCTACCACCTTTCCGGCAAACCCTGCTTGCATAAGTTTTTTAACAGCCGTTTCAGTATCTTGGTTGATGACCTGTGGAATCTGCGCCAATCGGCTTTGCTCCTCTTCTTCTGTATATTGTCGTGGTGTGTTGTAATATTCCAAGGTGTCTTCAATAATTTCAGCAACCACAGGGGCAGACAGCGCACCGCCGCCCGTTGCATAACTATGGGGTTCGTCCAGGATAATCAACACCGCAATTTTAGGGTCGTCAATGGGAGCTACGCCGATAAAGCTGGCAATACGAGCCTTTTCATCGTCCGAGTCCAATTTCTGGCTGGTGCCCGATTTTCCCCCTACACGATACCCTGCCACATAGGCATTTTTACCACCGCCCAAGGTTACCACACTCTCCATCATTTTCCGCATTTCTAGGCTGGTTTGTTCCGAAATAACCTGCCGTTTCACCGTTGGTTCTACCTGTTTGACCAAATCCCCTTCTGCATCGGTGATTTTTTCCACCACATAGGGTTGCATTAGTTTTCCACCGTTTACAACAGCACTCACAGCAGTAATCATCTGAATGGGTGTAATCTTGTTGGACTGTCCAAAGGCACAACTTGCCAACTCTACCGGCCCCATACGGTCTGCGGTGTAAAACTCACTTTTTTTCGGCTCTGCAGGCAAATCAATGCCGGTGGCTTCTCGTAAACCAAATGCTGCAAAATAATCACAAAATGTCTCTTTGCCCAGTAGCTGCCCAATCTGAATAAAACTCTGGTTGCAGCTGTTTTGCAACGCTTGCGCCAAATTTTGATTGCCGTGTACCTTATGGTTCGCACAGTGAAACGCAATGCCCGACACCTTATATGCCGTGCTGCAATAAAACCCGGTATTGGGTGTTACAACCCCTGCATCCAAAGCAGCGGCGGCTGTAATCAGCTTAAATACCGAGCCCGGTTCATACAAATCGCTTATGGCTTTGTTTCTCCATTGGGTCTGCTGTGCCAACTGTCTGGCTTGGCTTTGCTCTTCGCCCGTCATCGCTTCAATCTGCGCCCGCAGTTCCTCATCTTGAATCACACGGGGCTGATTGGGATCATAGTCGGGTTTTGTGGAAATGGCCAAAATCTTCCCGGTGTTTACTTCCATCACAATCCCCACTCCTCGGGCAGACACATCATGCTCTTTTACGGCATAGGTGAGGTAATTCTCCAGATAATGCTGGATATTTGCATCAATGGTCAAATGCAATGTGTTACCCTGTACCGGTGCAATATAGGTATCGTAATCGGTGGGCATATTATAGCCCCACGCATTTTTTGCACTTAGTACCACGCCGTTTTGCCCGGTAAGCTGTTCGTTGTATTTTAATTCCAAACCAGATACGCCTTCGTTATCCACATTGGTAAACCCCAGCAAACTTGCAGCAAAATCTCCTTCCGGGTACCATCGTTTGGTGTCTTCCAGCAATAAAATTCCTTTCCAGCCATTTTCAGCGCAAACCGAGCGTACCTGATCCGCCATCTCTTTCTCAATACGGCGGCGCAGCAATTTGTCGTTGCTTTTTCGGTCGTTTAGCTTTTCGTACACTTTTTGTTGGTCAAGCTCTAAAATTTCAGCCAGTGCCTGACTTGCCGGCAGTACATCTTCATCTGCCATTTCACGGGGCACCGCCCGTACCGTCCAACAAGTTGCCGATACCGCCAAGGGGGTTCCGTTGCAATCCAAAATATCCCCTCGTGGGGCAGGTACCACACTGTCGCGCAGTTGTTGTCCCGCTGCTTTAGAAGCATAAAACTCGTAATCTGTTACCTGTATGGTCCATAAACGCACTACCAATGTACCAAAACACACCAGTGCAAAAAAACCTGCAATCAGCTTTGTTCGCAGTTTCATTCCTTTATTTTGTGCCGCTTGCGGCTGTCTTTCCATAGAAAAAATCGCCTCCTCCCGTTTCTAATGCATATGAAACGAAAGCAGGCGATTATGTATTTTAAATTGTAAAAACGATGTGATATTTCTTTTAATTTGCGGATTAAAAATCCAAATCAGGTGTGCCCGGTGTATTCATCCAGGCACGTTCTTCATGGCTTAATACCGCTTGCTGCGGCAGTGTGTGCTGCGGCAGTGCGGTATCCTCTTCCTGTTGCAGGTCAATGGCGGCAAAATCAAACTGCTCGCCCTGTTCTTGCTGCCCCAATCCCAAAACAATGCCCTGTGTTTTGGGCGCAGTCATCTGTTTTGTATATTCCAACAGCACCTGCTGTTCTGCAAATCTTCGTTTTTCCCGAACAATCTTTGCTCTTTTTTGATGCTGCTGCAATCGCAGCTTTCTTGCCGCATCGTACTCAAACTCTTCTTCGGAATTTTCTTGCAGTTTGCTTGCAAAATCCGATAGTGATTCAGCCGCAAAACCAGGATTGGGCAACACTGCACTTTGTGCATTGCGGCGTGCATACTGCATGGCAGCTTGAAATGCCTTATGAAGCGCATCGAACCCCTGCGGATTTTCTTCCGGATGACAGGCGCGTGTTTTTTCTGCATAAGCATGCCGAATGATTGTTTTATCTGTGGTGGGTTCAATCCCCAAAACCTGCCAAAAATTCATTCCATCTCGCCTTCTTCGCCCTCGTAATCCTCTTCACCCAATTCATCCAAAGAAAGGCCTTCTTCCAAGCGATTGAGCATCTCTGCCACCTTTGCACGGGTTCGGGCAATGCGCCCCTGTTCTTGGCTTGCCAGGGCCTGTGCAAACATCTGTACAACCTGTGCAATTTGTTCTCGCTGTTCGCCCAAAGCTTCCTCCCAAAGCCGCTCACCCTTCGCCAGCAGCAAGCGGTTTTCTTCCTGCTCACGGGGATGAATCTTTAGCTTTTCCAGCTCCTGTAACCGCTCTTTGGCCTGGGCTTCGGTCAAACCGCTGCCCTTTCCCACCAAAACCGTGCTAATGGTCTGATGGGTAGAAAGGCTGGTTGCCTCCACCTCTAAAATACCGTTAATGTCATATGTAAAGCGAACCGAAGCCCCTTCTTTGCCTGCCGGCGCAGGAGGCACCGGCAGATTCAGCTCACCAAGCTTTTGATTTTCTTTGCAGTATAAGGCTTCACCTTGAAACACCTGAATTTTCAGCTGTGTTTGATTGTCCGAAACGGTGTAGTAAGACTCAATCTTGCTGGTGGGTAGTGCGCTGTTGCGCTCAATGATGGGGCTCATCAGCAGATTTTCTTCATCCGCTGGGTTATGTACACCAACACCTAAGGTAAAGGGGCAGATATCGGTCAGAACCATTTCACGCAAGCTATTTTCCCGTGCTTTCATGGCAGCATACATGCCTGCACCTAGGGCTACCACCGTATCCGGGCTACCTGGATTCGCCAATTTTTGCCCCAGCAAATGGTTCAGATATTGACGCACCACCGGCATTTTGCAGCTGCCGCCAACCGGTACCACAGCCTGTAATTCACTCAAGGAAATACCGCTGTCTTTTAACGCACGCAATAACGGGGTACGCATGCGGGAAAATAAGGTTTGCGCCTGTTCAATCAGCTGCTGCCCCGTCAATGCCATCGAACCCTTTAAGCCATCCAGTTCCAAAACCATCATGGCAACAGGTGATTCGCTCAAGGTTCGTTTGCATTGTTCTGCCTGCCGCAGCAAAATTGCCTGTTTTTCTTTGTTCAAAGCGTGAAAATCAATCTGGTTTTTCTGGCAATACATATGTGCAATTGCCATGTCAAAATCATTTCCGCCCAAAGCATTATCGCCGCTTACCGCTAAAATGTTCACCACGTTTTCAAAGCAGTCTACCACCGAAACATCCAGCGTACCGCCGCCAAAATCGTATACCAAAAAAGAGGCATCCCCCTGTGCAGGGTCATAACATGCCAACGCTGCGGCACTGGGTTCGTTAATTAAGCGGTCTACGGTTAATCCTGCCAGCATGCCCGCCCGTTTGGTGGCTGCACGCTGTGCATCGTTAAAATAAGCCGGTACGCTTACCACTGCTTCGGTTACCGGCTGGCCCAAAAAGGCCTCCGCATCTTCTTTCAGACGGCGCAATACCAACGCCGACAATTCTTCCGGTGTAAACGCTTTGTCAACTAATACAAAGCGCTGATCCGTTCCCATTGCGCGCTTAAACGAAGCCGCGCTTTGCTCCGGGTGCGAAATCAAGCGTTCCCGTGCTGCTTTTCCCACCAAAATGGAACCATCGGCATCCACGCTTACCACACTGGGGGTGAGATATTCTCCAAACGCATTGGGAATCAATTGACTTCGCCCCTCTTTCCACACAGCAGCCAAGCTGTTGGTGGTACCAAGGTCAATCCCAATAATCGGCATAAAGGTTTCACCGCTTTCTATCGTTTCATTTTTTCCGTTTTTACTTTAAGCCAATTTGTTCGGCGTATTCCAAAATCAATTCGCGCTCCAAAAACGGTGTCTTTTCGCCCATGCGGTCCCGATAGGTTTCGTGTCCTTTGCCAATTACTGCAATCACATCGCCCGGTTGTGCATGGTCCAGCGCATAATGAATGGCGTCCAATCGGTCGGGAATTTCCACATAGGGAATCTCCGGGTTGCCCTGTTCAATGCCAATCTTAATGTCTTTTAAGATTTGTTCCACCGGTTCGTAACGATTGTTGTCTTCGGTCAAAATCAAAAAGTCCGCTTTGCGGCTGGCTACCTCGCCCATTCCGTATCGGCGCAAGCGGCTACGGTCGCCGCCACAGCCAAACAGCACCACCAAACGCTTGGGATTGTAAGCACGCAAGGTGCTTAGCAAGCTTTCGGTTCCTGCTTCGTTGTGTGCAAAGTCAATCAGCACGGTAAACTCTTTGCTTACCGGCACCAGTTCCACACGGCCTTTTACCGAAAGATTCATCAACCCGTCGTGAATGGCCTGATGTTCTACCCCCAGAACACGGGCTACTGCAATGGCTGCCAAGCTGTTGTATACGCTAAATTCACCGGGCATATTTACCTTAACATCCATGGTTTCTTTTCCGCTTACATGGAACTGAATGCCCAAAAAGTTCTCTGCCCGCAGCAGGTTCAAATTCTCTGCATGAAAATCTGCTTGCTTGTGCACGCCGTAGCTCACCAGCTTGCAGGTATGCCCTTCCAGCAGTGCGTCGCAATTCTTATCATCAATGTTTACAACGCCCACATCACAGCGGCGGAACAGTTCCCCTTTCCATGCACGGTATTCTTCAAAGCTGGCATGTTCGCCGGGGCCGCCGATGTGGTCGGGGTACAGGTTGGTAAATACGCCCACATTATAGTGGATACCGGTTACACGCTCCATCATAATGCCCTGGCTGGAAACCTCCATTACCACGCTGTCACAGCCGGCCTCCAGCATTTCATAGAACATCTTTTGCAGCTCGTAACTTTCCGGGGTGGTGTTAATCAGCTGCCGTTTTACGCCGGGATATGCCACACCGTTGGTGCCAATAATGCCGCACTTGTGCCCGGCTGCATTCATCACCGAACAAATCATGTGGGATGTGGTGGTTTTTCCCTTGGTGCCGGTAACACCAATGGTGATGAGTTTTTCTGCCGGATGCTCAAAATAATTGCAGGACATAATCGCCAATGCCTGACGGCTGGATTTTACCTGTACCACGGTAACCCCTTCCGGCATTTGGTCCAATTTGTGCTGAATAATCAAAACGCTTGCGCCGTTTTGTGCCACGTCCATTGCATAGTCGTGGCTATCCCGTGTAATGCCCACAATGCATACAAACGCCCATCCCAGCTGCACCTTTCTGGAATCGTATGCAATGTCTTTTACTTCTGTATCCAAACTTCCCTGTAACAGGGTATATTCCAAGCCTTCCAAAAGCTTTTCTAGTTTCATGGTTCCATTCGCCCCTCTCTGTTGCCAAACACTCTTCTCCGTTTTATGCCCATGGCAATAGAAATGTTCTTTTTTACGCCTATCTGCACATGCTTTTTTGCGCATCAGCGTTTTACAAAATATTCTTCGTACCAGGTTAAGAACATAAACACACACCAAATCTGACGCCAGTTATCCCGCTTTTCGCTCATGTGCTGTTCCAGCATGTTCACCAGTTCTTTGGTGTTGAAAAAGCGTTCTGCCGCCGGGCTTGTAAATGCCTCACGCACTACCGCTGCATACTGTTCTTCCCGCAGCCATGCACGAACCGGCACCGGGAAGCCCAGCTTCTTTTTCTCGGCTGTTTTTTCGGGAATGCTGCGTGCCGCTGCGCCGCGCATTGCTTTTTTGGTGCTTTGTGCATCGGCACGATATTCTGCAGGAATATGCCGTGCTACTTCAAAAACCTCACGGTCCAAGAAGGGCACACGCAGCTCCAAGCTGTTGGCCATGCTCATCTTATCGGCTTTCAGCAGGATATCACCCACCATCCACAAATGCAAATCGGTATACTGCATGCGGCTAACCGGGTCTTGCCCCTTTGTTTTTGCAAAATACGGGCGGGACAAATCGGTGGGTTTCACATTGCCCTTGTAATGCTTCAGCAGCTTTTTCTTTTGCTGTTCGCTCATCAGGTTGGTGTTGCCGATGTATCGCTCTTCCAGCGGTTGAGAACGGCGCACCAAAAAGTTAACACCGTGTACCGGCGGCAGATGTTCCGCAGCTGCACCAATCGCTCTGCGCATAGGCAGAGGAACCTTGTCGTACCAAGATACAGTAAAAGGCTCTTTATAGATGTTATAACCGCCAAAAAATTCGTCTGCACCCTCACCGGACAAACAAACCTTTACCTGCTTTGCTGCCTCACGGTTTACAAAGTACAGTGCCACGCTGGCAGCGTCCGCCAAAGGCTCATCCATGTGATATTGGATGCGGGGCAGATTCTGCCAGTATTCCTGGGGCTCAATGCGGTACGCATAGTTTTTTACGCCCATAAACTCACTGAACTTGGCAGCATATTCGGTTTCGTCGTACTGCTTGTTGGCAAAACCCACGGTAAAAGTCTTGTCCACATGGGCCAGATATGCCATATAGCTGGAGTCCACACCCGAAGACAAAAAGGAGCCCACTTCCACGTCGCTGATTTTATGTGCAGCAACGCTGTTTTTCATCACTTCTTCAATGCGCTTTTCCCAATCGCTCAAGCTATCCCCTTGCTGAGGCTCAAACTTAGGCTCCCAATAACGGGTTACAGTAATTTGTCCGTCTTTGCAGCGCAGCGAATGGGCCGGCAGCAATTTTTTCACACCCTTGAAAAAGGTGTTTTCTCCCGGCGAATATTGATAGGTCAAATACAGTTCCAGCTGCTCTTCGTTCATCTCTTTTTCAAATCCGGGATGATGCAAAAAGCTCTTGATTTCACTGCCAAACAGCAGCTCGTCCTCGCTGGTCTGATAATAATAGAACGGCTTAATGCCAAAATGGTCGCGGGCACAGAATAAACTGTTGTCGCGGCTGTCCCAAATGGCAAAGGCGAACATGCCCCGCAGCTTTTGCAGCATTGCCTCGCCCCATTCTTCGTAGCCGTGCAGCAGTACCTCGGTATCCGAGTGATCGGTGGCAAATACATGCCCTGCCTGTACCAGCTGCTGGCGCAGTTCCATAAAGTTATAAATTTCGCCGTTGAATACCACAGCAATGGCCTTGTCCTCATTGAACATGGGCTGTGCACCACCGGATAAATCCAAAATCGAAAGACGGCGATGCCCCAAGGCAACCCCTTCTCCAAAATAGCTGCCCTCGCCATCGGGTCCACGATGTACAATGGCATCCATCATCTGTTTTAAAATCTGTTCACGCTCTGCCCGTAGGCCTGTAAAGCCAACAATTCCACACATGGCTGTATTCCTTTCCCTTGCAATGGGTAAAATATCCCAATATATAATTTTTATTATACTACACTTCTTATCGGTTTAAAAGCACTGGTTTTGTTTGACAATAGAAGAAGAAAAGAAGTAAAATAAAAGAACGTATGCAATGTATTAATCTTTGGAAAGTTTAGGTGAAATAATCCATGGAACAAATTCTTCCTGTACTGCTGGGCAGCGATGCTAATGTGTATGGCATGGCCCGCAGTTTTTATATGCAATATGGGGTAACCAGCCTTGCCATCGGCAAGGGCGCACTGGCCGCCACCGCCAACTCTAAACTGGTAAAAATGGCTGTTATCGAGCCCAACTTGGAAGACGATGCTGTTTTTTGCAAAACACTGCAAACCTTTGCCGCACAGCATACCGGCAAAACACTGGTTTTGGTAAGCTGTGGCGACAACTACACCGGCCTTATGGCACGCAACCGCGCCGCTTTGGAAGGTCTATATCATTTTGCCTGCCCCACCCCCGAATTGGTGGAACAGCTGGACACCAAGGAGTTTTTCTACCAAGCCTGCGAAGCCCATGGTCTGGCTTATCCCAAAACCTTCAGCTGCACCAATCAGAACTACAAAACGGTAAAGCTTCCCTTTGACTTCCCCTGCATCATTAAGGCAAGCAACAGCGTTGCTTATTGGAACTGTAAGTTCCCCCACAAGAAAAAGGTGTTTATTGCCTATAACCAGCAGGAGTTCGACGCCATTTGTGCTGCAATTTATTCTTCCAGCTATCAAGACAATCTGGTGCTGCAAGAGTACATTCCCGGCGACGATAACTGCATGCGCGTGCTGAACTGCTACTCCGGCCAAGACCACAAGGTGCATTTGATGGCATTGGGGCGCCCCCTGCTGGAAGAGCAAACCCCCGAAGGCATCGGCAACTATGCCGCCATTCTTTCCATTAAGGACGAGGAATTGATGGAAAAAATGAAAGCCTTTTTGGAAGATGTGGGCTGGGAAGGGTTTTCCAACTTCGACATGAAATACGATGTGCGCGACGGCAAGTACAAACTGTTCGAGATGAACCCCCGTCAAGGCCGTTCCAGCTTTTTTGTTACCGCCAGCGGATACAATCTGGCAAAATGGCTGGTGGAAGACGTTGTGGAGCACAAGCCCCAAGGCCTGACCATTGCCGATACCCAGCATCTGTGGATGATTGCCCCTGCCGGTATCTTGAAAAAATACCTCAAGGACAAAGAACTGCTGGCCCAAGCACGCAGCTTAATGCGGCAGGGCAAGGTAACACACCAGTTGTTCTGCAAAGAGGATTTCACCTTAAAGCGTGCAATTTGGTATGTAAAAAACCAACTTAACAACTACCGAAAATACAAACGCTACTTTGGCAACAAGAGCCTTGTAGATTAAAGGAGAACCTATGTGTGGATTTATTGGCTTTGCCAGCGCAAAGCATGAAACCGAAGCGGCAAAAAACACCATTAAAAAAATGGCGGATTTAATCGCACATCGCGGCCCGGACGGCGAAGGCTTCTACGTGGACGAGCAGGTGGCGTTGGGTCACCGCCGCCTGTCGATTATCGACTTAGAGGGCGGCACCCAGCCCATGTTTAACGAAGACGGCCGACTGGTTACCGTATTTAACGGCGAAATCTATAACTTTATGGAGCTGCGTACCCAGCTGGAAGCAGCCGGTCACACCTTTGCCACCCATTCCGATACCGAAGTATTGCTGCACGGCTACGAAGAATGGGGCAAGGAATTGCCTGCCAAACTGCGAGGCATGTTTGCCTTTGTCATCTGGGATACTCAGACCAAAACCCTGTTCGGTGCGCGCGATATCTTCGGCATTAAGCCCTATTATTACTACAACGAAAACGGTCATTTCCTGTTCGGCAGCGAAATCAAAAGTTTTCTGCCCCATCCTGGCTTTAAAAAGGAACTAAACGAAGAGCGTTTGCCCGAATATCTTTCCATTGAATACATTCCCAACGAAGAAACCATGTTCAAAGGGGTTTACAAACTCCCCGGTGCCCATATGTTCACCTGGCAGGGCGGCAACATGACCATTGAACGCTACTACGACATTCGCTATCGCATCGACGAAAGCAAATCTCTGGAAGATTGGGAAAAAGCCATTACCGAAACCTTTGCCGAAAGTGTTCGGGTGCATCAGATTGCCGATGTTGAGGTTGGCTGCTTCCTTTCCTCCGGTGTTGACTCCAGCTTTGTGGTCAACGAAGTTTCCAAAGGCACCCCTCATGTCAAAAGCTTCAGCGTTGGCTACGAAGAAGAAAAATACTCCGAGTTGCCCTATGCACAGGCATTCAGCAAGGAAATCGGAGTTCCCAGCATTGCCAACAAGGTAAATGCCGATGACTTCTTTGAAGCCAACAAAACCATTCAATGGTATCTGGATGAGCCCATGCCCAACCCCAGCGAAGTACCGCTGTACTTCTTGACTAAGAACGCCGCAAAGCATGTTAAGGTTGTTCTTTCGGGCGAAGGTGCCGACGAACTGTTTGGCGGTTATCCCTTATACTGTGCCGCACAGCATTTTGCCGACTACGAAAAAAAGGTACCTGCCTTTATGCGCAAAGCCGCCGGCAGCATTGCAAAAGCTCTGCCGGATTTCAAGGGCAAAAACTTTTTGGTTCGCGGTGCACAAGAGCCTTGGCAGCGCTGCATGCGTGCAAACTATGTGTTTGCCACCCCTGCCGAGCGTGATAAGTATCTGAAAAAGAAGTATCACACCAAAACCCCCGAAGAATTTTTCAAACCCTACTTTGACCAGGTACAAAACCTGGATGAACCCACCCAGCTGCAATGGGTTGATATTCACACCTGGATGCTGTACGATATCCTGCTGAAAGCCGACCGCATGAGCATGGCCAACAGCTTGGAACTGCGTGTTCCGTTCCTGGACCGTGAGGTATTGGAGCTTGCTCTGCAAATTCCCACCCGCTACCGTTCCAGCAAGGATGAAACCAAGATTGCCCTGCGCCGCGCCGCTTTGAAGCAACTGCCCGAAAGCGTTGCCAAACGAAAGAAGCTTGGCTTCCCCGTTCCCTTGAACGACTGGCTGCGTCAGGATAAATACTATCAAATGGTACGGGAAAAGTTCCAAAGCGAAATTGCCGAACAATTCTTTAATGTTCCCGAACTGCTGCGCCTGTTGGATGAACACAAAAACGGCAAAAACGGCGGCATGACCCAAATCTGGAGCTTTTACAGCTTTATTCTTTGGTACGAACAATTCTTTATTCTGCATTAAAACACAAAAAGCCTGTGGAGAAATCTCCACAGGCTTTTCTGTTTTAATCCGCAGGTTCTGTTGTGGGCTGCGGCGTGGTATCCTGACCATCCGCTCCATCCGTCTGCGTTTCTTCTGTTTGGGTCTCTTGGGTTTGTTCTGTATCCTGCGCCTGTTGTCCCTCTTCTGTCTGCGATGCCGCAGGGTCTTGCGATTCTGCGGTATCGGTTGCAGGCTCTGTGGGTTCGGTGGATTCAACCGCCGCAAATTCACCGGGCGACCAGGTGGGCCGAATGCTGCCGTCTTCCAGCTGATGGGATACATCCAGTACCCCTCGTTCGCTTTCTGCCACGCCTTTTCCGTCCTTGTTTTGCATAATAACCGATGCAAACTGGATCTTGTAATCCAAATTGTTGTATGTACCAATCAGAATTTTTGCACGGTCTTGGTAAATGACATAGGCATTATTTTCCTCACCCAGTGCAATCTCGGTGCAATCGGATTTCATGCCGTACTTTTCCAGTACTGCAATCAATTCTAACAATTCTTGGTGCTTTCGCTCATCTTGCAGCTGCAACGAATACCCCTCTACCGGTGTATTCACAGCGAGGCCGGTTAATGCAGTTAAATGTTCCGGCTTTTCCTGTGTAATTTTTAAAACCTTTAAAGAATCACTCAAAATCAGCCAGCTGCCATCCGTTTGCACACACCAGGTTTCCACTGCCGGCTGAACACGCACCACAACCGTACCGGGCAAACTGCGTCGAATTTGTACAACATCCAAATAAGGCAGTGCAACTTCCAACGCCTTTTGTTTGTCTTTTGCAGAAAATTGGAACATATTATCGCCAACGGAAATGCGCAAAGCACTCAACACCTGTTCTTCGGTGTAAATACCGGTGTTCGCCGGGGAAGTTTTATCCAGATTCTCAACCCGAAACTCTTCTACTTTAAAAAGCACTGTCAACGAAAGGGCAATGCCAACACCAATTACAATTACCGTTAAAAAGGCCAGCAATAGGTTTCGTCTACGTCTGCGGCGGCGCAGCTCACCATGGGTTAACCGCCGCGGCGGTGCCTGACGCTTTTCTGCTCGTTTTTGCACTCGCTTTTTTGCAGATGTGGAAGAAAGAGGTTTTTGTTGCATCGGACGCTGTTGTGCGCTGCGTTGCTGCGCCGCTTGTGCCGTAGATCTTGCCATTGTGTTGGCATTTTGCATCGGAGCGCTTCGCCTTTGTGCTGCATTGCGGTTCGGTGCTGTTCGCATACCGGAATTTGCTGCGGTGCGATTCCGATTGGGTTGTACCGGTCTGGATTGCATCGCTTGCCGATCCCGCGGTGTGCGGTTTTGAACCGACTGATTTGCAGTATGTTGTGGGGGGCGTCGTTTTTGTTGATTCATGCGCCGTCACCTCTTTCCCTTTTCTTCCTTGCCTGGGGCTTTATTTACGAAATTTGCATTAAGGCAGCTAATTTGGCCCAAATTTTCTCCAAACTTTCCGGCTCTGCCAATGTATGCGCCATTTGGCCCATCACCTGTAATTTTCCGGGCTGTGCCAACAGCTCTGCAACCGTGTTTACCAAACCTTCGCCGCTTAACTCTTTTTCTTCAATTACCACAGCCGCCCCTGCTTTTTGCAGCTCCAAGGCATTGTAGTATTGATGATTTTCTGCCACATTGGGGCTGGGAATCAAGATGGATGCACGACCCACGGCCTCCAATTCCGCCAAGGTCAAAGCACCTGCACGGCTAATGACCAAATCAGCTGCCGCCAGCAGTTCGGCCATATTTTCAATGTACTCCTGTACAATCAGATTTTCATTATAGCAAAATCCTTTTTCTTTTGCCAAGTCCGCAAACAGCTCCACCCCACGGCTGCCTGTGGCATGCAGATGCAAAATATTACGGGGTTCTTTTTGTTCCCATGCCGCCAAATCGGCAATTACTTCATTGATGCGTCTTGCGCCTAAGCTTCCGCCAAAACTTACAATAACAGTTCGGTCGCCTGCTTTTAGCTTCGCTCTTGCCGCTGCACGGTCTTGGGCAAAAATTTCCGGTCGAACGGGGTTGCCCACCACGCTGGTTTTTTCGGGTGCACCCAATTTTTCCACTGCGGCATTAACGGCGGCAAACACCACATCCACATCTTTTGCCAGCAGCTTATTGGTCACACCGGGAAACGCATTCTGCTCGTGAATGGCGGTGCGAATCCCCATTTTGGCTGCACAGCGCACCACAGGGCCGCTTACATATCCGCCACAGCCAATCACCAAATCCGGCTTTACTTCCCGCATCATTGCTTTGGCTTTGCTGCCGGACAATGCAAGATGCCACAGTGCTTCGATATTTCTAACAATGTTTTTTGGTGTTAAGCTGCGCTGTATGCCGTTTACCTCAATGTGATGAAACGGATACCCTGCCGCCGTAACCAATTTGTACTCCATTCCGGCCTTGCGTCCTGCAAAGTGAATTTCTGCATCCGGGCAATGTTTTTTAATTACACCTGCAATTGCCAAGGCAGGATTGATATGTCCGGCTGTACCACCGGCCGCAATTAGTACACGCATGAATTAGCCTCCCCTTTATCGCCTATTAACGAAACCGTGCATATGGATCTTGTTCGTCTTTTTTTCGCTGTGCTTCTTGTTCCGCTTCTTTTTGTTCTTCGCGTGCGGCTCGCTCTTCCGCTCGCTTTTTGTTGCCCGCTCGGCACACACTTAGTACAATGCCCATCTGCCCCAATAGCAGCATCAAACTGGTGCCGCCCGAAGAGAAGAACGGCAAGCTGATGCCGGTGTTGGGAATGGTGTTGGTAACAACCGCCACATTAAAGATAAACTGAAAGCCAATCTGTGCAATACAGCCAACCACCAGCAAACTGCCAAAGCGGTCCGGTGCCTGCTTTGCAATAATCAATCCCTGGATAATCAACAGCAAAAACAGCAAAATGCAGATTGCTGCCCCCACAAAGCCCAACTCTTCACACAATACCGCAAAGATAAAGTCGTTTTGCGCTTCGGGCAGCCACATGTGCTTTTGAATGCTATTGCCAATGCCCACACCAAACAGTCCGCCTGAACTAATGGTATAAAGGCTTTGGCCTGTCTGCAATGTGGAGTCCTGCATATCCGAAAACGGGTCCAACCAACCTTGCAAGCGTTCCTGTACATAACCGCCGCGCAAAATCAGCATAGCTGCTGCACCTGCCACCGCAACGCCGCCGGCCGAAAGGAACCAGCGCATCATTGCACCACCTACCATCATAATGGATGCAGTAATACAGCACATCAAGATCATGGCACTGTTGTGCGGTTCCAAGTACAGCAAGACAAGAATGGGCAGCAAAACCATACCCGGCAGAACAATGGTTAATTTAAAGTTTTCCATTGCACCTGCGCCGGGAATTTTACCCTCAATGCGTTTTTGGTAACGGGCAAACAGATGCGCCAGCAACAAAATCAGCGAGAATTTTGCAATTTCACTGACCTGAATGGTGGGAAAATGACTGATATTGATCCAGCGTCTGCAACCTTTAATGGGTGGCATAAACAATACCACCACCAAAAGGAACAAAACAATAAAATACAGCTTCCAACTCCAGTTGCGAAGCCAGTGATAGTCCACGCGGGAAGCAATCCACATGGCTGCAAAACCAACGCAAGCATATAGTGTTTGGGGTCCAAAGTATTCATAGCTGTTTTCAAATTTATAAAGTGCCGTTGCGTAACTTGCACTAAACAGCATAATCAAGCCAAACACCTGCAAAATTACCATGGTTGCCACAAATCCGCCGTTTACTGCACCGGGATTTTTATAAAACATGCGTACCTTGGTCTTGGGCTCTTTTTGCCGTATTGCCGCCATACGCTTTTGGGCAGTTGTTTGTTGTGGGCGCGGTTGTTGCTGCGGCTGCCGCCGTGGCTGTTGTCTTTGCTGGGGTCTGCGTTGCCCTGCCGATGTTCCTGCTGTTCGGGGTGCCCCCTGTGCCGAACGTGCGCTTCTCTGTGCGCCGGATTGCGCTGTTCGGTATGGTTGACGCTGTCTTGACTGCCCCGAAACCGAGGACCGGCCTGCCGGCATGGAAGGCCGATTTGTGGGATAGCTGGCCATGAACGCCGGCCTCCTTTCCTAACCGTTATCAATAGTAAAAATAAGCAAATACCAATCCAAGTGCTACACAAACAGCAGCAATCAAGCTAAAGCCTGCATCAATCTTAATTTCGCTCCAGCCACTCATTTCAAAGGAATGATGGATTGGTGTCATCTTGAAAATTCGTTTGCCATGGGTCAGTTTAAAATAGGTTACCTGAATTACAACGGTGGCGGCTTCCCAAATATATACCGCACCAAAGAAGAACAGAATTTCCGGGCGGCCCATGCTGTAAGCCAAGCCTGCTACCGCACCACCCAAGAACATGCTGCCGGTATCGCCCATAAAGGTTTTGGCAGGATAGAAGTTCCATACCAAAAAGCCTGCCAGTGCACCTGCCAACGCAGCAGCAAAAATCGAAAGATTAAACTCACCGATAAAGCTTGCCAAGGTCAAAAAGCCTAACATGGCAACAAAGGTTACGCAAGAGCACAAACCGTCGATGCCATCGGTCAAGTTTACGGCATTTACAATACCGATAATCAAAATATAAGATAAGGGATAAAAGAAAATTCCCAGATTTACCATACCGAAAAAGGGCAGTGTAATGCTGGTGGTCAAGGTGCCGTTCAGTTCCAATCCGGCCAAAAACACGGTGGTAACAATCAGCTGACCCACAATTTTTTGCCAAGCACGCAGGCCTAAATTTCGTTTTTTGATTACCTTAATAAAATCGTCCAAAAAGCCGATTAAACCAAATCCAAACGCAGTGAAAATGCTCAAATACAAATTTTGACTTTTTACACCGCCCAACAGTTCCGGTGTGGAATTCATTAAGCTTAACAGGGCAAAAACCACTGCCATTACGCTGCCTAAAATAAAGCACATACCGCCCATGGTAGGGGTACCCTGCTTGCTGTTGTGCCAAGTTGGGCCAATTTCTTTAATGGTTTGCCCAAAATGCAGTTTTCGTAAAAACGGAACAATAAAAATTCCCGAAACCGCTGCAATTACAAAACCGCAGGCAGCGGCTAAAATGAGTGCATAGCGCGCCATAAATGTTCTCCTCTTCGTCCTTTATTTCAAGCTTATTTTTGTTCATACAGTGTTTGCAGCACAGTTTCCAACTTCATTCCGCGGCTTGCTTTTGCAAGCAGTGCATCGCCCGGCTGCATAAGTTGTAAAAGTTCTTGTGCAGCTTGTTCATAGCCTTCGCAATGAACCGCATCCAAACCATTTTTTTGTGCCTGTTCTACCGTGAATTTACTTGCCGCACCCAGTGCAATCACTTTGGAAAGCCCACTTTGTGCCGCCCATTCACCCACTTGCTTGTGGGCTTGCTCCTCCAAATCACCCAGCTCCAACATATCGCCCAACAAAGCAAACTTGCGGCCGGTGCATGGATAATCCCGAAACATTTGTAAACTTGCCTTTACGCTGTCCGGGCTGGCATTGTAACAGTCCTCGATAAAAATGCAGCCGTTTTTCTTCACCACATTCTGCCGCATTCCTGTGCTTTTATAGTTCGCAAGTGCCGCTGCGCAGGTTTTGGCATCCAGTCCCATTCGGGTAGCTGCCGCATATGCCGCCAATGCGTCGTAAACGCTGTGTTTGCCCAATGCCGGAATGGTCACTGCAAAGCTTCCGTTTTCTTTGTCGACCAAAGTAAACTGCTGGCTCTCTGCATCTCCGGTCAGATTGATTGCGGTAACATCTGCCCACTCTGCATCCAAACCATACCAAACGGTTTGCAAACGCTGCGGAATCTCTCCGTTTTCGCGGGCTTTATTTAAAAATACATCATCTGCATTCAGTGCAAGCGGTGCACCATCCGGCAAACCTGCGCAAATCTCCAATTTTGCTTTGCAGATATTTTCCTGACTGCCCAGGGTTTCCATATGACTCACGCCAATGCAGGTGATAATGCCTGCATCCGGCTTTGCCACACGGCTCAAACGTTCGATCTCGCCCAAGGCACTCATGCCCATTTCCACAACCGCATATTCGGTATTGCTTTCCAAGCGAAACAATGTATTCGGCACACCGATTTCATTGTTTTGATTTCCATCGGTTTTCAGGGTATTGCCAAACGCCGAAAGAACCGCATAACAAAATTCTTTTGTGGTGGTTTTTCCAACGCTACCGGTTACACCAATCATTTTGGGCTGAAACTTTGCGCGATAATTTGCCCCCATTTGCATCATTGCACGGTGGCTGCTTTCACAAACAATTTGTCGGTCGGTAGGAATGGTGTCCAACAGATGGTTTACCACCACATAGGCTGCACCTTGCTGAATTGCTTGTGGTGCAAAATCATGGCCATCTACCCGTTGCCCTTTAAAGCAAACAAAAACACAATCTTTGCAAATTTTTCTGCTATCAGTTACCACAGCGGTAATTTTTTGATTACCGGGCAGAGCAACTTGCGTAAGTCCTGCCAGCAATTCTGCGGCAAAAATCGGCTGCATAAAAAGGCCTCCTTCATAACGAGCGGCACAACCCGATGCAACGCAGGTGTGCCGCTAATTCTTTCTTTGATAATCAGTATGCATGGTATTCAAGTCCCATGAATACCAGCTCTATTATTCTTCCGGCACCTGACTGGCATCTTCTTGTGCTTGGCTGGTATCTTGCTGTACCGTTACCGAATCAGTTGCCTGCTGCGTTGTTACCGTAACAATGGTACCCATGGGGGTTTCAGTACCTACCGGTACACTTTGTTCGGTAACAATGCCGTCTTCCGGCCCGTTAAACTGCACATTCAAACCTGCACCGGACAGCATCTGGCTGGCCAATGCACCGCTTTTTCCGGTAACATCCGGTGCGGTAACCATTGTATACTCGGTGGTATCGGTATACAAATATACGGTTGTTCCCCCGGGAACCTTTTGGCCTGCCATGGGATATTGTGCCACTACCGTATTTCCACTGCCTACTTTACGGTGTGCCAAACCCTTTTTGTTCAGTTCTACCTGTGCCAAATCCCACTGACTATAGGTATTTCCAATCAGGTTTGGTACGGTTACATTTCCGGTGGGCAACAGGCTTTCGTCCTGTTCAATGCCCAAATAGGGTGCCACTTCACTGATAATATTACCAACCAGCGGCGCACTCAACATGGAGCCGTACTCGGTTTCTGCGTGAGGTTCATCCAAAAAGGCCAAGATTGCAATTTGGGGATCGTCAATGGGTAACACGCCCACAAAGCTGGAAACCTTTTCGTATCCGCCACCTTCACGTTCACCCAAGTCCAGCTTTTCACTGGTACCAGATTTACCGCCAATGCGATAACCTGCCACATAGGCATTTCGACCCGCTGCACCATCACGGCCCTGTGCAACAACATCTTCCATCATGCTGCACAGCTGAGCCGAAACCTCTTCACTAATTACCTGACGCTTGGGACTGGGGTTAATTTCTTCCACCACATTTCCGTCCGAATCCACAATTTGGCTTACAATATGAGGTTGCACCAGATATCCGCCGTTTACTACGGCCGCTACTGCGGTAATCATCTGAATGGGGGTAACCTTTTGCGCCTGACCAAAACTGGTGGATGCCAAGTCAACCGCACTCATGGTATCGGCGGTATGGTACGATACATTGGGGTAGGGCGCCTGCTCTGCCGGCAGGTCAATTCCGGTTGCAGCCGTGAAACCAAAGGCGTTGTAATAATCCGAAAAGATATCAACGCCCATTTTCTGCGCTTCCTGAATGGTGGCAATGTTACAGCTGTTTTGTAGTACCTGGCTCATGTTTTGCCAGCCATGGGCCGCATGTTCCGCACAGGTATAGGTTGTTTGTCCTGCTACGGTGTAGCTGCCAGGGCAATTATATTCGGTGGACGGTGTACTCAAACCCGAATCAATGGCAGCCGATGTGGTAACCAGCTTAAAGACGGAACCGGGCACATACAACTCGGTAATCGCTTTGTTTTTCCACTGAGTTTGTCGTGCTGCACCTTGCGCTTGGGTGTATTCTTCGCCGTCTAAGCCGTCTAAGGTAGCAGCCAGTGCCGAATCGTAAATTACCATGGGCTCGTTGGGGTCAAAATCTGGCTTGGTTGCCATTGCCAAAATTGCACCGGTATTTACATCCATGATAATAACAACGCCACGGTTGGTAACGTTGTTGACCGTAACCGAGTTTTCCAGATATTTTTCAGCAATGGCCTGAACATTGGCATCCAATGTGAGAACCAGGCTCTTGCCGTTTTCCGCCGGATATTCGATGCGGTCATCGTTTGCAATCTCATTGCCTAAAGCATTTTTAATGCTTACCAAACGGCCGGGTGTACCGGCAAGCACATCTTCATAATAGCTTTCCAAGCCGTAAAAACCGTATCCATCGGCATGCATAAAGCCCAGTACACTGGCCGCAAACGCACCAAACGGATACTCACGCTTGGTATCCTGCGAAATGGTAATGGGTAAACTGTTTTCGTTTGCATACTCCTTTACTGCGTCCGCAATTGGTTTATCCACCTGTTTTGCCAGTACTTTATACTGACTTGTTGCGTCGATGAGCATGTTGTAAACGGTATCATATTCCAAACTAAGCAAATCCGCAATATCCTTGCTTACCTGCTGTACGCGAGCTGTTCTTCGCTCTTCAGGGGTTCGGGTATCTCCTTCGGCCGCTTTCAGCGGTGTAATCTGGCTTGGATCTGCTGCAATGGTCCAAACAATACTGCTTTTTGCCAGCACTTTTCCGTTTGCGTCATAAATTTCACCACGAGTTGCCGTTACCGAAACATCTTTCAATTGCTGGTTTGCTGCCTTTACACTGTATTCATCATACTTTGTAATTTGAAGCCAGTATAAGCGGCCAATTAAGATACTTGCCCCTAAAACAAATGCACCACCCAGCATCCAATAGCGGGCAAACGAGCGTTTCTTTGCAGCTGATTTTTTAGGATTTTGTTGCTTTGCCATGTTATATTTTCCTCGTAATTTTCACTGAAAGTCCTGCATATACTATGATAACGTAGGCCTTAATAACCGAAAAAGCGTGCGCTACGGCACGCTTTTTCAGCAAATCATTTTCTCAAGGATTCAAATAATCCATTAAACCCTGTAAAAAATTCTGTAAAAACCCGGTCATCTTTTTGGTACTGCTTTCCGGTCTGGAAATAAGGCTTTCGCTTTCCAGGGCAACGTATGTAATTTGGCTTTTATCCAACTTCATCAGCCCCAGTGTGGAAGTAGCAATTTGCTCCACATTTTTCAAACCGGTTTTGCTGTCCATCACGCCGGAAAGATAGTTGTAATCACTTTGTGCGTTTACTAACGCCTTATTTGTTGATTGTATTTCTGAGGTGAGTTCGGTAATGGTAGCCTGGCTCTCCAGCACGCCCATTGTTAAACCTGCCATAATTACACACACTGCAATTACCTTTACTTTTTCGGCACTTACTTTCAGTGCCTGCTTTTTACCGCGTACCGCCCGCATTTTTGGTTGATCGTTTTCCAACGGGCGATTCCGAAATCGTTCTAACTCATAAGCAGTCTGTGCCATAGCCCTCACCTCCTTTTATTTGTTAATTCTTTTCAATTACACGCAATTTTGCCGAGCGGCTGCGGCGATTGTATTCCAATTCTTCCGCCGTGGCTTCAATGGGTTTGCGTGTAATCAGGGTACCCTTTGCTTTGCCGCCGCATACGCACACCGGATATTCCGGCGGGCAGGTGCATGCCGTTGCCCATTGACGAAATTTATTTTTCACCAAACGGTCTTCCAGTGAATGGAAGGTGATAATCGCAAACCGCCCACCGGGCGCAAGCATATCAAAAATTTCTTCCATGCCTTGGCTTAAAACATCCAGCTCACTGTTTACCGCAATACGCAACGCCTGAAAACTACGGCGTGAAGGGTTTTTGTCTTTGCGCCGCACCGCCGGGGGCAATGCGCTTGCAATGGTATCCGCCAGTTGCAACGTTGTTGCAAACGGCTCTTGTTCTCTGCGCTGTACAATTTTTCCGGCTATGGCCCAAGCGTAAGGCTCCTCTCCATACTCGCGTAAAATGCGTGCCAGTTCTTCCCGGCTGGCAGTATTCACCAAATCCGCTGCGGTGGGCCCGCTTTGGCTCATGCGCATATCCAACGGAGCATCTGCCCGGTAGGAAAACCCACGGGATGCATCGTCCAATTGGTGGGAAGATACGCCCAAATCCAGCAAGGCACCGTTGATTTGGTAAATCCCAAGGCCTTGCAGTGCACTGCGTGCATTGCAGAAATTGGTTTTTACCAAGGTTGCCGGTAAGCCTTGTAGTGCTTTTCCCGCCGCTTCAATGGCATCGGGGTCTTGGTCTAAACTAACCAAACGCCCTGTTGTTAAACGCTTTGCAATCTCGCTGGAATGCCCTCCCCCTCCGGCGGTGCCGTCCAGGTAGGTTCCGGTTGGGTCAATTGCCAAGCCTTCTAAACATTCATTCAATAGCACGGGGATGTGACTAAATTCCATAATTACCCCCTTATAGTTCTAATTCGTCCATTGCCGCTTCCAGCTCCTCGCTGCCAAATTCGGCCTGTTTTTGCAGCCATGCTGCGGTGTCCCAAATTTCGGCGCGTTTTCCCACACCAATGACCGTTACATCTTTTTGCAGATTGGCGTGTGCGCGTAAGGAGGGAGAAATTAAAATCCTCCCTTGTTTATCCGGCACAACTTCGGTTGCCATCGCAAATAAAAACCGTTGGATCTCACGGGTTTTTACCATGCTTTTGTTCTGCATCTTTTCGCAGATTTCCTGCCATTCTTGTTGTGGAAACGCCACAAGGCAATGGTCCATCCAGCGGGTAATTACAAATACCGAACCCATCTGTTCACGAAAACGAGCCGGAAAATTCAGCCGACCTTTTGCATCAATGGCATAGTTGTATTCGCCCATTAGCACGAACCAACCGCCTCCTTTAAATTTTCGCCTTGTGCAGATGTGTTAGGCCAAGCAAAGTGGAATGTTTTCCACTTTGCCCCACTTCACCCCACTATACAAATTATTATACGGTACATACCCCCAAAATGCAATACAAAACCCATAAAAAGAAACGTGAAAAAATCTTGTTTTTTCTTGTGTTTTCCTTGTTTTTCTACGGCTTTTATCCATTTTAAACCGTGCCTAAAGCAATTGTTGTACACCCTGTTCTTTTCTTTGTGGTATCTGTAAAAAAACTGTACTATTCCACACAAAATTCAACCATAACAATTCCAAAAGAAAAAGACCGGTACCTTTCGGTACCGGTCTTTTGATTAGTTTCCGTTTTTTGCGGTTTGGCGCAGGTTTGCGCGAACGGTTTTTACTTCTGCCGCATTGCGTGCCAATTGCTCCTCGGTTACACGCAGCATGTTTTCGCAATATTCGGTTACGGTATTGCGCATTTCACGGGATTGGCTTTGTGCAGTAGACAAAATATCGGCTGCACGCTGCTGTGCCGCACGCACAATCTGTTCTTCACCCACTAAAATACGGGCACGGTCTTCGGCCTTTTTGATAATGGCTTCGGCTTCCCGCTTGGCATCAGAAACAATATCTGCACGATCGTTTACAATTGCCTTTGCCTGTCGAATCTCTGTGGGCAGATTCAAGCGGATTTCATCAATAATGTCCCGCATTTTGTCGATATCCACCATACGCTTGCTGCCCGAAAACGGCAAGCCCGATGCTTCTTCCATAGTTTCTTCCATTAACTCCAGCAATTCGTCGATGTTCATTGTTATCGCTCCTTTTCATAGCGGGTTACTAAAACAGTGCCATAGCGGTACTGTTTTTTCTTAATCAAACCATCGCATTCGTCCGGTAAGCTTGCAGCAACTTCACTTTCGCACAAAACCGTTCCGCCGGGTTCGGTTACCGCTGCCACCTTTGGCAAAAGCTGTTGTAAAATTCCCTGCCGATAGGGTGGGTCCAACAAAACGATATGATACATTTCATTGGTCGTATTTAAAAATGCATCGGCTTCGCTCATCAAAACACGGCTATTTTGCATCATACCGGCAGCTTTGCAGTTTTTCTCCACCACCGAAACAGCCTGTCGATTTCGATCAACAAAGGTACATTTTGCAGCACCACGGCTCAATGCCTCAATTCCCAGCTGGCCGCTGCCTGCAAACAAATCAAGCACGCGAGAACCCGGCAAACTAAATTGAAGCGCACTGAACATTCCCTCTTTTACACGGTCGATGGTAGGTCTTGTCACATCTTCCCCAGGCAAAGCAATCAGCTTGGTTCCTCTTGCCGAACCAGAAATTACACGCATATCGTCTGTGTTCTCCTTTTATATTCAGTTAAGCTTAATTATCGTATCTTGTGCATACTTTGTCAAGTATTGCACCAAACCCAACTATCAACCTTTAGCCCTTTATTTTCTGTAAAATTGCGTTTACGGTATCCGCATTGCATTGATGATACAATACGCCATCCAGCTGAATATTGGGGCCTTTTCCACACTGCTTAAAGCAATTTTGGGTACGCACTTCGGCCGTATTTGCAGGCAACTGCTCCAATCCTTTTTTTAGTTGGCTCAGCAATGCTGCGTTTGCTCCGCCGCAGCGTCCGCCACTGCATACCACAATTTCATGGGCAGCGTTGCTGGCCTTTAAACTGGGATACAGTTTAATAATCTTTTGAAGCAGCGGCACTTTATATCCGGTGCAAAGGGCAATGGTTTCCAGTGCATGTGCCGGAATATACCCGTAAATATCTTGGGTTTCCCGCAAAAAAGCCACGGTCGTTTCTTGATCTAAAATAGCCGCACTGCCCTTTTGTTTTTTGTAATATTCTGCTGCTTGTGCAAATTGCTCGTGTTGTTCCATCATAATTGGGTTTCCTCGTTTGAATGAAAATATTGATAAATGGTGGTTGCTGCCTTTTGCCCCACGCCTTTTACCTGCATCAGTTCCTCAATGGATGCCTGACGCACCGCTGTTACCGATTTGAAATGTGCCAATAAAAGTTTTGCCGTGGCCGGCCCTACACCGGGCACCGCCACCAATGTGGAGGAATAGGCTTTCTTTTTTTGGTTTTCACGCTGATAGCGAATGGAAAAGCGGTGCACCTCATCTTGAATGCAGGAAATAAAGGTAAAGATATTACGGTGCATGCTAATTGCAATTTCCCTGCCGTCATCGGTTACAATGGCTCGCGTACGGTGGTGATCATCTTTCACCATGCCATACAACGGAACCTTTGCCAACGCCATGCCTTGAATTGCCTGCTTTACCGCACTAACCTGCCCTTTGCCGCCGTCCAGCAAAATCACATTGGGCAAAATACCAAACTGTCCTGCGGCTCCTTTTTCATACTCAGTGGCTCGGCGATACAACGCTTCTGCCATGCTGGCATAATCGTCGGTTCTGGCTACGCTTTGTATCTTAAACTTGCGATATCCGCTTTTTTTCGGTCGCCCATTTTCAAACACTACCATGCCGCACACACTGGTGCCATCGCCCCAGTTGGAAATATCGTAACTTTCAATCACCATGGGCGGTTCCGGCAACCCCAATACCGCTGCCACCTCATCCAACATGCGCTGCTGTCGGTCGGTTCGCCCGCTTTCACGGGCCAAACGCTCCACCGCATTGGTATATGCCATCTGAATCAACTTGGCGGTATCGCCACGCTGCGGCACATACAAATTCACCTTGCTTCCTCTGGTTTCTTCCAACAGCTGGTGCAATGCCTCTGCATTTTCCGGCAATACATCCACTGCAATTACCTTTGGAATTTCCTCCCGGTCCAGATAATACCGGGGTAAAAATTCTTCTCGCAATTCTTCCAGATTGGCAGTCCCCTTAAAGAAAAACTCCTGCTTATCCGTCAGTCTTCCATGTCGATACCTCAAAATTGCTGCACAACTGTTTTGTCCTGCCGCCGCAAAGGAAATCACGTCCATCTGCACGGCTTCGTCAATTACAACCTTTTGTCCTTGCGAAACCTTTTGAATGGCTGCAATCTGGTCACGCAGCAGTGCAGCCTGTTCAAAATCCAAGCGTTCTGCGGCTTCCTCCATGCGCTGTTCCAGCGTTTTTATAATATCTTTTTTTCCATAGCGAATCAAGCGCACCGCTTCCTGCACCGCTTGATTGTATGCTTCTTTGCTGATTTTTCCGCTGCACAACGCCATGCATTTGCCAATATGGGCATTCAAGCAGGGGCGGCCTTTTCCGATATCCTCCGGAAATCTGCGGTTACATCTGGGCAGCAAAAAGGCATTTTGTGCGGTTTCCACCATTTCCCGCACCGCAAAACTGCTGGTATAGGGGCCAATGTATTCTGCGTCGTCCTCTTCTTTTTGCAGTACAGCCGAAATACGGGGATAGGCTTCTTTGGTAATTTTTACATAGCTATATCCCTTATCGTCTTTCAGCAAAATATTGTATTTGGGTGTATGTGCCTTAATTTGGCTTGCTTCCAAAACCAACGCTTCAAATTCACTTTGGCACACAATCACATCAAAGGCAAAGGCATGTTCAATCATTTGGGTTACCTTTGCATCATGAGGTACCCCGGGACGAAAATATTGGCTTACACGGGTACGCAGCCGTTTTGCCTTGCCAATATAAATAATCACATCATGCTTATCTCGAATAATGTAAACCCCCGGCAGCAGAGGCAGCATTTTCGCCTTTTCATAAAGTTCGGCCTTAGTCATTGGCTAGGCCCTCCTTTTAAAAATCACTTGATTGCTTGCTATTACGTAGTATATCCGTAAAAAAACGCAATAAAAAAGAGCGAGTTATAAAAACCCACTCTTTTTTCTTTCAAAGAAATTACTCAGCAAAACCGGAGTTAACCAACTTAATCAGACCCTCTACCGCAGCCTGCTCGTCAACACCATCAGCAATGATGCGAATGGTGGTACCGCCTACGATGCCCAGGCTCAGAACGCCCAGCAGGCTCTTTGCGTTTACACGACGCTCTTCCTTTTCAACCCAGATGGAAGACTTGAATTCGTTTGCTTTCTGGATAAAGAAAGTAGCGGGACGAGCGTGCAGACCAACCTTATTTTCAACAGTAACTTCTTTAACAAACATGTTTCATTCGCTCCTATTACTAAAGTTTCAATGGGCTTTATCTTACTGTTATAATAGCCCATTCTTGTATAATTGTACAGTGTATTTGTACAATTTTGTCAGTTTTACAAATCCGTCAAAATGCCGAAACGGTTCTTTGTGCAAATCAACCATTTACTTTTCAACATTGTGTTGCTTTGTCTATAAATGTTTTCAACATTTATAGGAAACATGACCAGTTTTATTTGATTTTTTCGGATTCTTGGATTTTTTCATACAAATCCGGACGACGCAAACGGGTACGTTCTAAACTTTGTTCCTTGCGCCATTTGTTAATATTGCCATGATGACCGCTTAACAATACTGTCGGCACCTTTTTCCCGCGCCATTCTTCAGGGCGGGTGTACTGCGGATATTCCAGCAAACCATTCCAATGGCTTTCGTCTTGGTAGCCTTCCGGCTCAGACAATACCCCGGGCTGCAAACGCAGTACACTATCTGCCACCACCAGCGATGCCAATTCTCCACCGGTCAAAACATAATCACCGATGCTGATTTCTTCATCAGCCAGTTCTTCAATCACTCGTTCGTCAATGCCTTCGTAATGACCACACACCAAAAGCAGGCTATCGTATTGGGCCAATTCCTTGGCTTTTTCTTCGTTGTAGGGCTGACCTGCCGCCGTCATAAATATAATATGCGGCTTGGGTCTGCCTTGTTCTTCTACCTGACGGATAATATCCATACAGCAATCGTAAATGGGCTGGGCGTTCATTACCATACC
Organism: uncultured Allofournierella sp.; assembly: GCA_944382775.1. GTDB lineage: Bacteria > Bacillota > Clostridia > Oscillospirales > Ruminococcaceae > Allofournierella. The sequence goes on from CALWNI010000013.1 coordinate 42,326, forward strand.
GCAGCCGCCGCCATACGGATAGTCATCTACTTGCTTTTGCCGATTCAGGGTATAATCTCGAATTTGATGACAGTGAGTTTCAATGTATCCCCGTTTTGCTGCTCTGCCTAAAATGCTTTCATCCAGAACACGCTGGCACATTTCAGGAAACAGCGTTGCTATATCAACACGCATCATACCTGGTCACCATTTTCTGCATCGCTGAACATTCCCGGAATGGGGCGTACCAAAACCTTACGATTTTCCACATCCACCTTTACCAAAAAGGGCTTTACTGCCGGGAACAACGCGGTTGTATTGTCGGGGCAATCAATGGTGTAAATATCCTGTGCGCCGGGGTGGTTTACTGCACGAATGGTACCGTAAATGCGGTCGTTATCAGCATCTACCACTTCACAGCCCAGCAAGTCTACCTGAAAATAATGACCCTTAGGCAGCTTTGCATCGGCACGGTCAATGTAAAACACCTGACCCACCAAAGCACGGGCTGCATCCATATCGTTGATTCCTTCAAAGGTAACCAGTGCCATATTTTTATGGGCACGCACCTTGGTAACGGTCATAGGTGCGTCGCCGTTTGCGCTGCGATACAAGCGTTTGAATTTTGATAAAAAGGCCACGCTGTCGCACCACAGCTCCATTTTTACTTCACCCATTACACCATGGGTGGTAACAGCCTTGCAGGCTTCTAAATATTGCTGCATGTTTTTGTTCTCCTTTTCCGGCATTATTTCATTGTTTTGCGCAATGTTATGTGTGCAACACAACACAAAAGGATAAAAGAAAACCCTTTGCAGCATACACAGCAAAGGGCTTTCTTTTTATTGTAAGTTTTGAAAAAGGTCAGTCGATTTCAACCATTACTTTTTCGCCCTTGCGAACGGCAGCGGCCCGCATTACTATGCGGATCGCTTTTGCGACGCGGCCCTGTTTGCCGATCACTCTACCCATGTCGTTTTCCGCCACATTTAAGTGGTAAACAACGGTACCGTCCTCACGGGGTTCATCAACGGTAACAGACACAGCATCTTTATCGTCTACCAACCCCCGGGCAACTGCGAGCAATAACTCCTGCATAAGGTTGCCCTCCATTTCTGACTCTTACAGAATCTCGCTCTTCTTCAGCAGAGTGCGAACAGTATCGGTGGGCTGAGCGCCGTTAGCGATCCACTGCTTAGCCTTCTCAGCGTCGATCTTTACAACGCTGGGCTCCTTAGTGGGATCGTAGTAGCCGATTTCCTCGATGAAACGGCCATCGCGGGGAGAGCGGCTGTCTGCAACAACAACGCGGTAGAAGGGAGCTTTCTTAGCGCCCATGCGGCGCAAACGGATCTTAACTGCCATAATAGTGTACCTCCTGGTTTTGTGGGCCCATTGAAGGGCATTTTTTATTTATTTGTATAAACCTTCACCCTTCAATGGAAGGTCAGGCCATACCAAAAATCAAATGCGGCTTATAAACCGCGCAGACGTCGCCCAAATGCCTTGGGGTTCTTTTTCATCTGCTTCATAACTTTTTGCATCATCTCAAACTGACGCAGCAACTTGTTTACATCCTCTACGGTAGTACCGCTACCCGCCGCAATACGGCGCTTGCGCTTGGGGTTGATGATGCTGGGCTTTTCACGCTCTGCCGGAGTCATACTGTAGATAATCGCCTCAATGCGGGTGAAAATCTTCTCGTCAATGTCCTCCGGATTGATTTTGTTGCCACCGGGCAACATGGAAATCAGCGATGCAATACCGCCCATCTTTTTCATCTGAGCCAGCTGGTCCAACATGTCGTTCATGTCAAACTTGTTTTCCAGCATGCGCTTAGCGGTTTCGGCTGCCTTCTTTTCGTCCTGCACGCTCTGTGCTTTCTCGATTAATGACAGCACGTCGCCCATGCCCAAAATGCGGCTGGCCATACGGCCGGGGTGGAATACTTCCAAATCGTCCAGCTTTTCGCCGGTGCCTTGGAACTTAATGGGCTTGCCGGTTACGGCTTTTACGCTTAACGCAGCACCGCCACGAGTATCGCCGTCGGTTTTGGTCAGCACAATGCCGTCCACTGCAACTGCCTCGTCAAAGGCTTTTGCCACGTTTACCGCATCCTGACCTGCCATTGCATCCACAACCAGCAGAACTTCGTCCACCTCAACGGTTTGTTGGATTCGCTTCAGCTCATCCATCAGTTCCTGGTCCACATGCAAACGACCGGCGGTATCCAAAATCACGATATCGTTGCCGTAGTCTTTTGCGTGTGCCACTGCTTTTTGTGCAATGATTTCAGGCTTTTCGGTGCCCAGTGTAAATACCGGAACGCCTGCCTGCTGGCCCACAACCTGCAACTGTTCAATTGCAGCGGGGCGATAGATATCACAGGCAACCAGCAGCGGACGATGACCCTGCTTTGCAAACCATTTGCCCAGCTTTGCAGCGTGAGTGGTTTTACCGTTACCCTGCAAACCGCACATCATCAGCACCGTGGGAGGCTTGGATTTAATGCGAATCCGTGCCGCCTCATCGCCGCCCATCAGCTGTGTCAGCTCATCGTTTACAATTTTAACCACCTGCTGTGCAGGGGTCAGGCTTTCCATAACCTCTTGGCCCATGGCACGCTCGGTTACGCCTGCAATAAACTCTTTTGCTACTTTGTAGTTAACATCTGCTTCTAACAGTGCGGTGCGTACTTCACGCATGGCAGCCTTAATATCTGCCTCGGTCAGTTTGCCTTTGCCACGCAACCGTTTAAATACGCCAGAAAGCCGTTCCGAAAGAGATTCAAACGCCATGTGTGCGATTTCCTTTCATTGTTACAATTAACCTGTCGGCCAGTTGGTGTGTCATTCACTAATGTTTGCAATAATTTCAAGCATCTGCTTGGCGGCGGCATCAATCTGAGAATTGGTAGAAGTGCTTTGATGGTTGCAAAGCGCAATCTCTTTGGTTAAACACTCCAGCTGAGCAATGCCCTGCTGTACCGCCCGATAGCGTTTTACAAACCCCACTTTTTCTTCCAGCTCCAGCAAAATGCCTTCGCCCCGTTTGATTGCGTCCCGCACACCTTGGCGGGTAATGCCGAAATTATCTGCAATTTCAGCCAAAGAAAGGTCTTCGTTGTAGTACTGTTGCATCACTTCTTGCTGTTTTTCAGTTAGCACATCGCCGTAAAAATCCAGCAAAAACGATATCTCCAGATTCTTTGCCACGAAGGACGCCCTCCCTTGCCTTCAGCTGTAAAGCATTTTGCCTTTCGGTAAAGCGTTTTACTTTACAGTTTGCTATTATAGCAAGCCGCCGACGTAATGTCAATAGAAAATCCGTCGAACTAGGCGCAAACTTTTATTTCGTTCAAAATGACTTTTTTCCAAGATAATGTTACAATTATCCTATTAAAAAACCGTATTTCACAATAAGAAAGGATAAATCGCCCATGTACGATGAACTGACCAATGTGGATATTAAAAAAATGCAGGAAGAAATCGAATATCGTATTTTAGTGGTACGCCCCCAATGTTTGGAAGATGTAAAAACCGCCCGAGCTTTTGGTGATTTAAGCGAAAACTTTGAATATAAGGAAGCAAAGCGGCAAAAAAACCGAAACGAAAGCCGTATTCGTTATTTGCAGCGCATGATTCGCACCGCCAAGGTTGTGGATGCCACCCACGAAGAAGGCTGTGTGGGGCTGTTTGATAAAGTTACCTTGTATCTGCCCGAAGACGAGGAAACCATGGAGGTAAAACTGGTTACCACCCTGCGCGTCAACGCAGATAGCGGCCTTATCAGCCGAGAGTCCCCCTTGGGACGTGCAATTTTCGGACATTCGGTGGGCGAAACCGTTCAAGTGGAGGTACGGCCCGGCGTTTCCTATCCCGTTGAAATCCGCTCCATTCAACCCAGCGATGACGATGCTTCGCTGCCAATCAGCCAATATTAAAAAGAGCCTGCTCTTTGGATCAGGCTCTTTTCGCTTTGCTTTATTCAGTTTTTGCAAGCAATTCTTGATACATTTGCTGGGTAGACGACACGTCTTTTCCATTTAATACAATAATTTTATCATCAACCGTAAGCACAACACAGGCTTCGCAACTGTTGTAGGTATATCGGGTATAGTTGCCAAAGGTGTCGTTTTTAAATGCGCCCATGGATAACTTCGGCGAGCCAAAGCCACCGGTTCGCAAACCGCTTTCGCACTGCTCCCAATATTCCACCTTTTGAATGTCTTGATATTCAATGGTCAAATCCGACCAATAGCTGGCCTCTATCACAACCGCCTGTTCCGCATACTGTACCGTAATGCTTCCGGTAAAGCACAGCACCCCAACAAATATAACCGTTGCCAGGGTAATCACCGCCGCAATGCTCCAATACAGCTTTGAAAATTTTACTTCTGCTTTGTTTTTTAGCTGCGTTTTTCCCTGTTTCTGCTGCTCTTTATAATAAAGGTAAGAGTACACAATGGGAATCACTGTAATCACGGTAATGGTAATCAAAAACAGCGGTATCTGAATCATTGTGGGCAAAAAAGCACAAAACAGCATAATCATTCCGCCTGCTACCCACATCTTACCGCACAAACGGTGGGTTTTGTTCCAGTTTTCTTCGTTGTTCAGGGTCCATGGTACCCGCACGCCAATGGTGTAGTTTTGTTTGCATTTGGGCAGGTAATTGCCAATCGCCAAAAACATTACACCAAACAACAGCAACATGGCAGACATCATATCAAAGGAAATCCCCAAAATCGTTGCATACATCAAACCATTCACCAGCAACGAGGTCAAAGGCATAGCCCAAAATACCAGGTTGATTGCCTTTCGGTTTTGCCCTTTGTTTTTGGGGTCAGCCGCAGTAATGCCGATGCACAACCAATGGGTTGCCAAAAGAATCAGCGGCAGTACAAATACCGCAAAGGCTTTGCTGCTCCAGCCGTCCACCTCACCGGAAAAACCCCAATGGGTGGGAATCTGATTGGGCAACTGCCCCCAATATGCTGCACCAAACAAAACAGGCAACAGAACCAACAGCGAGGAAACCACGCATTTCCATTTGTTCTTACGAATCATACACCCTTATCCCCTTTCAGATTTGCTAACCATAATAAAACCTCTTCCAATACCGATGCATTCAGCTCATAAAAAATGAACTTACCTTCTCGTGTATCTCGAATCAAATCTGCCTCTTTCAAAACCGATAGATGCCGAGAAATGGAAGCCGCTGTTACCGGAAACCGTTCCGCAATTTCTCCGGCCGACATTTTTTGATTTTTCAGCAAATCCAAAATTTCACGGCGGATTGGATCTGCCAGTGCTTTTAGTGTGTTTTGCAAAGCCATTGCGATCGCTCCTTTCGGCTATCAATTAACATTTAACCTAATTGTTAATTGTAATATACACCTCTTTTCATTCTATGTCAATAACGGAGCAAAAGAAAAAAGGCATGGCGTATCGCCATGCCTTTTTTCTTATAAAATGTTGCAATTAACGGCCACGGATGACACGACCCAACTGAATCAGCAGGGTGGGTGCAAAGGCCAGGCCCACAATTTGTGCGTATTGAACTGCACTCAAAGCGGCAACCATAAACATGCCTTCCAGTACAGGAATCAGCAGAACAGCAGCCAGCAGAACCACGCCACCGGCAAATGCCATCAGCGAATACTTGTTGCT
>CALWNI010000014.1 GCA_944382775.1 uncultured Allofournierella sp.
GAGGTGGTACGAATGCCTAACATTAAATCGCAGAAGGATCGTGTCGTTCAGTCCAAGAAGGAAGCCCTTCACAACAAGGCGATTAAGTCCAACCTGAAAACAGTCGTCAAGAAGGCAGACGCTGCCATCGCTGCAAACGCAGCTGATATGGACGCCGTCGTTGTTGCTGCTATCTCCGCTATTGATAAGGCTAAGAGCAAGGGTGTACTGCACAAGAACACCGCTTCCCGCAAGATCAGCCGTATGGCGAAGCGCGCTAACAAGGCGAATGCTTGATTTTCGACTAGACTGAAGACCTGCTCAATGAGCAGGTCTTTTGTTTTTATCCAGATGCAAAAAAATCCCGGTGGAACTTGTCCACCGGGATTTTTGTTATGCCAAGGTTTGCTGTGTAGCGTTGAGTTCCTGTGCAATGTTCAGCACATGGTCGCCCACACGTTCAAAGTCGGTTAAAATTTCCGAATACAAAATGCAAGCTTCTTCGCTGCACTGGCCGTTTTTCATACGGTGAATGTGTGCTTCGCGATAGCGTGCCGTCATATCGTCAATTTTTTGCTCAATACCTTCTACTGCTTTCAAGCTTACGGTGCTACGCAGTGCCATCAAAGCCTTTTCGCATACCTCTTTCATTTCCAGCAGCTCTTTCATGGCTTCGTCCGAAACATGAATGTTTTCTCGCTCCATACGCTGACCATACCCCAAAATGTTCATGGCGTGGTCGCTGATGCGTTCAATGTTTCCTGCAATGCGGAAGCCCGCTGCCACACAAGCCGAGTCCTTATCGTTGGTTTCTCGTACCATAGCTTTGGCCACATATTGGCTAATTTCTTTGTTTAAAAGATCCACTAGTTCCTCGGTTTGCAACGCCTTTTCTGTGCTTTCATCCGGGCCGCTTAACACAGTTTGAAATGCGCTATTCACATTTTCACGCGTTAAATCCAGCATACGACCCAGTTCGCGCTGCAAGTTGCCCAGCCAAACAGCAGAAGAGCCAAGGGTGGTCTTGTCCAGATAAGCCAGACCCATCATCTCACGGCTATCTGCCTGTGCGGGCTGTACAGCATCCGGCAGAATACGTTCTGCCAGAGCTGCCAGCTGCATACCAAAGGGCAACAGCAACAAGGTGGTAACAACATTAAACAGTGTATGCATATTTGCAATTTGCGCTGCAATATTGCCCGGTGTAACCGATGCAACCCAGTTTGCCAAGGGGAATGTTACACAAATTGCAGTGAACAAAATAGTACCTGCAATGTTGAACATCAGATGAATAATAGTGGTGCGCTTTGCATTGCGGCTGGTGCCGATGCTTGCCAATACCGCTGTAATGCAGGTACCGATGTTTTGGCCAAACAGAACAAAGACGGCACTGGAAAAGCCAATTGCACCACTTGCTGCAAGCGCCTGCAAAATACCTACGCTTGCACTGGAAGACTGAATCAGTGCGGTAAATACCGCGCCTGCCAAAATGCCCAAAATGGGATTTTCAAAGCGTGTCATCAACGATACAAAGCCCGGCTCATTTGCCAGCGGCTTCATGGCACTGCTCATCATATCCATACCGATAAACAGTACACCCAAACCTGCCAAAATACTGCCGTAGTTATGTAACTTGGGGCTTTTGAAGAATACCACCAAAGCTACACCCAAAAATGCCATTAACGGTGCCAACGCGCCCACATCCAACGCAATGAGCTGGCCGGTAATGGTAGTACCGATATTGGCACCCATAATAATCCAAACCACTTGCCGCAAGCTCATCAAGCCACTGTTTACAAACCCAACTGCCATAACAGTAGTTGCACTGGACGACTGGATTACCGCTGTAATGCCTGCACCCACCGCAACACCTAAAAAACGGTTTGCCGTAAGTTTTTCCAAAATGCCTTTCATGCGATTGCCGGCAGCTGCTTCTAAGCCACTGCTCATCATATGCATGCCGTACAAAAAGAGGGCCAGGCCTCCCAGCAAGCCAAGTATATTGGTTAGCTGCATCGTTGTTTCTCCTCCTGCTTGCCGCAATTGTTTTCTTTTGCGGACTTTTCCAAATTTTAAAAATTTTTTACGCAAATTTAAACGTATCATAATATACATACCTTAAAAGAAAAGCCTCGGTCAACAGACCGAGGTAAAACTTTACATAGATTTTTCATTTCTACGTCAAAATATGCCATTTTTTAGTTTTGGTCATGGGAATGGCTGCTTACCGCCGCAATAACGCCACAAACCAAACTGGCGGTTATGCCCGCCGCTGCTGCGGTAAATCCACCCGTTAACGCACCCAGCAAGCCCATGCTTTCCACCGCATCCATTACCCCTTGTGCAAGCAGATGACCAAACCCAATGAGCGGAACCGATGCACCCGCCCCTGCCAAATTCACCAAAGGTTGATACCAACCCAATGCAGAAAGCACCACACCCGAAACCACAAAGGTTACCAGAACTCTTGCAGGGGTAAAACTGGTTAAATCAATCAGCAACTGACCCACAACACAAATTAGTCCTCCAATTACAAACGCCCAAACAAAGCCCATAGTTATCCCTCCCTTTGTGAAGACAATTCCAACAAGTGCGCTACGCCCGGAATGCTTTCGCCCTGTAAAAATGTGATTTGACTCATCAGTGCGCCGGTGGACAAAAACAATACCCGATTGTGTTCTTTACGGCGCAGCATCGGCAGCACATGGGCAGCCAACACACTGGCAGAGCATCCGGCTCCACTGCCGCCTGCCTGCACCTCTTGGGTATCGATATCATACAGCAAAAGACCGCAGTCTTTGTGATTGTGCAAGGCGACGCCTTCTTTTTTCAATAGTTCCGCCAGCAAACGGCTGCCCACAATGCCCAAATCTCCCGTATATACCGCATCAAAATCCGCCGGGGTGCGTCCGGTATCGGCGCAATAGCGCAGAATCGTTTCCGCTGCTGCCGGTGCCATTGCTGCCCCCATATTGTTAATATCGCAAATTTCATAATCCCGCACACGGCCAAAGGTCACCGCCTTAACATACGGCCCATCGCCTTGGGGTTTTACAATGCAGCAGCCCGATGCCGTTGCAGTCCACTGGGCGGTGGGGGTACGCTTTGCCCCATAGGTTAACGGGGTGCGAAACTGCCGCTCTGCGGCACAAAAATGGCTGCTGGTCAGTGCTGCCACCGTATCCGCAAATCCACCTGCGGTAAAGCATGCCGCCAAGCCCACCGCCTCTGCCATGGTGCTGCACGCCCCATACAACCCGGCAAAGGGCACATCCACATTTCGCATGGTATAAGCGGTTGCGGTACATTGATTCTGCAAATCACCGCCCAGCAAAAGATTGACCTGCTCCGGCTTACAATGTGCCTTTTTTAAGGTTAAATCCAGGCAATGCCGCTGCAATCTGCTTTCAGCCTTTTCCCAGGTTTCTTCGCCAAAGGTGTTTTCTTCAAACAGCAAATCAAATTGTGCCGCCAAGGGCCCTTGCCCTTCTTTTTTTCCGCCCACTGCTCCAAATTCCACAATACTGGGCGGTTCAGAAAATCGAATGGTATCCCCCGTACGCTGTTGTGTACTCAATGTTTGCAATCCCCCTTTTTCCTAATCCGAGCCATTTATAATGTCCGAATAAAACAATAAATAACACCCCATACCGCACTGGCTGCCAGTCCGTACACAATCACCGGCCCGGCAATGAGAAACATTTTTGCACCCACGCCCGGCACATATCCCTCGCTTTTAAACTCAATGGCAGGGCTTACCACCGAGTTTGCAAACCCGGTAATGGGCACCAGCGTGCCTGCACCCGCTTTTGCCGCCAACCGTTGGTACCAGCCCAGTGACGTTGTAACGGCCGAAATAACAATTAGCGTAACACTTGCCATTGTGCTGGCATCGGTAAGGGTAAACCCTTTTGCCAGATACGACTGGCGCAAAATCTCGCCCAGAAGGCAGATTGCGCCGCCCACCCCAAACGCCCACAGACAGTCTTGCAGCAATTTGGATTTTGGGCTGGCTTGTTTGCTTAATCCGTCATATTCTTCGGGAGTCAGTTTCATGACAATTTCCTCCTGCAACTTGTGTGTTTTATTTGAAGTATGTGCCATTTTGTGCAAAGTATGTGTTTTAAAAAAACATCTTTTCAGATATTGCAATTCTTTGTACCTTATAGTAGAATAAAAAAAATTTGCAAAGGAGGCTCTTTTATGAAGAAGAAAATTATCAGCCCCCTGGATCTTTCTACCCAGGATATTGATGAACTGCTCACTCTTTCTGACCGAATCATTGAAAATCCCCAGGCTTTTGCACACAAGTGTGACGGCAAAATTCTGGCTACTTTATTTTTTGAACCCAGCACCCGTACCCGTTTGAGCTTCGAGTCCGCAATGCTCAGTCTTGGTGGTCAGGTGTTGGGTTTTTCTTCGGCTAATTCCAGCAGTGCCGCAAAGGGTGAAAGCGTTGCCGACACCGTTCGCACCGTAGAATGCTATGCCGACATCATCGCAATGCGCCATCCCAAAGAAGGTGCTGCTACCGTTGCCGCTGCAAAAATCGACTGCCCCTTAATCAACGCAGGCGACGGCGGCCATCATCACCCCACCCAAACCCTAACCGACCTTTTGACCATTCACCGCTTAAAGGGCCATCTGGACAACCTGACCATTGGTCTTTGCGGCGACTTGAAATTCGGCCGTACCGTACACAGCCTAATTCGTGCCATGATGCGCTACCAAGGGGTAAAGTTTGTACTGATTAGCCCCAAGGAGCTGCAAATCCCCGATTATATCCGCAGTGATTTGGAGGACGGCGGCTTTGACTTTGTGGAAGCCGAGCGTTTGGAAGAGGTAATGCCCACACTGGACATCCTGTATATGACCCGTGTACAGCGCGAACGCTTTTTCAACGAGGACGACTACATCCGCCTGCGCGACAGCTATATTCTGGACAAGAGCAAGATGGAGCTTGCAAAATCCGATATGATTGTGATGCATCCGCTGCCCCGTGTAAACGAAATCAGCGTAGAGGTGGACGATGACCCCCGTGCCGCTTACTTTAAACAAGCCAAATTTGGACGTTTTGTTCGTATGGCATTGATTCTAAAATTGCTGGAGGTAGCCTAACATGCTTAACATCGACAGTTTGCAAAAAGGTGTTGTAATCGACCACATCGAGGTGGGCAAAAGCATGGAGATTTACCGTGCATTGGAGCTGGACAAGCTGGATTGCAGCGTTGCAATTATTAAAAATGCACGCAGCAAAAAAACCGCCCGCAAGGACATTATTAAAATCGAAGACCGCATAGACATCGACCTGGACATTTTGGGTTTTATCGACCCCAACATCACCGTAAACATCATTGATAACGGCGAAATTGTGGAGAAAAAACATCTGAGCCTGCCCCAGCGTATTGTTAACGTGGCACGCTGCAAAAACCCCCGCTGCATTACCAGCGTAGAGCAGGAACTGGACCATGTATTTTTACTGACCGACGAAGCCCGCGGCATCTACCGCTGTGCTTATTGCGAGCATCAATACCAAGACCACAAATAATCCCCTGCAAAAAAACAGCTGCCAACTTGTTTGGCAGCTGTTTTCTTGTTTTATTATTTGTTTTTCGTTCATGAACTTTGCAGAAAACATGGTATAATAAAAAAGATATTTGTTTATTATCTCAAAGAAACCGAGGTTATTTTATTATGCAGTGGACTGATATCCGCATTACCGTTCCCAAGGCTCACGCCGAAACCGCCGAAGCCATCGCCACCGGTATTTCTGGCGGTGGTATTTACATTGAAGATTACTCCGACCTGGAAGCACAGGTACAGCAGATTGCCCATGTGGATTTAATCGAGCAGGACTTGCTGGACAAAGACCGCACCCAGGTCATTGTCCATCTATATCTTGCTCCGGACGAAAACCCCGTAGAGGTTCTGGACCTGCTGCAAAGCCGTTTAACTGCCAGCGAAGTTCCCTACACCTTATCCACCGAAGGCGTGGAGCAGGAGGACTGGGAAACCGGTTGGAAAGCCTACTACCATGCACTGACCATTGGCAAGCGTTTGGCCATTGTACCCAGCTGGGAAGAGTTTGAAACCGACCGCATCACCATAAAGCTGGACCCCGGCATGGCCTTTGGCACCGGTACCCACGAAACCACCGCTTTGTGCCTTGCCGCTTTGGATGAACTGGTAAGCGGCGGCGAGCGTATGCTGGACATTGGCACCGGCAGCGGTATTTTGGCAATTGCCGCCTTAAAGCTGGGTGCAGCCGAAGCCGAGGGCGTGGACATTGACCCCATGTGCGTTCGCACCGCCGGCGAAAATGCCGCCTTGAATAACGTACAAGACTACCTGAAGGTTTTGATTGGCGATTTGTCGGATAAGGCAAGCGGCACATATAATATTATTACCGCCAACATTGTTGCCAATGCAATTCTGAGCCTAGCCCCCCATGTGCCTGCCTTAATGGCACCGGGTGCAACCTTTATTGCCAGCGGTATCATTGACACCCGTCGGGACGAAGTGGTGGCCGGTTTGACCACCGCAGGTTTGCAGGTAACCGAGGTACGGGAGCAAAACGGCTGGGTTGCCATTTTGTGCAAAAACGGGGGCATGGTATAAGATGCCGCACCGCTATTTTACCGACCACATCAGCGATACCACCGCACATTTGTGCGGTGCCGATGCGCACCATCTGGGGCGTGTGATGCGTGCCAAAATTGGGGAAGAAATCATCTTGTGCGACGGCAAAGGCTTTGACTACACCGCACAAATCACTGCCATTGAGCCGGAACAAATCAAGTGTTCTATTTCTGACAAACGCCCCTGCACCGCTGAACCCAGCGTAGACGTTACCCTGTTTGTGGGATATCCCAAGCAGGACAAATTAGAGTTGATTATTCAAAAAGCAGTGGAACTGGGTGCAACCCGTATTGTGCCCTTTTTCAGCCGCTATTGTGTTACCACACCCAAAAAAGAAGACCAGAAAAACCAGCGTTATCTGCGCATTGCCGCCGAAGCCGCAAAGCAGTGCGGTCGTGGCATTCTTCCCGTTGTGGAAATGCCTTTGACCCTGGCACAGGTTGCACAGCAATTTGCAGACTTTGATGCGGTGCTGTTCTGTTACGAAAAAGGCGGCAAGCCCATTCGCACCTACCTGCAAAATGCAAAAAATATTGCCATTGTAACCGGTGCCGAAGGTGGTTTTTCGGAACAAGAGGCGCAAAGCCTGTTGGATGCCGGTGCTTCGGTAATTGGACTGGGCCCGCGGATTCTTCGCTGTGAAACCGCCCCCATTGCAGCGCTTTCCGCTGTTATGACCTTAACCGAAAACCTGGAATAACCCTTATTTCGGTATAATAACTTCCCTTGTTGACACACTAAAACAGCACGTACAAACACATTGTTTCAACAAGGGAGTTAGTAACATGAACAAAGCAATTGGCTTTTTGGTTGCACTTTCTGCCGTCATTGGCTTAACCGCCTGCGGCGAATCCGCAACCGAACATTCACAATCCATGCCCGAATCCCAAAGCAGCAGCATCGCAGGCAGTCAGCCGCAATACGCCGGTTCCGGTGCTACCACCGAAACCATGGAGGATTTAAAAGAGCAGCTGCTGGGCCGTTCTTCGGTTCCTTCTGCGCCAACGGCAAACGAACCCGGTGGACTCTCGGCACAAGAAAGTAAACCCGCACAGGCAGCCGCCCCGTCCCAAGCGTTTGCAGAGGGCGATTGGTCGCTTGTGCTGGTCAATGCCCAAAATCCGCTGCCGGAAACCTTTACGGTGGAAACCCAAGCCATTCCGGGCTACGATGACCGTCAGTTCGACGCACGAGCCGCACAAGCACTTGTTTCCATGTTGGATGCTGCGCAGGCGGACGGCTGTCACCTGTATCTGGTTTCGTCCTACCGCAGCGTTAGCCGTCAAACCGCTTTGTTTACCCGCAAAACCAATTTTTACAAAGCACAAGGCTACAGCCAACAAGATGCCGAAACCGAAGCGGCAAAACTTGTGGCACGCCCCGGAACGAGTGAGCATAACCTTGGGCTTGCAGCGGACATTGTCAGTGCCGACTGGTATCAAACCCACGATGATTTAACCGCCGACTTTGAAACCACCCAAGCATTTGCTTGGCTGCAAAACAATGCGGCCTCTTACGGGTTTATTCTGCGCTATCCCAACGGCAAACAAGCCATTACCGGCGTGGACTATGAGCCTTGGCACTACCGCTATGTTGGCCCCACCGCCGCCGCACAAATTACCGCACAGCAATTGACCTTAGAAGAATACATCGAACAACGAGGCGAACACGCATGAAGCAACAACTAAAAAAATGGAGTCCTCTTATTGTTTTGTTGGCTTTAACGGTGGCAGGCACTGCTGCCACCGTTGTTTGGAGAAACGAAATTTGGGCCATTATTACCAGCCAAGCCGCCCGTGACCATTTTATTGCATGGGTGCAAAGCAAAGGCATTTGGGGTATTTTGGTTTTTCTTGCCTTACAGATACTACAGGTTGTGGTGGCTGTACTGCCCGGTGAACCGGTTGAACTAATGGCCGGTGCCTTGTTTGGTCCCATTGGCGGTTTGCTGATTTGCCTAACCGGAGTACTGTTGGGCAGCTGCTTTATCTACGCCTTTATGAAGATGCTTGGTGCAAAAGCCCTGCCTTTGGAAGCCTTAAAAAAATATCATTTTTTACAAGATGAACGCAAAGCCCGACGGGCCCTTTATCTGTTGTTTTTTCTGCCCGGAATCCCTAAGGATATGCTAACCTACGCGGGGCCGTTTTTCCCCATTCGTGCCGGTGAGTTTTTCTTTATCTCCACCCTGGCACGTATTCCCAGCATTGTTACCAGCACCATTGCCGGGTCCAGCTTAATGGAGGGACAGATTTGGCTGCCCATTGTAATTTTTATCATAATGGGCATTGCAGGTTTGGCTTGTATCTATTTTGAAAACCGTATTTTAAACTGGCTGCATGGGCATATGAAACACAAATCAAACAGCTGATTTTAGGTTTACAACTGTATCATTATTTTGTCTGATTACTGGTCTTTTGAAAGGTTCTATGCTACAATTGGATTATTATAAGGTATTTTGGCGTCCGATGAAAGTTGTGATTGCAGCGGTACTGTAACGCAAAAGGAGTGTATTGACTATGGCCGATTATGTACTGTTTACAGACTCTACCACCGACCTGTCTGTACTGTTAATTCAAGAATTAGGCATTGAAGTGTTGCCGTTGTCGTTCACATTAAACGACATGACCTACAAAAACTACCCCGATAATCGGGAGCTTTCCGCCTCTGATTTTTACAACCAGCTGCGCTCCGGCAGTATGTGCACCACCAGTCAGCTGAATCAGAACGATTTTATTACCGCGTTCACTCCTGTATTGCAACAAGGCAAAGACATTTTGTATCTGGCTTTTTCCAGCGGATTATCCGGTACTTACAATTCGGCACGCTTAGCAGCCGAAGACCTGCGGGAACAATTTCCCGAACGCACCATTGCGGTTGTGGATACTCTGCAAGCCAGCATGGGCGAAGGCTTATTGGTTTACTATGCGGCTTGCTTGAAAAACGAGGGCAAAAGCCTGCAAGAAGTGGTGGACTGGATTACAGAAAACGGGCAATCCATCTGCGCCTGGTTCACCGTAGATGACCTGATGTTTTTAAAGCGTGGCGGCCGTGTAAGCGGTGCTGCTGCTGTGGCAGGAACATTGCTGGGCATTAAGCCCATTTTGCATGTGGATGCCGAGGGTCATCTGATTCCCATGGAAAAAATCCGCGGACGCAAAGCAAGCTTAGATGCACTGGTAAAACATTTTGAAGCCAGCACCTTTGACCGCAGCGAACAAGTTGTGTTTGTAAGCCACGGCGATTGTTTGGACGACTGCCAGTATGTGGCGGACAAAATTTCTGCACTGGGTGTAAAGCGGGTTTGCATTTCCACCATCGGCCCCGTAATCGGCGCCCATTCCGGCCCCGGTACGGTTGCACTGTTTTTCCGTGGTCAAAACCGTTAATTTTTACAACAAAAAAGCCTGCCGCATTGCGGCAGGCTTTTTTCTTATTACAGGGTACGCAGAGCATCCTGCAAAGCAGTTTTTTGCGAAGTCTTATCGTCCTTTTGCTTGATGATGCGAGCGGGTACACCGGCAACCACTGCACCGGCAGGAACGTCTTCAATAACAATGCTGCCGGCTGCTACAACGGCACCTTCGCCGATGCGAACACCCTCGATTACCACAGCATTTGCGCCAATCAAAACATCGTCTTCTACAATAACGGGAGTTGCACTTGCAGGCTCAATTACACCTGCCAATACTGCACCTGCACCCACGTGGCAACGCTTGCCCACGGTAGCACGGCCGCCCAATACAGCACCCATATCAATCATGGTGCCGTCGCCGATGACTGCGCCAATGTTGATGATTGCACCCATCATGATAACGGCAGCATTACCGATTTCCACCTGCTCACGAATGATTGCACCGGGCTCAATGCGGGCGTTGATGTTTTTCATATCCAGCAGAGGAATGGCGGAGTTTCGGCAGTTGTTTTCCACTACCATATCCTCAATTTTATCGGCATTTGCCTCCAGAATGGGGCCCAGTTCCTTCCAGTCGCCAAATACGGTTTTTGCGCCATTGCCAAACACCTTAGCGGTGCCGTAGTCGATGGGCTCTTTTTCCTGAATGGTTACTTTTACGGGAGTCTTTTTCTCTGCGTTTGCAATGTATTGAATAATCTGTTCTGCATTCATGATTCAAATACCACCTTTGTATCAATTTGGTTTATTATCTCATATTTTATACAGCGTTTCAAACCCTGTTTGCCATTTTATTGATTTTCGGCGAAAATATTATTTCACTGCGCAATGTTTCCCCTGTTATGGTGATGAAATCATTGTGTATTTTACACCCTACCCTTATAATAAGAAACAAACTTGATAAAGGGGGTTCACCCATGCAGCAGCTGTTAACCGGCTACCGCCGTGATTTACACCAAATTCCCGAAACTGATTTTGATTTGCCCAAAACGCTGGCTTATATTCGCCATGTGTTAGAGCAGTATCCCTGCACCATTACCACACCCTGCAAAAGCACCCTGTGTGCCTATTTTGACGCAGGCAAACCCAAAACAACCGCTTTTCGTGCAGACATGGACGCCTTGCCCATTCAGGAACGCAGCCAACCGGACTATGTTTCCCAACATGCAGGCAAAATGCACGCCTGTGGTCACGATGGCCATATGGCTATGGTATTGGCTTTGGCTCAATCGGTAACCGAGCGCATCCATGAGCTGCCCCGCAACGTGTTGCTTGTGTTTCAACCTGCCGAAGAAACCACCGGCGGTGCCCGCCTGGTGTGCGAAAGCGGTGTGTTTGAGCAATACCACTGCGACCGCATTATTGGCTGGCATCTCTGGCCGGATCTGCCCAAAGGAGTCATCGCCAGCCGACCTGGACCGCTGCTGGCGCGTTCCAGCGAAGTTACCGTTACCATTGACGGAAAAAGCAGCCACATTGCCAAGGCCGACGAAGGCGCCGATGCCCTGTACTCGGCTGTACGGTTTGTATGCGAAGCCTACCGCCGCTTGGAAACCTTGGGCGATGCCGAGGAACGTCGCCTGCTGAAATTCGGAAAGCTGGAAAGCGGCAGCGCACGCAATGCCATTAGTGCCAAAAGCCAACTGCTGGGCAGCTTGCGTGTATATTCCCAATCCATGTTTGACAGTGCCGTTTCGATGCTGAAACAGCTGGCACAGGAAATCGAGCAGGAAACCGGCTGCCGTTTTACCCTGCATTTTTCCGAAGGCTATCCCCCTGTCATTAACGATGCCGATTTGTTTGCATTGGCAAGCAAAGCATTGCCCGAACTGGAGTATCTGCCCGAGCCCTTGATGATTGCAGAGGATTTTTCCTTTTATCAGCAACATTTGCCCGGCTTGTTTTTGCTGCTTGGCACCGGCAGCGAAACACCGCTGCATGCAGATGTATTTGACTTTGACGAAACGGTACTTTCCATTGGTTTGCAGGCAGATGAACGCTTATTGTATTTAGAGTAAACTAAAAACACGCAGCCGCTCAAAACGCGCGGCTGCGTGTTTTTTTCTTATAAAGATTGCAAAAACTGCTCCAGACGGTCCAGACCCTTTTGCAATTCTTGTTCTGCACAGCAATAGGAAAGGCGGATATACCCTTCGCAGCCAAAGCAGCTGCCCGGTACGGTTGCAACGCCTGCTTGCTGAATCAAACGGGTACAAAATTCCTCACTGCTCAGCCCGTACTGTTCAATGCTGGGAAAAATATAGAATGCACCTTCCGGCTTGTTGACCTTCATGCCCATTTCACACAAGCGGTTGTACACCAAATCTCGCCGTTTTTGATAGCTTTGCTGCATTGCGGTAATGTCGCTTTGTAAAGCAGTTACGCACGCCTTTTGGGTAAAGCTGGTTACCGAAACCACGCTGTACTGGTGTACCTTTTGAATCTGCTGCTTGACCGCCTGTTCTGCCATAAGCCAGCCCAACCGCCAACCGGTCATGGCATAGGGTTTGGAAAAGCTATCAATGACAATGATGTTTTCCTTTAAGTCCGGATAGCAAACCGCAAACCGCTGAAACTGGTCGGTATACGCCAGTTGATTGTATACGTCATCACAAATCACATAAATGCCCTTTTCCCGTGCCAATTGCGCCACTGCCTGCAAGGAAGCCTCGTTGTAAATGCATCCGGTGGGATTGTTGGGTGAGATCAGCACAATCGCCTTTGTCTTTTCACTTACCACGCTTTGCAGTGACTCGGCATCAATCTGAAAATCACACGGAGCCGTGTTAAGTGGAACATATCGACCTCGGCACAGACCGACAATGGATTCATACAGCCCAAAAGCAGGTGTGGGCACAATTACTTCGTCCCCCGGATTGAGCAGGGCGGTAAAGGTGCTAAACAACGCTTCGGTTGCACCGCAGGTTACAATGATTTCATCGGGCGGATAGTGCAGCCCCTGCTGTTCTGCCTGTTGGGATAACGCCTGTAACAGATATTCCTGCCCATTGTTGGGCGGATAGTGGGTTTCGCCCGCTTGTAGGGATTCCACCACCTGTTCACAAATGGAGGCCGAAGTGTCAAATTCCGGCTCGCCCAGTGTGAGCATAACACAGCCCGGTTTTTGCTTTGCCATTGCGGTAAAACGGCGGATTCCGGATAACTGTAAGTTATCCAGTGCGGTATTCATCGGTAATCTCATGCTGGTACCTCCCACATCAATCGCTTTTATTTTATGAGTATACCACATTTGCCCTTTGTTGCGGCATAAAAAAGAGGAGCGAACCGCTCCTCTTTTTTATCACTTTTTAATCATGGAATTCAGATAGCCTTGGATACCCTTTACGCTGGACAACGCCATGGCTTCTGCCTGTACGTCATCGGCTTCCTGTGCGCTCCACAAACTAATGGTACGTCTGGTTGCAAGTACTGCGCTTGCGCTCACGCTGAACTCATCCAAGCCCCATGCCAGCAACAGCGGAATCAACGCAGGGTCGGCAGCTGCTTCACCGCACATACCAACCGGAATGCCTGCATTGCGTGCGGCGTGGATTACATGACGGATGCTGCGCAATACCGCAGGATGGAAGTGGGTGTACAACGGTGCCACATCCGGGTTTCCGCGGTCTACCGCCAAGGTGTACTGGGTTAAATCGTTGGTACCAATGCTGAAGAAGGCAGCTTCCTGTGCCAGCAAATCTGCAATTTGGCTTGCGGCAGGGGTTTCGATCATAATGCCCACTTCGGCATCTGCATCAAAGGGCAAGCCTTCTGCTGCCAATTCCTTTTTGGCTTTTTCCAACATTGCCTTTGCCGCACGGATTTCCTCTAAACCGGTAACCAACGGCAGCATAATCTTAATGTTTTTATGGTCTGCACCTGCACGCAGCAACGCACGCAGCTGCACCATATAGGTTTCGGGGGTATCCAAGCAGTAGCGGATGGCGCGATGACCCAAGAAGGGGTTTTCCTCTTTTTTCATGTTCAGATAAGGAATCTCCTTATCGCCGCCCACATCCAAGGTACGGATGATAACCTCTTTGCCTGCAAACAATGCCGATACCTGACGATATGCGTTCATCTGCTCTTCTTCGCTGGGCAGGCTATCACGGTCCATGAACAAGAACTCGGTACGGAACAAACCAATGCCCTCGGCACCTTTTTCCAAGGCTGCCTGTGCATCTTCCGGTTTGCCGATGTTTGCATACAAGGCTACCTTTGTGCCGTCTGCGTTGACGGTGGGCTGATTCAGATATGCTTTCAGCATTTGACGCTGCTGCTCAAACTCTTCCTGGCGCTTTTTGTAATCGCCCAAGGTGCGCTCATCCGGATTAACGTATACATGGCCCAGTTCGCCGTCCATGGCAATGGCATCGCCGTTTTGAATGGTGTCTGCCACCCCTTCAATGCCCAGTACTGCCGGAATTTCCAGCGCACGGGCCAAAATGGCAGAGTGACTGGTGCGTCCGCCGATTTCGGTAATAATGCCCACCACGTTTTCGCGGCTGATGCCTACGGTCATGCTGGGGGTAAAATCTTTTGCAATAATCACAGTACCTGCCGGCACCTGTGCCAAATCGATATCATCCAGCCCCATTAACTGCTTGAGCAAACGTGCCCGCAAATCGCCGATATCGGTGGCGCGCTGGCGCATCATCTCATCTTCCATGGAGCGGAACATGGCAATAAAGCTTTGGCAAACGGTATCCACCGCTGCTTCGGCGGTATTGCCTGCCGCAATTTGCTCCTCCATTTGACCCATCATAAAGGGGTCGCTCAGCATCATAATCTGACCGGAAAGGATTTCTGCCGCATGGGCACCAACCTTTTCTGTCATGGAAGTTGCCATTGCCTGCAACCGCTCGCTTACCTGTTCTGCTGCTGCGGAAAGACGTTGCTTCTCCTCGGCTTCACCGGAAAATTTTACACCGGAAAAATCCAATACTTGTTCTTTTACAACCAAGGCATGGCCAATGCCCACACCTGCGGATGCTCCTGTACCTTTTAACATGAACTCCATTGCTCCTTTCAAACATCGATTGACAAAAGGCCTCGGTCTGCCTTATGGCAGGCCGAGGCCTTACAATGCTTATTGCTTATTCGCCCAGGCCGCTCTCAATCAGCTCGATTGCCTTGTTCAGTGCAGCTTCTTCATCTGCACCGTTGCAACGAACTTCCAGCTCGCTGCCGCACTTCAGGCAAGCTGCCATCAGGTTCATAATGCTTTTTGCGTTGATTTCTTTGTCGTTGAATACCAGCATTACATCGCTGTTAAACTTCATCATTTCCTGGGCAAACATGCCGGCAGGACGCATATGCATACCCATGGGATTTACGATTTTTGTCATTTTGCTTACCATAATAAACTTCTCCTTAAAGCTAATTTTTATTGTTTGTAAAAGGTTTATGCCTGCTCTTTGTTCTTTTTCAGAACAGCCAGCATCAGCATACCAACCACGCTGCCCACAACCAGGCTGATTACATAGCCCAATACGTTGCTTACCAGCGGGAATACAAAGATACCACCGTGAGGTGCCATTAAGCCACAGCCAAAGAACATGGACAATGCACCTGCCACCGCAGAACCAACCACACAGCTGGGAATCACGCGCAGGGGGTCGGCTGCTGCAAAGGGAATTGCGCCTTCCGAAATAAAGCACAGACCCATAATGTAGTTGACCACGCCGGATTTGCGTTCTTCGGCGGTAAATTTCTTTTTAAAGAAGGTGGTGCAAAGGGCAATTGCCAGAGGGGGAATCATACCACCCACCATAACAGCTGCCATCATCTGATATTCAATTGCACCCTGTGCTGCACCTGCAGCCGCTGCGGTTGCAATGGCACCGGTGCCGGTAACATAAGCTGCTTTGTTGAAGGGGCCGCCCATGTCAATGCTCATCATGCCTGCCAAGATTGCACCCAGCAAAATTTTGCTGGTACCGCCCAAGCCTGCCAGAAAATCCGTTAATCCGGTGTTCAATGCGCCCATAATGGGGTTTACCAAGCACATAAAGGCACCCATGAACAGAACGCCCAGTACCGGGTAAAGCAAGATGGGTTTAATGCCTTCCAAGCTGTTGGGCAGTTTATCGCAAACCTTGCGCAGACCCAACATGAAGTAGCCGCCCACAAAACCGGCAAGCAATGCGCCCAAGAAGCCGGCGGGAATTGCGGCTGCATCGGGGTTTACAATGGTTGCAAAGCTGGTGCCTGCCGCAGCCAAGCTGCCGCCCACAAAGCCAACCACCAGACCGGGACGGTCTGCAATGCTCATGGCAATGTAACCTGCCAGAATGGGCAACATAAAGTTAAATGTCACACCGCCAATGGTTTTAAAGAACGCAGCCACGGGGGTATTCATACCAAAGTTTGCAGGGTTAATGCTGTAATCGTCCAGCAAGAAAGCCAGTGCAATCAGAATACCGCCGCCAATAACAAAGGGCAGCATGTGAGAAACACCGTTCATCAGATGTTTGTACAGCTGACGGCCCAAGCTTTCGTTGTTTTCGCTCTCTGCGGCTTTAACTTCGCCGCTGTGCTGATACACGGGAACCTGACCGTCCACTACCTTTTGAATCAGCTTTTCGGGGTTGTGAATACCCTCGCTTACCGGTACAAACAAAACCGGCTTTCCGTTAAAGCGTGCGGTTTCTACATTTTTATCCGCTGCCACAATAATACCGTCAGCCTGTTCAATTTCCGCTGCGGTCAGTACATTTTTTGCACCGCCCGAACCGTTTGTTTCAACCTTTACCGAAATGCCCATGGTCTTGCCGGCTTTCTCCAATGCTTCGGCTGCCATATAGGTATGGGCAATGCCGGTGGGGCAAGCAGTAACCGCCAAAACCCGACAGCCTTGGTTCTTCTGCTGGGCTGCTGCGGGCTGCTCGGATACAGTTTGTTCTGCACCGTACTTGGCATATTCGGCTTGGTCAATAATTGTCAAGAACTGCTCCACCGATTCTGCCGCGCGCAAATCTGCGGTAAAGGTGGGGTCCATAAGCAGAACCATCAAACGGCTTAAAATTTCCAGATGCAGGTTGCCGTCCAGCGGGGCTGCAATCATAAAGAACAAATCACTGGGCTGGCCGTCCATTGCGCCGTAATCCACACCGCTTTGCAAGGTCATGGCTGCCAAACCGGGCTGCTTTACCGCTGCGCTTTTTGCATGGGGAACGGCAATACCTGCTTCGATTGCAGTACTGCTTTGTTGTTCACGCTCTAAAATTGCATCTTTGTATGCTTTTGGATTTTCCAAATTTCCTGCGGTTGTTTGCAGGGCAATCAGCGTGTCAATGGCAGTATTTTTGTCTTCTGCCGTGGTGTGCAGCAGCACACTTTCGGGCTTTAATAAGTCTGTAATACGCATGATACGGATCCTTTCTCTCTTTCAATCGAGTTATTGATTTTATGTGACTGAACCGCCGGTTATGCTCGGTTCATGAGTTCCATAATTTCACTATGGGTCGCTAAGGTGTCCGAAAATGCGGTGGCACTGCCTGCCGCACTGCCCAAACGCAGCGCATAGCCATAATCGCCGGTTTGCAGATAACCTGCCAAAAATCCAGCCACCATAGAATCGCCTGCGCCCACCGAGTTTTTCACGGTACCCTTATGGGCTGCTACCCGATGGCAAACACCGTATTCATCCAGCAGCATTGCGCCATCGCCTGCCATGCTGACCAGTACATTTTTTGCACCTTGCTGCTGTAACTTTTTCGCACATTCTAAAATTTCTTCATCACTGTTCAGCTGTTTGCCAAAAATTTCGCCCAACTCATGATTGTTTGGCTTAATAACAAACGGCTGATACTTCAGCACATTTACCAGCAAATCCTGGGTTGCGTCCACCGCACACAGCACCTGCTTGCCCTGCATATGTGCCAGAATATTCTCGTATACATCGTTGGGCAAGCTTGCCGGAATGCTGCCCGCCAGCACAAGCACATCGCCCGGCTGCAGCTGATCCAGCTTATCATAAAGTTGTTGCAGCGCTTGGGGTGAAATTTCCGGGCCTTTGCCGTTAATCTCGGTTTCCTGCTCTGCTTTAATCTTTACATTGATACGGGTTAAACCGGCAGGCAGGTGGATAAAATCGGTTGCAATCCCCTTTTGCTGCAATCCTTCTTCAATGGCTTTTCCGGTAAAACCAGCCACAAATCCCAACGCAACATTGTCTTGCCCCAGTTCGCGCAAAACACCGGATACATTGATGCCTTTTCCGCCCAGCTGTACTTCTTCGCTTTGGGTTCGGTTGACCTTGTCTAACACCAGTTGATTTAACCGCACCACATAATCCAATGCAGGATTAAAGGTTACTGTATAAATCATGTTGCATCTACCTCCTTAATAACCGCATGCTTTCGATAGGTTTTATCCGGCAAACAATCGGTAATGATACAGGCTTTTCCAATGGGTGCCACGGTAACAGCCGAAACTTTACCGAACTTTGAAGAGTCTGCCAAGATATATTTAATGTAAGCTTGCTGCATTGCCGTTGCTTTTACCACTGCTTCTTCCGGGTCCGGTGTGGTGTAGCCTTGCCCTACGGTAATGCCGTTAATGCCAATAAACGCCTTTGTAAAATTGTACTGCGCCAAACTTTGCACCGCCTGTGCGCCCACAATGGCTTCGGTTCCTACCTTTAACAGACCGCCTAAAATATAGGTTTTAAAGCCTTTTTTCACCAACCGCTGTGCATGTAGAATACCGTTTGTTACAAACACCGTATTCCCGCCCGGTTGCAGGTATTCCAGCATGCGCAAAGTTGTGCTGCCTGCATCCAGAAACACCATGTCATCGGTGTGAATCTGCGCCGCCGCATAGCGGGCAATGGCATCTTTTTGCTCTTGCTGCAACTGTTCTTTTGCAGCCATGGGCGGTTCGCCCGTTTCATAGGTTGTTTGGCACACCGTTGCGCCGCCATGCACTTTATTTAGTTTGCCCTGTTCGGCAAGAACAATCAAATCTCGCCGAATGGTGGATTCCGAGGTGTCCAGTGCCTGCGCCAATTCGGTTACGGTAACCGCACGCTGTTTTTTTAGCAAATTTAGAATCACTGCAAACCGTTCCTCTGCCAGCATACGGCTACCTCCTTACTTGGTTTTGTTACCTTCAATATAGCACAGCAAAAAATCAAATTCAAGCATTTTCAATCAAATTTAATCAAATTTGACGGCTATTTTTTGAAAAAATTTGTTTCTTTTTGATTGATTTTGCGTTTTTAACAAAAAGAGGCTTTGCATTTTATGCAAAACCTCTTTTTCTTTGTTTTTCAATTAACTTCTTGGCACCAAGTCCACATCCAACAAGTGTGCTTTAATTTGCATCAAACAGCCCGATTCCAGCGACAGGCCCGTTACACCCTGCCGGATGTATCGCTCTGCTGTGTCCGGGTCGCTGGCATTTACCCCACAGGCATATACCGGAATTTTGTAATACCGTGCCGCCTGTACCACCATGTCAATTAAACGGCTCACCGCTCTTGGCCATCCGGTAAAATAGCTGCTCATGCGGCTGTCCTGCCGGTCTGCTGCATATGTATATTGAATCAGGTCATTGGTTCCAATGTTTACAAAATCGCACCGATTGCCTAAAATTTCATCGGCCAACAGTGCCGCACTGGGAACCTCAATCATTGCACCAATTGGTACTTCGTCGCAGAACGGCACCCCTTCTTGCCGCAGTTGGCGCTTTGCCAAATCCACCAATTCCAACGCTTCTTCCCAATCGGCAGGGCTGGTAATCAGCGGAAAAATCACCCTCAAATTTCCGTATACAGCTGCCCGCAGCAATGCGCGTATCTGATTTAAAAACAAGTTGGGATGCGCCAGTTGAAACCGTATGCCGCGCAAGCCCAGTGCCGAGTAGTGAATTGGGTCATCCAAACCTTCCAGCTTGCGGTCTTCACCAATATCAAAGGTGCAAACCGTAATGGGTTTCCCCTCTGCCACAGACAAACATTGCCGATAATGCAGATACTGTTCTTCTTCGCCCGGTACATGGTCGCCGGCAATTAAAAATTCACTGCGCAGCAATCCCACACCATCGGCACCCAGTTCGATTGCCTGCCGTACGTCTTGGGCACTGGAACAGTTGGCAAACAAGGTAACCGAAGTACCGTCTTTTGTGATGCAGGGCTGATGTTTAAGCCCTAACAATAAGTTTCGGCTGCGGTCTTGGTGAACCATGTGCATCTGCGCCTGTTCAATGGCCTGTTCGTTGGGATTTAGGGTTACCTGTGCATGGTATGCGTCTAAAATAATAAACTGCCGGTCGTCGCAATTTAAGATATCCGCCCCTAACTGAATAATGGACGGAATCCCCATAATCCGCGCCATAATGGCTGCATGGCTTTGCACACTGCCTGCACTGGTGGCAATGCCTAAAATTTTGCTTTTATCGATTCCGATTAAATCACTGGGGTAGATTCGATCGCTTACCAAGATACTGGGGTGCTCGATTTGCGGCGGCATGCGGGATTCTCCGTCCAGAATTTTTACCACCCTGCGGCAAACATCCAGCACATCAATGGACCGCTGGCTTAGATATTCATCGTCAATGGCTTCAATCATGGCTGCATATTCTTTGCCCACATGCTCCACCGCACGGGCCGCTCCCATGCCCTGCGCAATGCATTCTTTGATTTGTTCCAGCAAGCTGTAATCTTCCAACATTACACGCTGAAACATTAGAATATCACGTTGGGGGCCATCGTTTTTTTCTTCCATCTGCAAAATTTCATCTTTTGCCAGAATAACCGCCGCATCAAACAAAGCCTGTTCGTGTATGGGCAGTTCCACTACGCGGGTTAAGCCTGCAATTCCATGCCGCAACCGATAAATAGGCCCCATTACCAAACCCGGTGAGGCACTAATTCCTTGTAACTTTTTCACCTACTCACTCCCTTTTGCATCCTCTTATTGAAAAACGCATCCATTACACATGTGAAAGCACCTTACTTTTGTAATGCTGCGCTTTGTTATATTGTTTATTTCTTTCTATTATAACGAACCAACGTAGAAATGGAAATGATTTTTAAATCAAATTTACATTTTTTCCTTATATTGAAAATATTTTTTGTGCATTGTGTTTGTTTTACACGCAAAAATCCCGCCAAAGCAATGCTCTGACGGGATTTTTGCGTGTTTAGGGATTATGTGAGGAGAATATCACGAAGGAGTTTTCAACAGCTCCCCGGATTCTTTGTGAAAATCTTATTTATCTTCAAACATTGGGGTAGACAGATAACGGTCACCGGTATCCGGCAACAATACCACAATGTTTTTGCCCTTATTTTCAGGGCGCTTTGCCAGCTGAATTGCAGCCCATACCGCTGCACCGGAAGAAATGCCCACTAAAACGCCTTCGTTTTGGCCAATCTCTTTGCCGGTTGCAAAGGCATCGTCATTGGAAACGGTTACGATTTCGTCGTATACTTCGGTATTTAACACATTGGGCACAAAACCTGCACCAATGCCCTGAATTTTATGGGGGCCTGCTGCTCCGCCGGATAATACGGGAGAATCTTTCGGCTCAACCGCCACAATGCGAATGTCAGGATTTTGTTCTTTTAAGTATCGACCGGTACCGGTAATGGTGCCGCCGGTGCCAACACCTGCAACAAACAAATCTACCTGACCATCGGTATCTTGCCAAATTTCCGGGCCGGTGGTTGCATAATGAGCCGCCGGGTTTGCCGTATTTTCAAACTGACTGGGAATAAAGCTATTGGGCAGCTCCTGTGCCAGTTCATTTGCTTTGGCAATGGCACCTTTCATGCCTTTTGCGCCTTCGGTGAGTACCAGTTCGGCGCCGTATGCCTTCATAATCTGACGGCGTTCCACCGACATGGTTTCGGGCATGACAATAATAATACGATACCCACGGGCTGCTGCTACCGATGCCAAACCAATGCCGGTATTGCCACTGGTGGGCTCGATGATAACCGAATCCGGCTTTAACAAGCCTTTTGCTTCGGCATCGTCCAACATTGCTTTGGCAATGCGGTCTTTTACAGACCCTGCCGGATTAAAATATTCCAACTTTGCCAGCAGTTTTGCCTGCAAGTTGTATTTTTGTTCCAGGTGGGTAAGCTCTAACAAAGGGGTGCGACCAATCAACTGGTCGGCAGAAGTATAAATACGAGACATGGGATAACGTCCTTTCAATTCCGATTTATTTAACAACGATGTGCTTTTTTTGGGGGGTGTTTGCGCTTAGTGCAAACAGTAACATCGTGCCGTGGTACAATGCTTGCTTTTATTGTACAACAAAACGGTAGAACGTCGTGTCATGTTTTCGCCTGCTTTCTTTGTGAGATTGATTTTATAATACCCCATATTTCCTATCTTGTCAATAGGGATTAAGAAATTTATTTGTTACATTCCTTCTTCTGTAAACAAAACGGGCAAAATTGCCCTTTTTGTTTGCTGAAAGCTGTGTGCGTTTCTTTTATAATAAAAGCAGAAAATCTTACAAAGGAGCGATTGGCATGGCACTGGGAAACAGCTTGTTTCAAGCCCGCAAAAACAAAGGACTTTCACAAGAAGAGGTTGCCGAAAAACTGGGGATTAGCCGCCAAACCATTTCCAAGTGGGAAACCGACGAAACCCTGCCGGATATTCGGCAATCCAAACGGCTGGCACTTTTATACGGCTTATCGCTGGACGAGCTGATTGATTTTGATGTGGACATCAAAGAAATCCAAGATATTATTGACCGAACCAGCGATACTTTAAACGATAAAGTGGATTGGACCAAGGCATGGAGCAAAAAGTATCCCATTTTGGCCCAGTACCAATCCCAAGTAGATACCCGATACTATTCTGCCGAACTGCTGAAATTGTTGATTGATTTGGAAAAACAGTACGGATACAGCGAACTGGATTCGATGCTTGTATTAAAGGATATCTTGGCGTCGGTTTGGAAAAACCGCACCAAAAAACAGCGATAACAAAACGTCCGAACCGTTATAGGTTCGGACGTTTTGTTTTTTCTTATTCTTCTACCCGCTCAAACCGCCAAGTTTGGGTTACATCGGGATATTTATCATGGTCTACCTCGCCGGCAAACATTTCATAGGGGCGAACCCACAAGCCGCCCTCGCCATACAATGGCTGATACACCACCAGCTTTTCTTGGGTTTCGCTGTGGGTTGCCACGCCTATAACCTGATAATAGTTGCCTTTAAAATGCCGATACTTACCCGGCAAAATTTCTCGCTGCATGTTTTATTCCTCGCTTATGTGATTGGCAGGCTCTTTCTCTGTACAAATTTGCTGCCAAGAATAGCCTAAACCGGCCGCTGCTGCAATCTGTGCCAGCCTGCCCTTTGGCAGTTCTGTGGGAATCTGCGGCGGCTCTTGCATGGCACCGGGGCATAAATCCAACAGCCAATAGCTTACCCCCTGCCAGCCCTGTTTCCAGCCGGTGCGTTTTTGCCTGCCTTCGCAGACAAACCCAAAGGATTCATGGAAGGCTTCGCTGGCGGGGTTGGGGTCCGCCAATACCGCATAGGCATTCCAATAGCCCTGCTCCTTTAATGCTGCCAAAAGGGCATGGTACAACATTCGCCCTACCCCTAACCGCCGGGCACTAGGGGCAAGATAGATGGTGGTTTCGGTATCCCACGCATAGGCACCCGTACCGTAACGCCAAGGGTGTGCACAGGCATAGCCCAAAACCTGACCTACCCCATTGCGCGCCACCAAAAAGGGCAAGTGTTTTCCTGTGGTACGAATTTCCTTTTCGTAATGCTGCACCGAAGGGGTGTCGTATAAAAACGATGCGGTTGAATGGTGCACATAGTAATCAAAAATATCATGCACCGCCCAGGCATCCTTTGCCGTGGCAGGCTGGACAAATACAAAGGTATGTGCATCAAATTGGGCCGCCAATGCCTCTTTTTGCTGTTTGCTTTGCTTTTTCAGTTCGGCTTCCCGTTTGAGGGCTTGGCTTTTGTTGGGTAACGCCTCGGCATATACCAACTGCATGCCGCCAAACCCTTTGGTATACTTTGCCCCGGTTCCGCTTTTGTGCGCTTGCATACGGCGAACCAGGTCGTTGGTCCAACCGGTATACAGCGAGCCATTTTCACAACGCATCATATAGACATAGGCCGGCTGAATTATTTCTGACATATTCAATTTCATCCCTTACTTTTTGCCGCCATTCAACACAAAATAGCAGGCTGCAATGGCATCTTCTTTGGTTTCGGCAGTAATCAAAAAGCGGCTGGCGTGGCAGAAGCGCAGGCTTTCAATGCCGGACGAACGGCGCAGATGCTCTTGCGGCTGCCCTGCCCAACCCATAGGGAATGGCTTTTTGGGGCGTTTTGTCATACGGTCGTTGACACACTGGGCCGACCAGCCACCTCGCTGGCTGGGATATACCACAAAAATCGCGTCGCTGCGATACAGCGCATTTTTCCACGGTGCATAGCAGGGCAAAATGACAATGCCGTCCTTGCTTTCTTTGTAGGCGGTTTGCACCAAATCATCGGCACGGTTTACCGCCAGTGCATTGTTAATGTTATTTTGTAAAATCACCTGTGCAAATTCTACCGCACGGGCAAAACAAGCATCGGGGTCTTCGTCGGAGTCCCACTGTGGGTTAAAGCTGCCAATGGCATCTGCCAGCAAGCAATCTTCGCCGGTGTTATCGTTTAAATCCAGCGGCTGAACAAAGTTTTCATCCAACAAGCGAGCCTGATTTTCGCCCACCAGCCGGGCACCAAACACACGCCAAAGCAGACCAAACGCTGCATAGGGCACCCCGTTTGCACGCTCTTCTCGCTCGGCTGCATGGTGGTCAAATTCTCCGTTGCCAATGTCGTAAACAATTCCGTCAAATTCTTGCGGCACTTCAAAACCGCGAATTACCGTAAACTCCGGATTCAGAATTTTTAACAGCGCGGTGCTGAAAACATCATCTGCATGGAATTTGCCGCCATGGGTAAAACCTTTTTGTGGTACATTCATTGTCATAACGATCCTCATTACATTGGTTGTTTTATTGTTTGTATCAGTATATCACATTTTTTCTGTAAAAAATACATCTGTGCCGGGGATGTATATCCTGCTTTGTATTTTGCATAATTTTATAACAATTGGCGTTACCGCCTGTGTTATAATAAAACAAATTTAGGCGAATCTCGACACATTGTTTTCTGCTTCGCCAATCGACTGCTATTGTATTTGGAAAGTGAGGGATTCTATGCAGACCAGCACAAAAACACGTCGCCGGGCAGTTCGCATTTTGGGTGCGCTTTTGTGCGTTTTTTTCCTTGTTGTCGTTGCCCTTATTGCGGTTATTTCTTTTTTGTCTAACCCCCATAAGGTGGATATGCGCAAGCTATCCAATGTGATTGCTGTAGAGCTGGGTGAAACCTGGGCCAGCTATTTTGATACCGAGGCAACCCGAGAAGAACAGCAAACCTATTTAAGCAGCACCTTGGACGAAGCCCAACAGCTTGGCGCAAATACGGTACTATTGACGGGCCGTGTTTCGCAAAATGCGCTATTGTTTCGCACCAAACTGAACGATGCCCCGCAAACAGCCCAGAGCATCTGCCAGCAGGACTCGCTGTTTTCTCGCTTTGACCCTATCTTATTGTTGATGCAGCAGGCAAAATCCCGCAATATGCAGGTAGCTGTGTTGGCAACGGATGAAACCGGAGCCTATGTAAGCGATGCATCACAAATCCCCAACTGGCTGCAAACCATTGCCGATGATTACAGGCTAAATTTATACACCTTGCAGGATACGGATACCGGTTTAGCGGTATACACCTCCACCACCGAACAACCCACCCTGCTGCGCATGGATGACAGCCCCGGTATGCTTACCGCTGCTTATCAAACCCAATCGGGTTATGGTTTGATTTTGGGTAGTTTGGATTCCTTGGTTCAGGATTCTTCCAACGCTGCCATGACCCTTTCCTTTTTGCAAAACGGGGACGAGCTGCCCGACATCGCCTACAAAGAAATTCCCCAAACCCTGGCCATTGTTTCCCCTGACAACAACACAAAGGTATACACCGAGCAAACCTTTTTAATGGGTACATCTGACCCTAACCTTCCCCTCACCGTAAACGGACAGGAAGTAGTGCGCTATGGAACGCTTGGGGTATGGGGGCTTGCAGTTACCTTGACCGACGGTGAAAACACCTTTACCGCACAGCAGGGCGATACCACCGTTACCATTACCTTAACCAAGCCAATTCCCAGCGGTGGCGGCGGTACAACCTCCAGCGAACCGCAATCCGATGGTTCCGTTGCCGCAGAATGGGGACAAAAGGTACGGGTTACCTCGACCCTTGCCAGCGAACTGAGCGACTACACCAACGCGGACAGCATTACCATGACCGCTTATCAAGGTGCCGTTGCCGAGGTTGCCAACAGTGTTTCCTTTGTGAGCGGAAATAAAATTACATACGCCTACCAACTGCACAACGGTTCGTATCTGCTGGCAAAGGACTGCGAACTCTTAGACCCCGGCACACCCGATGCCGCCTTTACCGGCATAAGCACATCCACCGAAGGTAACACCGAATATCTGGCCTTTGTTGGAAGCGGCACGCCCTTTTACACCCATGCGTGGGAGGGCAACACCTTAACCCTTCATTTTTACTCGGCAAGCTTTAGCGGAACCTTACCGGACAGCTTTGGATTTTCCGGCGCAAGTGCAACCGTTACCCCCGAAGAACACGGCTTTGCACTGGAGCTTGTTTTTGATGACAGTGACCCCTTGTGGGGCTATTTTGTGGATTATCTGGAAGACGGCACAACACGGATTGCGCTGAAGCATCAGCCCCACAAGAGTGACGATGCCGCAAAACCTTTGACCGGTATTACCGTGATGTTGGACCCCGGCCATGGCGATACCGACATGGGAGCTCCCGGTACCGCTTCCACCACCTTTCCCATGGAAAAAGACCTGAACCTTTCCGCTGCACTGGCCGCCAAACATCGGTTGGAGCAGCTTGGAGCCACCGTTTTGATGACACGGGACAGCGATGTATTCTATGAACTGGGCGAACGCATGCAAATGCTGAACCAACAAAAACCGGATTTCTTTATTTCGGTGCATCATAACAGCGTTGGATTTACCAAAGATGTAACGGATATTGTTGGAACCGAAGCCTATTGGTTCTACACCGAAAGCAAACCCTTAGCATCCAATTTGGTAAGCAGTGTATGCACCGCCACCAACCGCAACGACCGTGGTGCCATGTACCGCTATTTTTATGTAACCCGCTCAAACATCTGCCCTGCTGTATTGTTGGAGCTTGGCTTTGTAAGCAGCCCCATTGAATACGAATCCTGTGCCGGATTGGCCGGAATTTGGGCCGAGGGCGGCGCCATTGCACAAGCTGTTTATAACAGCATTCCCGATTAAGACAAACAAAAAAGTCCCCGCTAAGCGGGGACTTTTTTTATCCATTATTCAGCAGCGGAAGCAGATGCGCTTTCAGCAACTTCAGAGGAAGCTGCGGAAGTGCTCTCGGCCTCAGAAGAAGCAGCGGTGCTCTCAGCAGCTTCGGAAGAAGCTACGGAAGTGCTCTCAGCTTCAGAAGCTGCTACAGAAGTGCTATCGGCAGCCTCGGAAGATACGGTGGTATCATCAGCAGCTTCGCCGGTGTAAGCGTACTGCAGGTAGAAGTAGCCGTAGGGGCTGTACCATACGCCCTGCAGGTCTTCGCTTTGCAGCCACTGAGTGGTGCCGTATACCAGCGGAATCAGTGCGTAGTCATCCATGATAATCTTCTCTGCCTCGTGCAGGCTGCTGTAGTGTACAGTGGAATCAGCAGTCTTGGAAGCTTCCAGAGCGGCATCGAATGCTGCGTTGGAGTAGCGGCCGTCGTTGTTGCCGTTGCCGGTAGCAAACAGCTCCAGAATGTTGGAAGGATCATCGTAGTCCAGAACCCAGCCGTTACGTGCCAGCTGGTAATCACCGGCACGACGCTGTGCGCTGAAGGAAGACCATTCTACAATTTCGATTTCCATGTTGATGCCCAGAACTTCTTTGTAGCACTGCTGCATGTACTCAGCAACAGTCTTGTTGTAACCGGCATCGTTGGTGGTAAAGGTAATGGTGGGGAAGCCCTCGCCATTGGGGTAGCCTGCCTCTGCCAAAGCAGCCTGTGCTTCGGCCTTAGCCTGCTCGTAATCGGTGGGAATGTTGGTGTAGCTTGCAGCGTTATCTACAAACTGAGAACCGTCTTCATCGGTTACACCGGGGCATACCAGGCTGTAAGCAGGGGTGTACAGACCCTTCATCAGGGTGTTTGCCAGGTAGTCACGGTTGATTGCCAGGCTCAGAGCCTTGCGAACGTTTACATCCTGGAATACTTCGTCTTCCAGGTTGATGCTCTGGTAAGAAGTGCTCAGGTATGCAGCCTGCTTGTATTCCGGAGTGTTCTTGATGCTATCAATCTCTTCGGTGGGGAAATCGCGAACCAGCTGAGCCTGACCGGTCTGGAATGCGGTGTAAGCTGCAGTGGAATCTTCCATCAGCAGGAAGGTGATGGAATCTGCCTTAATCTTGCTGGTATCCCAGCCGCCAACGTAGTTGGGGTTCTTGGTGAACACGATTTTCTGACCTACAACCCACTCGGTCATGTAGAAGGGACCGTTGGATACATAGGTGTCAGCTTCGGTTGCCCAGCTCTCGCCGTTTTCTTCAACGGTAGCCTTCTGAACAGGGTTCAGGGTGGAGAAAGCAGCCAGCTTATCAAAGTAGCTGCAGGGGTAGCTCAGATGTACCACAAAGGTCTTTGCATCGGGAGCTTCTACCTGCAAAGCATCTACGTTGCCGTTAACAGCTTCTTCGTAACCGGCTACCATGCCCAGAACGGTGTCGGAGTAAGGAGCAGCGGTTGCAGGGTCTACAACACGCTTGTAGCTGTATACAAAGTCTTCGGCGGTCAGGTCGGTGCCGTCAGACCATTTCAGGCCTTCACGCAGGTGGAAGGTCCAGGTCAGGCCGTCTTCGCTCACTTCGTAGCTTTCTGCCTGGCCGGGCTGTACCTCGTTGTTTTCGTCCACAATCAGCAGGCCTTCAAATGCAGTTAAAATTACGTTACCGCCGTCTAGTGCCGCATTCAGCGCAGGGTCTAAGGTTTCAGGGTTGGGGCCAATCTGAACGGTTACGTTCTTATTGCCGGTTGCAGAACTGTTGGTGTTGCCACCGCAAGCAACCATGCTGAATGCCATTGTAGCAGCCAGAATCAGTGCTAACATCTTTTTCATGCTTGCAAATCCTCCTATAAACAAATTTCTCTAAAAGCATAAAATAACAGTTTTTTCGTGTTTGTAGGTTCCAGATACAAACACACTGTTTTTGTGCCAACTACATTTTTGTAATGGACTGTTAGTAGTGTATCACTTTATAGAACAAAAGTTCAATGCCCAATGGTGTTTTGTAAAAAAATTGTTTTCTTTTTTGTATGTTTATTCTATGATTGTGCATAAATCTAAAATTATTTTTAAACACTTTTACGGTTTTTATGTTGTTCATTTGGACAAAACTCATTTTCTCTTTTTCCAAATTTTAAAAAACGAAACAATCCCCCAACCAAAAAGTTGGGGGATTGTTCCTATGCTTGCTAGAGAAATTTGCTCTCTGGAGGAGCCATTGTTATTCTGCAACGTAAGCGTATTGCAGGTAGAAGTAGCCGTTGGGGCTATGCCATACACCCTGCAGGGAATCGCTTTGCAGCCACTTGTCTGTGCCAAAGGTCAGCGGAATCATTGCGTAATCTTCCAGCAACAGCTTTTCTGCTTCGTGCAGCTTCTGGTAGTGTACTTCTTTGTCCGAGGTCTGAGACTCTTGCATCAACTTATCAAACTCGGGATTGTTGTACTGACCGTCGTTGTTGTCGTTGGTGTTGCCAAACAGCTCGATGATGTTGGAGGGATCGTTGTAGTCCAGAACCCAACCGTTACGTGCCAGCTGGTAGTCACCGGCACGGCGCTGTGCGCTAAAGGTGGACCATTCTACGGTTTCAATCTCCATGGTGATGCCCAGAACCTCTTTGTAGCACTGCTGCATGTACTCAGCAATGGTTTTGTTCGAACCGGCATCGTTGGTGGTAAAGGTGATGGTGGGGAAGCCTTCACCATTGGGATAGCCTGCTTCTGCCAGAGCAGCCTGTGCCTCGGCCTTAGCCTGCTCGTAATCCTCGGGGATATTGACGTAATCGGCATTGTCCACAAAGTCCTTGCCGTCGATATCGGTTACACCGGGACATACCAGTGTATAGGCAGGCTCTAACAGACCGTTGCCGATTACCTCAGCGATGTAGCTGCGGTCGATTGCCAGGCTCAATGCTTTACGAACGTTCACATCCTGGAATACTTCCTCATCCAGGTTGATGCTCTGGTAAGAGGTGCTCAGGTATTCGCCCTGCTTAAACTCGGGAGTTTCTTTCAGAGTTGCGGTTTCTTCGCTGGGGTAGTTCTTTACCAGCTGTGCCTGACCAGTCTGGAATGCGGTCAGAGCAGCACTGTCATCTTCCATCAGCAGGAAGGTGATGGAGTCGGAAACAATCTTGCTGCTGTCCCAACCGCCTTGGTAGTATGGGTTTTTGCTCAGAACAATCTTCTGGCCTACTACCCACTCGGTCATGTAGAAAGGACCGTTGGATACATAGGTATCGGCTGCGGTTGCCCAGCTTTCGCCGTTTGTTTCAACGGTAGCCTTTTGCACCGGATTCAAGGTTGCAAATGCTACCAGCTGATCAAAGTAAGCACAGGGATAGCTCAGGTGTACTACAAAAGTAGTGGCATCGGGAGCTTCTACCTGCAAGGCATCTACGTTGCCGTTTACTGCCTCTTCATAACCGGCTACCATGTTCAAAACAGTGTAGCTGTAAGGTGCAGCGGTTGCAGGGTCTACAACACGCTTGTAGCTGTATACAAAGTCTTCGGCGGTCAGGTCGGTGCCGTCAGACCATTTCAGGCCTTCACGCAGGTGGAAGGTCCAGGTCAGGCCGTCTTCGCTCACTTCGTAGCTTTCTGCCTGGCCGGGCTGTACCTCGTTGTTTTCGTCCACAATCAGCAGGCCTTCAAA
Source organism: uncultured Allofournierella sp. (assembly GCA_944382775.1). Lineage (GTDB taxonomy): Bacteria > Bacillota > Clostridia > Oscillospirales > Ruminococcaceae > Allofournierella. The sequence continues at coordinate 31,109 of CALWNI010000014.1, forward strand.
TGCAGTTAAAATTACGTTACCGCCGTCTAGTGCCGCATTCAGCGCAGGGTCTAAGGTTTCAGGGTTGGGGCCAATCTGAACGGTTACGTTCTTATTGCCGGTTGCAGTGGCTGAAGTGCTGGTTGCGGTAGATGCACTACCAGGATTAGCATTACCGCCGCAAGCTACCATGCTAAATGCCATAACGGTTGCCAGCACAAGAGCTAACATCTTTTTCATGGTTGATTCTCCTCCTAATAAACATTTCACCCTGCACGAAGTATTCACGCTAGGTGTTTTTGAGCAAAAAAACAATTGTTCTTTTGTTTGTCGCTGTGGTAACATTGTATCACTTTAAAACAGAAAAGTAAATACCATTTTTTGCTTGTAAGAATTTTGTTTCTTTATTTTGCATTATTGCTTTTATATTAAATAATTGTTTTATCTTTACACAAAAAAATACCGCAGCAATTGCTGCGGTATTTTCATTACTTAACGCGATCCAAGTGGTGGCAAGCAGCCCAGTGGCCGGGGCCAACCTCTTTAAATTCGGGCACTTCACAAGCACACTGCTCATCCGCATAGGGGCAACGGGTGCGGAAACGGCAACCGGAAGGCGGATTCAGGGGGCTGGGTACGTCGCCCTCCAAAACAATACGCTGAGAAGTACGGGCAGTTTTGGGGTCTGCAATGGGAATTGCAGAAATCAAACTGCGGGTATAGGGGTGCACGCTGTGGAAGGTCAGCTCGTAGCTATCGGCCAACTCAACCATGCGGCCCAGATACATAACACCAATGCGATTGGAGATATGCTTTACAATGCTCAAGTCATGTGCAATGAACAGATAGGTCAGACCCATCTCGTTTTGCAAATCTTCAAACATGTTTACAACCTGTGCCTGAATGGAAACGTCCAGCGCAGAAACAGGCTCGTCACACACAATGAACTCGGGGTTTACTGCCAGAGCGCGGGCAATGCCTACACGCTGACGCTGACCGCCGGAGAACTCGTGGGGGTAACGGTTTGCATGCTCCGAGTTCAGGCCTACGCGCTGCAACATGCTAATGATGCGGTCGCGGCGGTCTTTCTCGTTTGCAGCCAACTTGTGAATGTCGATGGCTTCGCCAACAATATCGCCAATGGTCATGCGGGGGTCCAGAGAAGCGTAAGGGTCCTGGAATACAATCTGCATCTTGCGGCGATAGGGCAGCATATCAACAGCAATCTTACCCTTAGAATCGGGCAGCTTGCCAGAGTCGTAGATGGTTTGGCCGTCATAGATGATACGGCCATCGGTGGGCTCGTACAAACGCAGCAGGGTGCGGCCGGTGGTGGTTTTACCACAGCCGGACTCACCTACCAAGCCCAGTGTTTCGCCTTTGTTGATGAAAAAGCTTACATCGTCTACAGCCTGCACATACTTGCGCTTTTTACCAACGCCGCCTGCATGGAAATACTGTTGCAGATGTTGCACTTCAACCAGTTTTTTCTGCTCGCTCATTAAGCTTTTCCTCCTTTGGCTTCAAATTGTTCTTTTTGCACCATCCAGCACTGAGTGTAGTGTGTATCGCTCAAATCGCTGCGGGGAGGCATCTCACGCAGACAAATCTTCATGCAGCTTTTGCAGCGAGGTGCAAAGGGACAGCCGGCAGGAGGATTCAGCAGGTCAATGGGGCTGCCCTCGATGGGTACCAGACGTTCCTTTTCTTTTTGGTTCAGCTTGGGAATAGAATTAATCAGACCCTTAGTGTACTCGTGCTTGGGATTGTAGAAAATTTCATCGGTGGTACCGTATTCTACAATACGGCCGGCGTACATAACGGCGATTTTTTCACACATTCTTGCAACAACGCCCAGGTCATGAGTAATCATGATGATGCTCATGCCCATTTTTTCACGCAGTTCCATCATCAGCTCCAGAATCTGAGCCTGAATGGTAACGTCCAGCGCGGTGGTGGGTTCGTCGGCAATCAACAATTTGGGTTCACATGCCAGCGCAATGGCAATCATAACACGCTGACGCATACCACCGGACAGCTCATGGGGATACTGCTTCAAACGGCGGTCAGGCTCGTTGATGCCTACCAGTTCCAGCAGTTCACGAGCACGCTCGTAGGCCTGCTTTTTGTCCTTATCGGTGTGCAGACGAATCATTTCGATGATCTGGTTGCCGATGGTGTAAACCGGGTTCAAGCTGGTCATGGGGTCCTGGAAGATAATCGAAACTTCCTTGCCGCGCATTTTGCGGAATTCTTTTTCGGTCATCTTCTCTACTTCATGGCCGTTGAAGTGCAGCTCGCCGCCAATCAAGCGGCCGGGATAGGCGGTAAGACCCATCAAAGAATAAGCGGTAACCGACTTACCGGAGCCGGATTCGCCTACAATGCCCAGAACTTCGCCCTGCTTCATCGCAAAGGATACGTTGTTCAGTGCCTTTACCTCACCTGCAGGGGTAAAGAAGGAGAGGCGTTCGTTTTTAATGTCCAGCAATAAATCACTCATGGTTCGCTTCTCCTTTCGTTAGTTTTTCAGTTTGGGGTCAAAGGCATCGCGCAAGCCGTCGCCCAACAGGTTAAATGCCAAGATGATGATACTAATGGTAGCTGCGGGCAAGAACAGCAGATACGGATAGGTGTTCATACCGTTCAGACCATCGGTAGCCAAGCTGCCCAAGCTGGGCATGGGTACTGCAACGCCCATACCCAAGAAGCTCATGAAGCTCTCGGTAAAAATAGAGGACGGAATTTGCAGTGTGGTGGTAACAATCAGAGTACCGATGCAGTTGGTCAACAGGTGCTTGCGGATAATGCGGCTATTGGACGCACCCAAAGCACGGGCTGCGGTTACATACTCAGACTCTTTCAGAGCCAATACCTGACCGCGCACGATACGGGCCATACCTACCCAGTACAGCAGCGCAAATACAATAAAGATGCTGACCAGGTTGGGGCCAACGGTTTGCAGCCAGCCAAAGCCGGGGGCCTCTGCCAACTGCTTTAAGGGCTCTTTTAAGGCAAAGCCCAACAGAATGATAAGCAAAATGTCGGGAATGGTATAGATGATATCGGTAATACGCATCATAATCATATCGACCCAACCGCCGAAAAATGCGGCAATGGAGCCGTAGATGGAACCGATCACCAAAATCATAACGCTGGCTACCAGACCAACCAACAGGCTGATACGTGCACCCATCATCAGACGGATTGCATAGTCACGGCCCAGTTTGTCGGTACCGGCAATGTGCGGAAATACCTTTTCACCGTTTGCAATGGCTTCCAGTTCCTGTGCAGAGTACTGCATAGGTGCCAGGTTTTCGCTGCCGCGAATCTGCTGCTCGTAGCCATAGGGATAGAAAAAGGGCACGATAAAGGCCAAAACCATGATGATTAAGATAACAATCAGGCTTGCCATTGCAATTTTGTTTTTGCGGAAACGGCGCATGCCGTCTTTCCAGAAGCTTACGCTTTCACGCATGACAACCAGACTTTGCTGTTCATCTTTGGAAGCAGGCAAAAAATCTTCCGGTTTCAAATCCAACTGAAAGCTTAAAGGATTCTTCTGCATATCCATTTATGTGTATCCTCCTTACTTCAGCTTAATGCGGGGGTCAATAATCTTGTACAGAATATCAACGATTACGTTGGCTGCAATAACCAGACCGGCCAAGAAGATGGTGGTACCCATAATCATGGTGTAGTCACGGTTGGTAATGGCAGAAACGAATTCGCGGCCCAGACCGGGAATGGTGAAAATCTTTTCTACAACAAAAGAACCGGTGAGCAATGCGGCCAGCATGGGACCTACATAGGTTACAATGGGCAGAATTGCGTTGCGCAATGCGTGCTTAAACAATGTTTTAAAGCTGGAAACACCCTTTGCACGCGCGGTGCGCATATAATCTTGGCCCATTACGTCCAGCAGACTGGAACGCATCAAACGGGCAATGTATGCGGTGGGATAAAATGCCAGTGCTGTTACCGGCATGATGTAATGCATTGGCGAATCCAGACCAATGGTGGGCAATAGCTTTAATTTGTTGCCGAATACATACAGCAACAGTGCACTGGTTACAAAGCTGGGTACTGCAATGCCGCAGGTTGCCAGGAAAATGGTGGTGTTATCAGCCCATTTGCCGCGGTTGTAAGCAGCTACGCAGCCCAGAGGAATACCGATTACCAAAGCAACCGCAACGGCGCTGCCGCCCAGGCGAGCAGATACCGGGAACTTGGTTGCAATAATATCACTTACAGTACGTCCGCGCTGCTTCAAGCTCCATCCAAAGTCGCCCTGTACTGCACTTAACATATAATTTTTATACTGCACCATCAAAGGTTTATCCAAACCGTATTTGGCCTCCAATGCAGCCTGTGCTTCTTTGCTGATGGATTTTTCCGCCACGAAGGGGCCGCCGGGGACGGCGTTCATGAGGAAGAAGGTGAGGGTCGCCACAATAAACAGGGTCAGCAGGCCCATGGCGATTCGCTTAATGGCATACTTTGCCATCTCTTTCACTCCTTTATCTTCATTACTTTCCCACCACCACCGTGCAGCAGGGGGTAAAGCGCTTACTTGCATACATTTCCACAGAAAAACGCCTTAAATGAATATGTTGCAGCAAACAAAACCTTGAAATGACCTTGAGCCACAAACATTCTTTTCATTTTTTTCGGAATATTTATGTTGAAATGTACACAGATATACGTTATATACTACTTTATTAAGCTAAATTTGTCAATGGCATTTTTAAAGTTAAATTATATGTAATTTTGAAAAATTTGGCGGTGCAATCCCATTTTTATGGATAGCCAAACAATTACCTTTCTTTTACCGGTTGTTTTTTATTTGACGGATAAATGTATTTTACACAACTACATTTTACAAGTTTATTTTGTGTGTTTTTTTGCAAGAATCGACTTTAATTGAATATTTATACCGACCAAAGATTTTTTTGTAACTATTTTCCTGTTTGAATTTTTTTAAAAATTTGTTGACAAATCGCTTTTCATCTGCTAATATAGTTCTTGCACCCGCGCTGGTAGCTCAGTTGGATAGAGTGTCTGACTACGAATCAGAAGGTCAGGGGTTCGAATCCCTTCCAGCGCACCA
>CALWNI010000015.1 GCA_944382775.1 uncultured Allofournierella sp.
CACGATCCTTCTGCGATTTAATGTTAGGCATTCGTACCACCTCCTTGTCACCCATAACAGTGCAACTTATGATACCACATTTAAACCCTGCTTGGCAAGCCCTTTTTTGCACTTTTTAATGGATTTTTTTGCGATAGGGGATAGAAAACGGTTTTTGAACCAAAAATCTGGGTAAAAATGGAACTGAAAACTAAAAAATACAGGAGGGAGTGGTTTGCATGGCAATTTATACGGATATTGCAGATGAACTTTACGGCCCGCAAAAAGGGCAGATACCCAGTGGGGTAAAAATGCAAACGGCGCAAAGCGGAAATATCAAGGTAATACGGGTACAAATCAGCCGTACCGGGCTGGAGCGTCCGGCAGGGCGGTATTCCACCATAGAACTGCCTGCCATTGCAGTGCTGGATACAAGAAAAGATCAATATATTCAAACCATTGCACAGGAATTACGCCAGATGCTGCCCGAAACAGGCCCGGTTTTGGTGGTGGGGGTAGGCAACCGAAACATTACAGCAGATGCGCTGGGGCCCTATACCGCAGAACATATCTTGGTTACACGGGGATTTGAGCAAACCCAAACTGCAGCATTGGGCTTGCGGGAAGTTGCAGCCATTGCGCCGGGAGTGTCGGCAAAAACAGGGCTTTCCATGATACAGTTGCTGGCAGGAATTGTGCGAACCGTAAAACCTGCCGCAATTGTATGTGTAGACAGCTTGTGTACCGCCCAGCAAAAGCGGCTTGGCTGTACGGTACAAATCAGCGATACCGGCTTGCGCCCGGCCCGCCCACAAAGCAACCGATGCATTACACGGGCAATGCTGGGCGTTCCCGTTTTGGCAATCGGTATACCTACCATGATGGAGGCCGAGGAGTGTGAACAGGAAGAATCCGAGTTGATTGTGATTCCCCGTCGGCTGGATAGCCTGATAACAAAGGGAGCGGCACTGTTGGCACTGTCCATCAACAAGGCGTTACAGCCGCAATTTTCGGTGGAAGAGTTGAATTATCTGGCCAATTAAACGCATAAACGCTTCTGTTGGTTGCATAGGTTTAGGGTAGACCACAACAGAAGGAGGCGTATGAATGGCGCAAAAACGATGGCTACACCGCTTAGGAACCGGAATTCTGACAGCGGGAGTCGGGTTGGCGGCATTGGGAGCGGCTCGGGTAACAGGTACACCCGATTTGGCAACAAGCCTAATTGTGGCAGGCAGTATAATAACCGACCCTGCAGCAGCGGTATCCGCAGCAGGTAGTATGATGCAGCAGGTGCCGGCGGTGCAAACCGATGCACAACCGGTGGAGGAAGTACAAACGCCACAGCCAACCCCAGTGCCCGATGAGGCGGAACAAAGCGGACAAGAACAGCCGCAGCCAACCGAACCGCCCCAGCAAACCGAACCGCCGCAAGAGGCGGAACCAACAACCGAAAAGCCGGAAAATGCAGGACAAATTGTCGAGCAGCACTATAACCAGGGGCAGGGTGGAATTTATGTAAGCTGTGGGGCAGGCACCATTAAAAATGTTACTAGTTTATCCTCTGCGGAAATTACCGAGGCAATTTCTGCAGGAATGCCCTTTGCCATTGAGGTGGGCAGCAGTGAACCGCAGGTGTTGATTATGCACACCCATACAACCGAAACCTTTGAACTGGAAGAACGGGATTGGTACGACTTGGCGTCCACCGCCCGCAGCACCGATTTATCAGTGAATATGGCGGCAGTAGGCCAGCAAATTGCAGAACAGCTCAATGCGGCGGGCATTGTAACCTTACACGATACCACGCTTCACGATTATCCCAGCTATAACGGTAGCTATGAACGCAGCAATGCCACGGTGCAAAGTTATCTGCAACAGTATCCCAGCATAAAAGTGGTGTTGGATGTGCATCGCGATGCAATTGAGCCGCAAAGCGGGCAGCGTGTCAGTGCCATTGCAGACATCAACGGGCAGAAAGCGGCGCAGGTAATGATTATCTGCGGTGCGGATAAAAACGGAAACCTGCCCAATTTTAAAAACAATTTAGCCTTTGCAGCGGCGTGGCAGAATGCAATGGAAAGCCGTTTTCCCGGGTTAACCCGCCCGGTTTTGTTTGATTATCGCTATTACAATCAAGACCTAACCACAGGAAGCCTGTTGATTGAAATTGGCAGCCACGGAAACACACTGGCCCAGGCGATTTACTCCGGGCAGCTGGTGGGGCAGGCTTTGGTGGGGTTGTTTACCCAAGGTGCATAACAAAAGACGTTGACAAACCCGCTTTTGGGCGGTAAAATACCGATAATAATGGCTGTGAAAAAGAAAAGTACGCAGGAGCCTTTGGTTCAGCGAGTGTGGGGCGGTGTAAGCCACATGCAAAGACCTGCCGAACGAACCCTTTTGAGCTGCAGCCCCAACGCCTGCCCGTTACCATTACCGGGCAATGGTCAGTAGGGTGTGCCGTGGGTGGCGCGTTAAGCCGCAGCGCTTGCAAAAGAGCGTGAAAAGTGGCCGCAAAAGCGGCAATTTAGGTGGCACCGCGGATCCGGCAGCGATTCGTCCTAAACAAAAGGACGAATGGGCTGCCGGATTTTTTATAGCAAAGGAGAAAACGTAATGAAACGCATCGACATTAAAGCGCTGTTCAGCGCACCCCCTGCCGATGGTACCGTTGTTACCGTAAGCGGCTGGGCAAAAACCGTGCGAGATTCCAAAAACATTGGCTTTATTGAGCTGAGCGACGGAACTTGCTTTAAGAACCTTCAGATTGTTTTCGAGGCTGCAAAGCTGGAAAACTACAAGGATGTTGCAAAGGCAGGCGTAGGCACCAGCATGCAGATTGTGGGCCGTGTTGTATTGACTCCCGGCGCAAAGCAGCCGCTGGAAATCAATGCGGACAGCGTAGAACTGCTGAACGTATGCCCCACCGATTACCCCTTGCAGAAAAAGCGTCATACCGTAGAATTTTTGCGCACCATGCCCCATCTGCGTTCCCGCACCAACACCTTTGCGGCAGCATTCCGTGTGCGCAGTGTGGCAGCGTATGCCATTCATAAATTCTTCCAGGAAAACGGATTTGTGTATGTACACACTCCGCTGATTACCGGTTCCGACTGCGAAGGCGCAGGCGAGATGTTCCGTGTAACCACTCTGGACCTGGATGCACTGCCCCGCACCGAAGAGGGTAAGATTGACTTTAGCCAGGATTTCTTTGGCCGCAGCACCAACCTGACCGTATCCGGTCAGCTGGAGGGCGAGGCAATGGCAATGGCATTCGGCAAAATTTACACCTTTGGCCCCACCTTCCGTGCCGAAAACTCCAACACTCCCCGCCATGCGGCAGAGTTCTGGATGATTGAGCCAGAAATGGCATTTGCCGATTTGACCGATTACATGGACAACGCCGAAGCCATGGTAAAATACGTTATCGGCTATGTTCTGGAGCAGTGCCCCGACGAGATGGCATTCTTCAATCAGTTCTTTGATAAGGGTCTGATTGAGCGTTTGACTGGTTTGGTAAATGCGGACTTTGCCCGTGTAAGCTACACCGAAGCCGTTGAGATTCTGGAAAAGCACAATGACGAGTTCCAGTATAAGGTAGAGTGGGGCACCGACTTGCAGACCGAGCACGAGCGTTACCTGACCGAGCAGGTATTCAAAAAGCCCGTGTTTGTTACCGATTACCCCAAGGAAATCAAGAGCTTCTACATGCGCCAAAACGAAGACGGCAAAACCGTTGCAGCAGCCGACATGCTGGTGCCCGGCGTTGGCGAACTGATTGGCGGCAGCCAGCGTGAAGAGCGTTATGATGTGCTGAAAGCACGCATGGAAGAGCTGGGCATGGAGTGCGGCGATTATGAGTGGTACATGGATTTGCGCCGTTTTGGCAGTGCAAACCATGCAGGTTACGGCTTGGGCTTTGAACGCCTGATCATGTACTTGACCGGCATTCCCAACATCCGCGACGTAATTCCCTTCCCCCGCACAGCCGGCGGCTTCTAATTGCAAAACAAAACCCCGTGGTCTTATCGACCACGGGGTTTTTCTTGCGATAAAATCAAAAGATAAGGCTTATTTTTTGATTTTGTTCAGCATGTCGTTCAGCGCATACTTAGCATCAGCAGGAACCTTTTTGCCTGCCATTTTTAAAATGGTTTCAACGCTCATGTTCTTCAGCATACCCAGCATGTTTTTCATGGACTGCGCATTCATGGTACCGCCGCCCATCTGACTGAATACTTGATTCATTACCTCGGCAGATTCGGGGTTTGCCATAATTTCGCCCATCTTATCCTTAATGGAGAAGAAGCCTTCGGGGAATTCCAACTTGCGAGAAACAGCAATGTCATCAAACCAGTTTGCCACACCGTCCCCGGTGTTTTCTTCTTGGGGCAGAATGTAGCTGGAATTGGGGGTGGTTACGCCGTTCAGATAGATCACATCATCTGCGGCACCTTCTGCACGGGCGGTGATTTCATTTACGCCGTTTTGCAGGGCAACGTCTTTAAACAAGAAAATTTTGTCTGCTTTTAGGGTGGCAACTTCGCAGCCATTTACCAGCAGCGTAACCTGCGGGCAGTTCGAGTAAACCTTGATGTCACGCTGATCGGGGGCACGGTCCATAAAACGGCGGCCGCACACATGAACAAAGGGGGTGGTGGTCCAAAATGCCTTATAGGCAAAGAAGGAATCTTTGCGTGTTTTGCGGTCATAGGTTACAAGACCTTTATTGTTGTGGCCTTTGCAGCCGCCCTCGTCGCGGGCATCGGCGGCAAAGTCAAACATATTCCAAACGTGGGTGCTCCACAGGTAGGGACGAGTGGCAAAGGTTTTCAGCATCTCTTCGTGGTAGTAGGCCTGGTACTCTTCGGTGTAGTCCTGCACCTCAGGTGCTTCGCTGTGCCAGCTCAGAATGGCCTCGCAGCCATATTCGGAAACGCCCAAAGGACGGTTGGGGTATTTTTGGTGGAATTCATCCAGCCAAGGACCGTTTTCGCTTACATCGCCCATATACCAGCCAAAGTAATGGTTGTAGCTCAGAACATCGGTAATCTGGTTGTGCTCCGACTCCATGTCCAGCATGGAAACCTGTGCCATGGTGGTCAGACGGGTGGGGTCTAGTTTATGGGTGAGCTCGTTCAGCTCTTTCAGATTTTCCAGCAGTTCAGGGCTTTCGCCGCCAATGCTGATTTCGTTGGAAATGCCCCAGAAAAAGATAGAGGGGTGGTTGTAGTTCTGCATCACCAGTTCAGTCATCTGCGAAATGGTGTTTTGCTTTGCGGCTTCGCCCTCGATAAACATGCTGATAAAGGGAATTTCTGCCCACAGCACCATGCCGGCACGGTCGCACAAATCATAGAAGTACTGGTCATGCTGATAGTGCGCCAAACGGATGGTATTGGCACCTACCTCACGAATCAGAGCCATATCTTCGGCATGTTCTTGTTCGCTGATCGCCCAGCCCAAATCCTGACGGTCTTGATGACGGGAAACACCGTGCAAAGGATAGCTGCGGCCGTTCAGGAAAAAGCCCTTATCCGCATCCACAGAAAAACTGCGGAAACCAATTAAGGTGTCTACCTGGTCCAGTAGGGTTTCGCCACGCATCAGCTCAACCCGTGCGGTGTAGCAGTAAGCATCGTTGATGCCGTTCCACAAATGGGGATTTTCTACCTTGCCTTCCAGTACGGTATGTTCGGCGGCAGCAGCAGTTTGTTCCAAAACAATATTGTTCTGCTGATCCAGCACGGTCAAACGCACCAAATCGCCTTGTTGTGCACCGCAAACAAAGGCATCGGTACGCAGGTCGCCCTCGGCCTTGGGGGTGAAGAATACGCCGGTAGAACCGTGGCGCATCAAATCAAAATGGTTGGGCTCTACCTCCAGTAAGGATACATTGCGGTATAAGCCACCAAAGAAGGTAAAGTCAGCCTGTTGGGGATAAACATGATTTTCGCGGTTGTCTACCAGCACCTCCAGCAGGTTGTCGCTTTGGTTCAGTGCCTGGGTAAGCTCAAAGCGGAAGGTAGAAAAACCACCCTCGTGGCTGCCCAGCTCCTTGCCGTTGCAAAAAACGGTAGCAACGTGGTTTGCACCTTCAAACTGGATAAACTGACGCTTGCCAGCAGTGGGGGCAGGCAGCTGGATTCGATAGCGATATTGACCGCGGTCATAGTCGGCGCCGCCGTCCTGGCCGTCAAGGTTATTCCAAGTATGGGGCAAAGAAACGGTTTGCCAAGCGCTGTCGTCGGCAGTCTTGGTAAATTGTGCGGTTGTTAGTAAGGTGATGCTACGCATGGTCTTTAAATCCTTTCTTTAAAAAATAAAGATACGCAAAAGTGCGTAGTTCTTTTGATATGTTTTTATAGTAATGGAAAGCCAAAACAAACAACAAGAAAAAATTTTGCAATATGGGTAAAAAATTTGCGTTATTTTTCAAAATCGCAAAAAAATAACGATTTTATTATAGAATGTTAATAAAATAGCATGGTATGATAGCCGTAAAATAGGCACAAAAGTGCGGGAAGGTCAGGTAGAATAGCGATGGAACGGCAACAACGGCAACTGGAGTGTTTAATGGAACTGGCGCATAAACTGCTCGATACAACACTGATCCATGTGAATCGAAAACTGGTACCCAACGAAACGCCGGAAGCCAGCTATATGCCAACGTTTCTTCGCCAACGGCTGCACGAGCTTTTGTATGGAGGGCTGTTGTTTGATTGCGATGTACAGGGCGAAGTATTGCAGGTATACCAAGCAGAACTTGCCTGTGGCGTGCATATGGCCATAATGGCTTTGCCCAATAAAGAAGGGTTTCTGGTGGTAGGCCCCTATTTGCCGGATCAGATGAGCGAACTTACCATAGAAGAGCAGCTTACAAGCCATGGAATTGCACTAAAGGAAAAGCCGATCTATTTAACCTATTTAAACAGCTTGCCCACCATTGCAGAAACAAAACTGCACAGCCTATTTTCCATGGCGGCATCTTGCTGGTGTGAAAATACGGTGGCAACCAATTTAAAGGGCTTTCATTTAAACCAAAATACTGCACCTTGTCCTGTGTTTGCGGAAGAAACCTTTCAGCTGCGTGCCGAAACATTGGAAAAGCGGTATGCCCAAGAACACTATATTTTAAACATGGTAATGCAGGGCAATACCGAAGTTGCCAATCAGCTGGGGCCGCGCACCTTTGTGTTGGAACGCCTTCCCAACAAATTGCGCAATGAAAAAAATTTAGCCATTATTTTTAACACGCTTTTGCGCAAAAGCTTGGAACAGGTGCATGTGCATCCTTTGTACATTGATAGCATTAGCGAAAAATGGGCAACCCGAATTGAAAAGGTAGAACGGATAACCCAGATGGACGCTTTGTTTCGGGATATGGTTACCGACTACTGTTTAATGGTAAAGCGGCATAGCCTTGCAAATTATTCCCCCAATGTGAGGGCAATGATTAATATGGTTAGCTTTAATCTCAGCGACCCAGAGCTTAGTCTTCGGATGATAGCCGATCATTTGGGAATCAATCACAGCCATTTGTCCCAGCATTTCAACCGAGAGGTGGGGTGCAGTTTGCCGGATTACATTGCAGAAAAACGGGTAGAAATTGCCCGCCAGCTTTTGGGTGGCGGCAACGAAATGAGTGTGGGCCAAGTGGCACAGGCGGTAGGTTTTTCAGATGTAAATTATTTTGCAAAGGTGTTTAAAAAGAAGGTAGGATGCACACCATCGGCGTTTCGAAAAAAGTAAACCAAGAAAAATGTTGGCAAATATTGTAATAAACCAAAAAAATTACGATTCACACAAAAAACATCCTCACATTGTTTTTGGTTCGGGTGCTATTCTTGTGTCAGACACAGACGACGGCACAGACGGTTTCGCTGTGCTGTTTTGAACGGGTTCAAAGCGTCTAACAGAAAAACAAAAAGGAGAATCGTTGTTATGTCCAACAATGCGAACGGCGCGGTCCGTCCTTTTGGTATACGAGATAAAATCGGCTACCTGTGCGGCGACCTTGCCAACGACTTTACGTTTATTTTTGCCAGCAGCTACCTGAGTAAATTTTATACTGACGTATTTGGTGTTTCCCCTTATGTGGTGGGCATTCTGTTTTTAACAGCCCGCTTTGTAGATGCATTTACCGATGTGGGTATGGGCCGCATTGTGGATACCATGCCAGCCGGAAAAGGCGGTCGGTTACGTCCTTGGCTAAAGCGTATGGCGTTGCCGATTTTTATTATCAATCTGTTGATGTACCTGTACCCTGCAGCAAATCTGAGCTACGGCGTAAAGGTGTGATATATGTTTATTACATATCTTTTGTGGGGTTCTGTTTGCTACACCGCAGCCAATATTCCTTATGGTTCCATGGCTTCTGTTATCAGTGCTGACCCAAGCCACCGTACCAGTTTGTCAACCTTCCGCAGCTTGGGTGGTATGTTTGCGGCAATTCCCATTATGGTAATCAGCCCAATGATTCTGTTCCGCACAAATGAGAATGGCAGCCAAACAGTAGTTCCTGAGCGTTTTACCCTAATGGCACTTATTTTTGGCGGTATGGCAATGGTGTTCTACCTTTTGTGTTACGGTTTGGTAACCGAGCGTGTACAATTACCAAACAAGAAAAAGGAAAATGGCGCCGGGTTCTTTCAGTTGGTTGGTGTGCTGCTGAAAAACAAAGCACTGTTGGGCATTATTGGCTCGGCCTTGGCCATGCTGCTGGCGCAGCTGTTGACACAGGCCATGAATGTTTATCTGTTTGCCGATTACTTTAAAAGCGTTGAAATGATGAGCATTAACTCGTTGGCAAGCTTTATTCCCATGCTGGTTATGGCCCCCATTGCATCCAAATTATCCAAGCGTTTTGGTAAAAAGGAATGCAGCATTGTAGGTGTTGCCATTGCCTTTGTATTTAGCACCTTGCTGTTTGTACTGCATGTGGATAACGCAGTTGCTTATGTTGTTTTAACATTGCTGGCGTCCATTGGCATTGGCTTTTTCAATATGGTGATCTGGGCGTTTATTACCGATATTATTGACTACCAAGAAGTGCAAACCGGCAGCCGTGATGATGGTACCGTGTATGCCATTTACTCGTTCAGCCGCAAAGCCGGCCAGGCATTGGCAGGCGGCATTGGCGGTGTGGCACTGGGCATGATTGGATATGTAAGCAGCACAGCAGGAGCCGAAGCTGTGGAGCAATCGCAGCAAACATTAGACGGAATCTATAATGTTTGCACCGGAGCACCGGCCATTGCCTATCTGGTTGTATTACTGCTTTTTATTTTTGTTTATCCGTTAGGCAAAAACGAAGTGGAAAAGAACGTGGCCATCTTGCAAGAACGCCGCGAAAAAGCCGAAGCAACGGCTTAATAGAAACGTACACAAAAGCCGTGGTCTTTGTAGACCACGGCTTTTTTTTAACGGTTACGGGTAAACTGTTTGGGGCTGCATCCAAACTCACGTTTAAAGGCCTTTAAAAAATTAGAATAGTCGTAAAATCCACAGCCCATGCAGGCATCCAGTGCCGATGCACCGTCGTAAAGCATGTCGCGTGCAAGCATAAGCCGCTTTTTCATAATAAATTGATAGATCGACAAGCCGGTGTTTTGTTTAAAAATATAGCTCATATAGGATTTGCTGAGAAAAAACGCATCGGCAATATGGTCCAGGGTTAAATCTTCGGTTAAATGCGTATTAATGTAACCAATGATTTCGTTGGTTTTTTTGTGGCTTGTGAATTCCTGCGTAATAACGGTATTGTTAACCGAAAGATATACCCGATTCAAATGGACCAGAAACTCCAAAAAATAGGCGTACGAAAGGGTAGAGCTGCCAAATTGTTCGTTGCTGCGATTGTTCAGCAGTTTTTCGCAAATGGATTTTAGGTGTGCCAGCTCGGTGCAGTGAGGCCGTAAAAGATGAATCTGATTGTGCAGGGCATCTTTAAAACAGGTACTTAAATTTGCACCAAAAAAGTCCACCTGCATTAAAAAAGATGGCTGTACCCACATTACATAACGCTCATAGGGGGCGATTTTATTTGATGTAAAGTGATGCGTATCATTGGGGTTAATGAGCAGGATATCACCGGGTTGTAGATGGTAGCATTGACTTTCAATTTGGTAAGAAATTGACCCGGACAAGAAAAATAAAATTTCATAAAAGTTATGCCGATGCGGTTCCACATGAGGCGCAACGGGGTCAAAATAATGATAAAACTCAAAATCCGGATGGCTCATAATTTGATAGGAAGAAAATAAGCCTTCGTGCAAATGCAACAAAATCAACTCTATCTTATTGTATATATTTTTATTTTACAGTTGTTTTTACCTTGTTTCAAGTTATATTTGCCATGTAATTTGACAAAAAAATGATTATATTTGATAAATGATAAACAATCTGGTTCGGCAACAGCAAGCCCGCAGTTTTATGCAAACCAAATCGATGCGGCGAGGAAAAGCAGAGCGGCAATGCTGAGTTGAACCAGGCAGCAGATTTAAGAGAGGAGCAATTTATGAAAAAAAGAGTTCGGGCAATTGGGCTTGCGCTGGCGGCCCTGATGAGCGTTTCGATGCTTGCAGGATGCGCAGGCTCTGCAGAAGAAAAGGATAATCGCCAGATTATCCGCATTGGTCACAACCAGTCCACCAACCATCCCACCCACATTGCGTTGGAAGCGTTTGAAGAATTTATCGAAAGCGAACTGGGCGAAAAGTACAATGTGGAAGTATATCCCAGTGAGCTGTTGGGTTCTCAGAACGAAATGGTGCAGTTAACCCAAACTGGTGCAATTACATTTTGTGTTGCAAGTAACTCGCTGTTGGAAACCTTTAGCGATAGCTACACCCTGTTTAACCTGCCGTATCTGTTCTCCAGCAGCGAGGCATACCATGCGTCTATGGACGATACCAGCATTACTGACCCCATTTTTAAATCCACCGAAAAGGCCGGTTTTGAAGCAGTAACCTGGCTGGATGCAGGTACCCGTAACTTTTATACCGTAAATACTCCCATTGAATCTCCCTCTGATTTGAAGGGCTTGAAAATTCGTGTACAGCAGTCGCCCACCAACGTGGAGATGATGCGCTTGCTAGGCGGTTCCGCAACCCCCATGGGCTTTGGCGATGTGTACACTGCCTTGCAGGCTAAAATTATCGATGGTGCCGAAAACAACGAAATGGCATTGACCGACAACGGCCATGGCGATGTGTGCAAATACTATTCCTACGATATGCACCAGATGATTCCCGATATTTTAATTGCAAACGAAAGCTTTTTGCAGGCATTAAGCAACGAAGAGCGTGCAATTTTTGAAGAGGGTTTTCAACTGGTAAACCAGGTGCAGCGTGAAGAATGGGTAACCGCCGTAGAAAAGGCAAAAGAACGCGCACAAAACGAGCAGGGTGTAACCTTCTTGTACCCGGACACCAAGCCCTTCCAGGAAATTTGTGAGCCGATGCACCAATCCATGCTGCAACAACATCCGGATTTGCAGCCCATCTACGACGCAATTCAGAAGTATAACGAGCAGTATGCTTCTGCAGAATCTTGAGGAGGTACTGCAACATGAAAGCATTGCGTAATACACTTACCAAACTTTTGAACGCACTGGCAGGCATTAGCTTTATTGCAATGGTTCTGTTGACCTGCTGGCAGGTGTTTACCCGTTACGTCTTAAAATCGCCGTCCACCTGGTCGGAAGAGCTGGTTTCTTATTTGTTTGCTTGGGCCAGCCTGTTTGGTGCTTCGCTGGTAACAAGCGAGCGCGGACATATGAACATTCCCGTTATTGTAGAGCGTTTTGCGGAACCTGTGCGCAAAGCACTGGCCATTTTTGGCGAGATTGTAGCCTTTGCGTTTTCGGCCATTATTCTGGTATACGGCGGTGTGCAGATTACACAGCTTGCCATGGGGCAAATGACCTCTTCCTTAGGCGTTGCAGTGGGCGTATTTTACATTGCACTGCCTGTATGCGGTGTATTTAATATGATTTACACCGTATTGAATATTGTGGATATTGTAAAATACGGCGAAAATGCAAATAAGGAGGCAGAATAAACCATGGCAATTCAATCGTTAATGCTTATCATTGGCGTACTGGCGGTACTGCTGGTTGTTGGTGTGCCAATTTCCTATTCCATCGGTATTTCCTCATTGGTGGCAATTCTGCAAACCGTATCGCTGGATGTTTCGGTTGTTACAAGTGCCCAGCGAATTTTTGTTGGCATGAGCAAGTTTAGCCTTACCGCCATACCGTTCTTTATTTTGGCAGGTAACCTGATGAACCAAGGCGGCATTGCAAAACGTCTGGTTGATTTTGTTATGGCGATTCTGGGCAAAATGCCCGGTGCCTTGTTGGTTACCAACGTGGGTGCCAACGCATTGTTTGGCGCAATTTCCGGTTCGGCTTCTGCTGCCGCTGCTGCGGTTGGCAGCATGGTAGAGCAGGGCGAAGAAGAGCAGGGCTATGACAAGGCACTGTGTGCAGCAACCAATGGTGCTTCGGCGCCGTCCGGCTTGCTGATTCCTCCCTCCAACGCCTTGATTACCTATTCTTTGGCGGCGGGCGGCACCTCGGTAGCAGCGCTGTTCTTGGCTGGCTATGTGCCCGGTATTATCTGGACCTTGTGCTGCATGATTGTTGCGGTTGTTCTTTCGGTAAAAAAGGGTTACAAGGGCATTCCCGGTAAATTTTCTTGGAAAAACCTTGGTGTTGCAACGCTGCGTGCATTGCCCTCGCTTTCTTTGATTGTGGTTGTAATCGGCGGTATCGTTGGCGGTATCTTTACCGCAACCGAAGGTTCTGCCATTGCGGTTGTATACGCTTTGATTTTGGGCCTGTGCTACCGAAACATCACCCTGTCTTCCCTGTGGAAGATTATTGTGGACAGCGCAAAAATGAGCGGCATGGTTGTATTTTTGATTGGCGTTTCCAACATTTTGGGTTGGGTTATGGCATTTACCCAGATTCCTCAAGCAATTTCTGCAGCGCTGCTGGGTCTGACCAATAACCCCATTATCATTCTGCTGATTATGAACATCATCTTGCTGATTGCCGGCACCTTTATGGACGTTACCCCTGCAATTCTGATTTTTACCCCGCTGTTTCTGCCGGTGGTACAAACCTTTGGCATGCATCCCGTTCATTTTGGTTTGGTTCTGGTTTACAACCTGTGCATCGGCAACATTACTCCTCCGGTTGGCAACACACTGTTTGTATCCATTAAGGTTGGTAAAACCTCGCTGGCAAAGGTTATGCCCTACATGATGTGGTATTATGTGGCTATCTTGGCAGGTTTGCTGCTGGTAACCTATGTTCCGTTTATCAGCTTGGGATTACCCCAACTGGCTGGTTTGATTTAACCCAAACAAAACAAAAAAACAGGCTGCAAAACAGCCTGTTTTTTGTTTTAAGTATGGGGATTATTCAATTCGTTGTCCCGCATTTCCTTCAGCTGACGTTCCAAATCAAAGGTTTTATCCAAGATGGAGAATGCAATCATCAGGGTAATTAACTCGATAAACGCAAACCCGAACACAACGGCCCAAATCAGCGAGAACGGCAGCAACAGCAGCATGACCGACCAGTAAATAACCTGAAGCAGAGCCATAACCAGCACCTTGGGGGCATTGCCCAATGCCAGCAGTAAGCTGTTTTTTACAAGGTCAACAAAGGGCAGATCCATCAGTACCAGCTGGCTGAACAAAAACGGAAATACCATGGCGGTGAGCAAAACGTTTAAAATCAGCATAACAGCCACGGGCAATGTAATTTGCAAGCCCACAACAAAAATACAATACGCCATAAAGATTTGACTGGCCAACAAAAACCCTAGAATCGCACCGGGCAAAAGGCTGGCTTTCCAGTTGCGGGAAAAGGCCCGCTTGTAGGTTGTCCACCAAAATCCGGGTTCATCCCGCAAGGTGCGCAGAATGGTATCATGCAGGCCGGCAAAAAAGGGCCCGCATACAATGCCGCCCAGCAAACCGCCCAATATGGAAACAAGAATTGCATTGCTGAAGATGCCGAAAAAAATCAGAGCAACCACAGGCAAAAAACCAACCACACAAAGCAGGTTTGCACGGAACAAATCGCCAAAATCGCGCCCTAAAATTTCAAAAAAACGGGCAGCACCTTTTTTGCGGGGTTCGTCTTTGCGAACGCCCGGGCCGGGTTTATCGTAATTGGAATGAAACAAGCCCATGATTTATAAACTCCTTTTGGTATAAAACACCACAATACTATGTTATATTTGTATCATATTCATTGTAAAATTACAATATAAATCTAAAATTATGTGAAATAAAACCAAAGACTATGGCAAAGACTTGCTGTTTGGTAATGCGGCAAATCCTGCAATAAGGGCAAGTGTAAGACAAAGAGAGATGCTTTTTCTTTTAACAAAAGCATGGTACAATAAAACAACAACCACTGTTAGGCAAAAAACAAGGCAACCAATGAGCTGCCGGTAGGAGCGTTACTATGCGTACAATAATTTGGTTCATTTATTTTTGGTGTTATCTGTTGGCAAAATGGCCTACCATGAAAAAGGGCTTAAAGGCACTGGATAAAGGCGATTGGAAAACCGCCGACGAACTGGCAGCACGATGGGTACCGGATTGGGCAGGCAAACTGCTGCGCTTAGCCGGAGTTACCGTAACGGTGGAAGGCAAAGAAAACATTCCCACCGATGTACCCTGTGTTTTTGTGGGCAACCACCGCAGCTATTATGATATTCCCTTAATGCTTACCCAGCTGGATAAACCCCATGCACTGGTATCCAAAAAAGAAGTGGAAAAAATTCCGCTGGTGCGCGGTTGGATGCGGCTATTGCACTGCGTTTTTCTGGATCGGGAAGACCCCCGCAAGGCAATAGCAAGCCTAAACGAAGCCATTGAAAATGTAAAAAAAGGCTATTCGGTGGTAATTTTCCCCGAAGGCACCCGCAACAAAGGCCAAGAGGGCAGTCTGCTGGAGTTTAAAGGCGGCGCATTCCGCATTGCCACAAAAACAAAGGCACCTATTGTGCCGGTGGCGATTACCGGCAGCCGTGATATCATGGAAAACAACGGCATGTGGATGAAGCCTGCCCATGTAACCATTCGCATTTTACCGGCAATTCAAACCGCAGAACTGAGCAAAGAGGAATTAAAGGCCTTGCCGGAGCGAACCGCAGAACTGATTGGAGCCAATCTGGGACATAAAAAGGAGGGCTAAACGGTGGCAAGTGCACGGTATACGCTGAACATTGACCCGGAAGAATTAAAACCGGAACCGCCCAAGGAATATACCAAAAAGGAAAAACTGCAAAATTGGTGGCATTATCATTGGCAGTGGGTTGCGGCGATTTTGGTTGCAATTGCCATTGTAGGCTATATGGTTCACGACGTACTAAATAAGGTACAGCCTGACTATCAAATTGCGGTCATTTCCGCACAAAGCATTCCGGCTGATTTGCAAACCAAGCTAAGCCAGGCACTGAGCGCATACGGAACCGACCAAAACGGCGATGGTCAGGTTTCGATAAAGCTAAACTGCTATGCACTGGATTTAAGCCAGATGCAGAGCACCGAGTCCGCAGCCCCAAGCACGGGCCAATCGCAAGAGCCGACAGCACAGGCAGCGGCCGATTTGACCGAAGGTTATGTGAAAATGGCGGCAATGGCAACCTTAGATGTGGATTTGCAGAATGGCGACAGTGTGATTTTTTTAGTGGATGACCTTGCCACTTGGCAACAAATTTGCACCGATTTGGCACAGCCGGGGCAAGCGGTTTATGCATGGCAGGATTGCCCCGTATTGGCAAATCTGCCGCTGGAAGCGTATACCGACCTGGCAGGGGAAAATCCCCAGAACAGTCAGGCGTATCTGAGCCGCTTTTTTGTTACAAGCCGTAGCTTTGATGCAGATGCACCCGAACATCTGGAGGCCGACATGGCGTTGTTTGATGCATTAACAGCGGAGGGCCGTGCCGCATGATCAAACAAATATGCCAATGGTTTCAGCGCAAAAAACATAAGCCCGAAACTCCGAAGATTGAAAATCCATATCGGAGGTTTTACTCTCAAAATCGCAGTTTTGAACAGCTTGTACGGGATGCCCGCAATGGGGGCAATACAAAAAGTAAGGATGCAGGTTAACAAAACAGTCCACCTCGGGTTAGCGGATAAGATGCTGATCCGAGGCGTTTTTTCTTTTAAAGAAAAGCGATGGTTGTAACATAAAATAACACATGGTATACTTTACTACAGTAGTGTAACAGTGGGAGGTGTGCAGATGAAGAGTCAGCAATCCAAAACGGATTTGGAACAGTTAAAACGGCAAACGGTAGACTTGTTTGTGACATGGATGGAACAAGCAGAACGCTTGGAAGGGTGTTCTTGTCAATCAAGCCCGGAAAATCTCGAAGCGTGGCCGAACTTAGCGCAGATTACACCACAGCAGCTGCCGTATTTGCAAGACTATATCGCACATCTAACCCAGCTTACCAAGCAATACGCAATGCAACTGCAAAACAAAAACAAAGTGGCGTATCAGGGCACCGAAGGGGCCTTTTCTCACATTGCATTGCGCAAACTGTTTCCCCATGCGCAGGCACAAAAATATCCAACTTGGGCAGGCGTATTCGAGGCAGTGCAAACGGGGCAGGCAGAATACGGGGTTCTGCCCTTTGAAAACAGCCATGCGGGCGATGTTTCGGCGGTGTTGGACCTTTGCTTTGCCCACCCGGAACTCAGCGTTTGCCGGGTATATGATTTGCCGGTGAACCAAAATCTGTTGGCATTGCCCGGTACAAAACTTTCGGATGTGCGGCGGGTACTAAGCCACCCACAAGCCATTGCACAAAGTGAGCCGTTTTTGCGTTGCTTGCAGCTGGAAACCAGCGAATGTCTGAATACGGCATTAGCGGCGCAAACGGTGGCAGAACAAGGGGACAAAACGCTGGCAGCCATTGCAAGCGAAGAAACTGCCCGGTTATATGGGCTGGAAGTATTGGCAAAGGGGATTAACTCAGACCAGGATAATACCACACGGTTTATCGTAATCAGTAAAGAACGCCCGGCGCAGGGTAACCGATTCAGCTTGCTGTTTACCGTGGACCACAAAGCAGGACAGCTGGCCCGTGTGATTCAAGAAATTGGTGCGGCAGGTTTTAATATGGAGTGTATCAAAAGCCGCCCCATGCCGGGCGCACGGTTTGAGTATTATTTTTATGTGGAACTGGAAGGAACTGTGGAAGAGTACAGCACGCAAACACTGCTTACCAATTTAACGGATATCTGCAATACCTTGCGTGTATTGGGGGTCTACACAAAATGAAACAGAATACAAGGAGCAACAAGGGAATGAAGTTAACCATGCGGCTGGGCAAACGCAGCTATGATATTATCTTAAAGCGCGGTGCGCTACAACATATCGGTCTGTTGGCAAACCTAAATCGCAAGGTTTTTATTGTTACTGATTCGGGGGTGCCGCCCCAATATGCCCAAACGGTTTGTGCACAGTGCAAAGAGGGGCATATCCATACCATTCCCCAAGGGGAAGCAAGCAAAAGCCTGGCGATGTATCAAACGCTGCTTTGTTCCATGCTGCAAGCAGGCTTTGGCAGAGGCGATTTGGTCATTGCAGTTGGCGGTGGCGTAGTAGGAGACTTGGCCGGCTTTGTGGCAGCAACCTATATGCGCGGCATTGATTTTATTAACTGCCCCACCACAACCCTTTCGCAAATTGACTCTTCCATTGGCGGAAAAGTGGCGGTAGACTTGGGGGCAACCAAAAATATCGTAGGGGCTTTTTGGCAGCCCAAACTGGTGGTAGTGGACCCGGATACCCTGGAAACCTTGCCCCGTCGCCATTTTATCAATGGATTGGCAGAAAGCATCAAGATGAGCCTGACCAGCGATGCGGCTTTGTTTGAGCTGTTTGAACAGGCCGATGTGGACAAGGAAATTGAAACCATTATCTACCGCAGCCTGCTGATTAAAAAGCATGTGGTGGAACAGGACGAAACCGAGCAGGGGATGCGTGCCATTTTAAACTTTGGGCATACCTTGGGGCACGGCATTGAAGCGGTCAAAGGCATTACCGGCCGCCGCAAACAGGGTTTGTACCATGGCGAGTGCGTGGCATTGGGAATGCTGCCCATGATTGAGGATAAAAAGCTGGCAAAACGTGTACGGGCGGTGTATCGCAAATTGGGTCTGCCTGCACGGGCTGGTTACAACAAAGAAAAGGTATGGGCGCACATGCTGCACGATAAAAAGGTGCGCGGCGGCAACATTACCGTGGTAAAGGTGCCGGGTTTAGGCTGCTGGCGGTTGGATACCCTGCCGTCTGACCAATTAAAAGAAATGCTGATGGGGAAGTGATGGCATGAAAAATACCTATGGAACAGCTGTTACGCTGACCATATTCGGCGAAAGCCACGGAGCCGCCATTGGTGCTGTTTTAGATGGCATTGGAGCAGGCGTTCCCATTGATGAAGAATTTATTGCACAGCAGATGGAAAAACGCCGTGCAAAGGGCGGGGGCCTTTCTACCAACCGAATCGAAGCGGACAAGGTTCGCTTTTTAAGCGGTGTATACAACGGATATACCACCGGCACCGCAATTACGATGGCAATCGAGAACAACAACACGCGACCAGGCGATTACAAGAAAACCCTTGCCTTGCCTCGTCCCGGTCATGCGGATTATACCGCCCATGTTAAATACCAAGGCTTTGAGGATTTTCGGGGCGGTGGTCATTTTTCCGGCAGAATTACAGCGGCACTCTGTGCAGCCGGTGCCGTGTGCCAAAGCGTTTTACAGGCCAAGGGCATTCAGATTGCCACCCACATTGCCCGTGTGGGCGGTGTGGCAGATATGCCTTTTGCGCAGGAGCAAACCGCACTGCAACAGCAGATAGAGCAGTTACAAAAGACGATGGAGCTACCGGTTTTGTCCAATACAGCAGCCGAAGAAATGAAAGCACGGATTCGCCAGGCGGCAGAGCAGGGCGATAGCGTGGGCGGCGTTTTGGAAACGGCGGTCATGGGAATGCCGGCAGGGGTGGGCGAACCCTTTTTTGACAGTGTGGAAAGTCAGCTGGCCCATTTGCTATTTAGCATTCCTGCCATAAAAGGAGTAGAGTTTGGGTCTGGGTTTGCCTTGGCGGAGATGCAGGGCAGCCAAGCCAACGACCCCTTTGTGATGCAGAACGGTACCATTCGTACCGCCACAAACCACAACGGCGGAATCAATGGGGGAATTACCAACGGCATGCCGCTGATGCTGCGCACGGTTATAAAACCCACCCCCAGTATTTACAAGGAACAACAAACGGTGGATATGCAGCAAAAGGTTCCTGCTACCCTGCAAATTCAAGGCAGGCATGACCCTTGCATTGCCCATCGGGCGGCAATTGTGCAAACAAGCGCAGTGGCATTCGGGCTGCTGGATTTACTGACCCAGCGGTATGGAACGCTGTGGCACACACAAAAGGAGGAATAACGTCCATGGAATATGGATTGATTGGCGAAAAGCTGGGACACAGCTATGCAAAAGAAGTACACGAAGCATTGGCGGATTACGATTATCGGCTGTGGCCCTTGCCCACCGAGCAGGAAGCCCATGACTTTATGCAAAAACGCAATTTCAAGGCGATTAACGTAACCATTCCCTATAAGCAGCTGGTAATTCCCTACTGTGCGCTGCTGGAGCCCAAAGCCGAAAAAATCGGGGCGGTAAATACCATTGTAAACCGCGATGGCTTTTTGCACGGATATAACACCGACTACGACGGCTTTTTGTATATGGCAAAGCAGCATGGGGTGGATTTTAAAGACAAAACCGTTTTGGTTTTGGGCACTGGCGGCACAAGCCATACCGTAAATGCAGTGGCAATGGACGAGGGCGCAAAACAGGTGATTTTTGTAAGCCGCAGCAAAAAAGACGGAGCCATTACCTACGAAGAAGCACCCAGCCACAGCGAGGTGCAGATTATCATTAACACAACGCCGGCAGGCATGTATCCCAACGTGGGCGGCTGCCATATCCAGCCTGCGGACTTCCCCAACCTGGAAGCGGTTCTGGATGTGGTGTACAACCCCTTCCGCACCGAGCTGATTATGCGTGCGGAAGAAGCAGGGGTAATTGCGTCCGGTGGTTTGCAGATGTTGGTGGCACAGGCGGTATATGCTGCACGGCACTTTATCCGCCAGCACATTCCCGAAAGCCATATTGCCCCTATTTGCGAGCAGATTTATGCCATGCACGCAAACATTTCGCTGGTGGGTATGCCCAGCAGCGGAAAAACCACCATTGGCCGCTATCTGGCACAGGTTTTGGACCGCAAGTTTGTGGATTTGGACGCTGAAATTGAAAAGGCCGAAGGCAGAAAACCGGCGGATATTATCCGAGAAGACGGCGAAGAGGCGTTCCGTGCCATTGAACAGCGGATCACCGCACAGGTTGGCAAGGAAAACGGGCAGGTAATCAGCTGCGGCGGCGGTGTGATCAAACGCAAAGAAAATGTGCGGGCACTGCATCAAAATGGCTTGATTGTGTTTATCGACCGCCCGGTAGAGCTGTTGCGTGTGGGCGGCGACCGTCCGCTGTCCGGCAGTTTGGAAGCCTTGCGCCAAATGGAACAGGAACGCCGCCCGTTGTACGAGTCCATTGCGGATATCACGGTTGTAAATGACAGCGATGTGTTCTTGGATGCCGCAAAAGAGGCAGAAAGGGCGATTCATGAAGCTTTTGGTTATAAATGGGCCTAACTTGAATTTGTTGGGTCTGCGTGAACCGGGGCTGTATGGCACCGTGGACTACAATGGGTTGGTACAGATGATTCAAACCGCCTGCGAGCAGCGGGGCATTGAGGTTCGGTTTTATCAATCCAACCACGAGGGCGATTTGGTGGATGCCATTCAGCAAGCAAGATTTGACTGCGACGGGATTGTAATCAATCCCGCCGCATACACCCATACCAGCATTGCCATTTTGGACGCACTAAAGGCGGTGAATCTGCCGGCGGCCGAGGTACATATTACCGATGTAACAAAGCGGGAACCCTTTCGGCAAATCAGTTATGCGGGTATGGTATGCCAAGGTCATTTTATTGGCGAGGGGCTGCAAGGGTACATTCATGCGGTGGACTTTTTGCAGCAGAAAATAAAGGGAAAGGATTGTTGACCATGATTATTTCAACCAAACGGGGCACACCCCAAGAGGAATTGCAAAAAATTATTGCAGAATTTGAAGCGCAGGGTTTGGAAGTTACCCTGATTCGCGGGGCAGAATATAACGTGTTTGGCCTGGTGGGCGACACCACAAAAATCAACGAAAAAGTAGTGGCGGCCAATCCCTGGGTAGACAGCGTTACACGGGTGTCTGCACCATACAAAAAAGCAAATCGGTTATTTCACGAGGAGGATACCATCGTGGATGTAAATGGTATCAAAATTGGCGGCAAGGAAGATTTGGTGATCATTGGCGGACCTTGCAGCGTAGAGGGTGAAGCCTCTACCATTGAAATCGCCAAACAGGTAAAACAGGCAGGCGGCTGTATGCTGCGCGGCGGTGCGTACAAACCCCGCACTTCGCCCTATGCTTTCCAAGGATTGGGCACCGAGGGTATTTTGGCAATGGTCAAAGCCCGTGAAATTACAGGCCTGCCCATTGTCAGCGAGTTGATGAGCGAAGATAAAATTGATGAGTTTGAAGAATATGTGGACATCGTGCAGATTGGTGCCCGCAATATGCAGAACTTCCAGCTGTTAAAGGCAGTGGGTAAGATGAAAAAGCCGGTGCTGCTGAAGCGCGGCCTTGCCAACACCATCGAAGAGTGGATTATGAGTGCCGAGTACATCATGGCCGGCGGCAACGAAAATGTCATCTTCTGCGAACGAGGCATTCGCACCTTTGAAAAGTACACACGCAACACCCTCGACCTGTCGGTGGTGCCCATTCTCAAGCAAAAAACCCACCTGCCCATTATCATCGACCCCAGCCATGCCACCGGCGACTGGCGTTTGGTGCAAAGCATGAGCTTGGCAGCGGTGGCAGCCGGTGCCGATGGTCTGATTATCGAGGTACACAACGACCCCGAACATGCCTGGAGCGACGGCGCACAAACCCTAAACCCCGAGCACTTCAAGCAAACGGTGGACCAGTGCCGCAAGGTTGCGCAGGTTTTGGGTCGAGGCGTTCGCAACCCCAATCCCTAACCCATAAGGAGGAAACGTGCCATGATTGCGAACATTACAGCAAATTGCATTGGCGGCAGCATCACCGCACCGCCTTCCAAAAGTATGGCACATCGCGCAGTGCTTTGTGCGGCTTTGGCAAAGGGAACTTCTTGCATTCATCACTTGCAGGCAAGCCAAGATGTTACCGCCACATTACAGGCGGCCCAGCAGCTGGGGGCTGCCGTGTTGCGGGATAAGGACACGGCACAGATTACCGGCAGCGGCAGCATTGCAGCAGTGCAAGCCCCCATTAACTGTTGCGAAAGCGGCAGCACCCTGCGTTTTTTGGTTCCCATAGCAACGCTGAGCAACCAGCCCGTTACCTTTTGCGGAAAAGGGCGGTTATTTCAACGGCCCATGGGCGTTTACCAATCCGTTTTTTCGGCCCAGGGGCTTCGGTTTGACCAGCAGGCAGACCAGCTTGTGGTACAGGGGCGGTTATCACCCGGGGAATATACCCTGCGAGGCGATGTATCCAGCCAGTTTATCAGTGGATTGCTGTTTGCCTTACCGCTGCTTGCAGGCGATAGCACCATTTTAATTCAACCACCCTTTGAAAGCCGCAGCTATGTGGAGCTGACCCTTGCCGCTTTGCGGGATTTTGGGGTAAAAGCATCCTGGCAGAACGCCGAAAAAACGCAGCTTTTTATCCCGGGCAATCAGACCTATCAAAGCCGTACCTATACAGTGGAAGCGGATTACAGCCAAGCGGCGTTTTTTGCGGTGCTGGGTGCAATTTGCGGAAACATTACCATAAACGGTCTGCGCCCGGATTCCTTGCAAGGCGATGCCGCCATTTTGCCCATTCTTGCCCGATGCGGTGCGGTGTTCACACGCAGCGGTGAATCGGTAACATTTGAAAAAAGCGAGCTGAAGGGCACCACCATCGACCTTGCGGACTGCCCCGATTTGGGCCCCATTTTAATGACGCTGGGGCTTTTTTGCAAAGGAGAAACCCGCATTATCAACGCCGCCCGTCTGCGTATGAAAGAGAGCGACCGCATTGCAGCAATGGAGCAGGAATTGCGAAAATTCGGTGTGAATATTGAAAGTAGTTCCGATACCGTTGTGATACGGGGAACAGAATGCAAACAGCCGCTTTTACTGGATGGGCATAATGACCATAGAGTTGTGATGAGTTTGGCAATGGCAGGGCTTTGTGCAAAGGTTCCGGTTGCAATTCAAGGGGCGCAGGCCGTTGCGAAAAGCTGGCCGGAATTTTTTGATGTGCTAAGTAGCATTGGAGCAACAGTTGAGGTGCAGTGCGATGCAGATGAAACACAGCAGTAATATTGTGATTGTGGGCTTAGGGCTGCTGGGCGGCAGTTATGCCCGAGGGCTGCGCAAGGCAGGTTTTGACTTTGTGTATGCCATTGATGTGGACCAAGATTCCATTGACTATGCAAAAGAACAGGGATATATCTGCGATGGCAAAACCTGCGATTTTGAAGAATGGCTGAAACAGGCAGACTATGTGGTGTTTGCGCTATATCCCGCCATGTTGCAAAATTGGGTAAAGCGATGGGGATATCTTTTACGGGATGGGTGTATCTGTACCGATGTGTCCGGCGTAAAAAATGGTTTGGTGCAATCGGTGCAGCGATTGCTTAAACCCGGTGTGGAATTTATCGCAAGCCATCCCATGGCAGGCAAAGAGGTAAGCGGAGTGCAAAATTCGCACCTGGTGGATTTTACGCCTGCCAACTTTTTGATTACACCCACAGAAAACAACACGGAGCGAGGCGTTAAGTTTGCGAAGGAGCTGGCGCAGGTGCTGGGATTTGCCCATGTGCGGGTGATTGACTGCGAAGAACATGACCGCATGATTGGTTATGTAAGCCAGCTGACCCATGCCATTGCGGTGAGTTTAATGTGTGCACCCGCTGCCGAGCGTTTTGCAGAATATACGGGGGATTCCTTTCGGGATTTGACCCGCATTGCCCGTATGAATGAAACTATGTGGGCGGAACTGTTTTTGTGGAATCGAGAGAATTTGATTTGTGAAATAGATGATTTTTCTGCCCGGATGGAGTATTTAAAACAATGTTTGATTGACAATGACCGCAGCGAACTGGAGCGATTGTTCCGACAATCCACCCGAGCTCGAAAGGCATTTGACCAAAAAGAGAGGGAGGGATAAGCGGTGCCACGCGCCGAGGGGCAAAAAGGAAAACTGATTTGGCTGCTTCGTATTTTGGAGCGATATACCGATGAAGAACATTTGATTACTGTGCCGCGTATTCTGGAGCTGTTGGCAGAGCACGGCATTACAGCCGAGCGGAAAAGCATTTATGATGACATAGAAAGCCTGCGGGAACTGGGCTATGAAATTGAGCAGTTTCGGGGCAGAAACGGGGGCTATTATCTGGCAAGCCGTCCCTTTCAATTGCCGGAACTGAAACTGTTGGCAGACTCGGTACAGGCTTCCCGTTTTATCACCCGCAAAAAAAGCGACCAGCTTGTAAAAACCCTGGGCCAGTTTGTCAGTGATTATCAGGCACAGGACTTAAAGCGTCAGGTATTTGCATCGGGTCGGGTAAAAAACATGAACGAAACCATCTATTACAATGTGGATGCATTACATCGGGCGATTAACCAGAACAAACAGGTGCGTTTTGTTTATCAAGAGTGGAATTTAAACAAAAAGAAAACCGCTCGCCGTGGCGGTGGTGCCTACCAGGTAAGCCCTTGGGCACTGCTTTGGGAAGAAGAAAATTATTATCTGGTTGCGTGGGAACAAGGCAAAGGCATGCGACACTATCGGGTGGACAAAATGACCTTGATTCACCTTTTGAATGAGCCGCGCCAAGGAGCAGAGGACTTTGACCCGCAGCAGATGCGAGATTATGCAAAACCTATGTTCAGCATGTTTGGCGGCGAGGTGGTTTCGGTGCAATTACGCTGTGATAACAGTGTGATTGGCCCGATTCTTGACCGTTTTGGTACCGATGTTATTGTAATGCCCCAAGACGAGACCCATTTTACCGTGCATGTGGATGTGGTGCCCAGTCCGCCGTTTTTTGGTTGGATTTTTGGCTTTGGCGGCAAGGTGGAAATTTTGCAGCCTGCCCAGGTTCGGAATAATTTTCAAGAAATGCTGCACAACATTGCACAGCCCTATGAAGCAAAATAAAAACCGCCTGTTCTGTAAACCAGAACAGGCGGTTTTGTTGTTATTCGGTGGGGTCAGAAGGGGCTTTAATCATGTGTTCGGGGCGTTTTGCCAGTACACGGCTGTTGGCAGGTACCGACTCGGTAATAAAGGTACCGCCGCCAATGGTGGAGTTTGCACCAATTACCGTATCGCCGCCCAATACAGAAGCACCCGAGTAAATGGTAACGTGGTCGCAGATGGTGGGATGCCGTTTTACACCCACCAGCTGCTGGCCGCCACGGGTGGAAAGTGCGCCCAAGGTAACGCCTTGATAAATCTTTACATAATCGCCAATGACTGCGGTTTCGCCAATAACTACGCCGGTGCCGTGGTCAATAAAGAAGTATTCACCAATGGTGGCACCGGGGTTGATGTCGATGCCGGTGCTGCTATGGGCGTATTCGCTCATAATACGGGGGATAAAGGGCACCTTGTGCTGATACAATTCATGGGCAATGCGATAGATATAGATAGCAAAAAAACCAGGATAGCAAAAGATGATTTCTTCTTTGCTTTGGGCGGCAGGGTCGCCGTCAAAACCGGCTTGCACGTCTTTTAAAAGCATTTGCTGCAGCTGGGGCAGTTTTTTGAAAAATGCGGCACAAATTTCGTCTGCCTTGGGTGCGGTAACGCTTTGGCAGGCTTCGCAGCCGCACTCGTACAGCAACGCAATGGCAATTTGCTGGCGCAGTTCGTCATAAATACGGTCCAACCGATAGCCGGCGTAATGTTCGGAACAATTTCCGATGCGGCTGGCAGGGCCGTAGTAACCGGGGAATAAAACTTCCTTTAAGTCTTTTAAAATATCAATCACGGCTCTGCGGCTGGGCAGCTCCATGCCTTGCTTTAGGGTAAGCAGTTCGTGGCTGTGATAGTTTTGCGTTAAACCTTGCACAGTTTCCAAAATGGCTGCGCGTTTCATTTCATTCATAGGGGAAACGTCCTTTCCGGATAGTAAACAAAAAGAGGTACTGTAATCAATCATAGTACGGCAAGTGGGCTGCGTCAACGTAAAATCACAAAAGCAACAACAAAAGCCGCAACCTAAAAATAGGTGCAGCTTTTGCTGTTGCTTGTTTTTATAGGATTAGGAAAAGAGGAATTTATTTCACGCCATGGGGTTGGCGATGAAAGCTTGCTTATGCTTGGCTGCGTTCGCCAAGAACTACGTTTAGGGTGATCAGCTCGCCGTTGCGGTCAACCTGTACCTGTACGGTATCGCCGGCAGAGTAATCCTTCAAAGCGTTGGTAACATCGGTGGCACTTTGAATGGTTTTGGTGCCAACACTAACAATGCGGTCACCAACCTTCATGCCTGCATTGGCAGCACCGCCGCCGGCTGTTACATCGGCAACATAAGCGCCCAGATTGGAAACACCGTACTGCAAAGCGGTTTGTACATCGGTGATGCTTACAACCGAGATGCCCAGTGCAGGACGACCGGTTACATAGCCGTTTTCAATCAAATCCTGTGCCACAGCTTTTGCGGTGTTGATGGGAATTGCAAAGCCCAGACCCTCGGCGTTTTCCGAAGCGTTTTTGGCGTTAACAATACCAATCAGCTGGCCGTTTTCGTTAAACAAACCGCCGCCGGAGTTGCCCGGGCTGATGGCTGCGCTGGTTTGCAGCAGGGTCATGGTATTGCCTTCAATGGTAACATTACGGTTCAAAGCGCTGATAATACCGTCGGTGGTGGTGATGCCCAAGCTGCTGGGGTT
The DNA here is from genome assembly GCA_944382775.1 of uncultured Allofournierella sp. Classification (GTDB taxonomy): domain Bacteria; phylum Bacillota; class Clostridia; order Oscillospirales; family Ruminococcaceae; genus Allofournierella. The sequence goes on from CALWNI010000015.1 coordinate 27,091, forward strand.
GCCAACAGCAATGGCAGTTTCACCAATGGATACCGAATCGGAATCACCCAAAACGGCAGGGGTCAAACCGGTTGCGTCAATTTTTACAACGGCCACGTCGCTTTGGGAATCGGAACCGATTACCTTTGCCGAGTAGCTGGTGCCGTCGTTCAGGGTAACGGTAATCTGCTGGGCGCCGTCAATTACGTGTGCGTTGGTGATGATGTAGCCGTCTGCGGTGTAAATAACGCCGCTGCCTGCGCCGCTTACAACCTGCTGGCCGCCCCAAAAGCTGGTGGTTACCATCTGTTCGGTGGTAATTTCAACCACGCTGGGGGTAATGGCATTCACCACATTCACCAAGCTGCTTGCATTGGAGGTGTTGGTGTTGGTTGCAGTGCCGGAAGAAACACTTTGGTAAACAACACGGGCACTGCTGGTCTTGTCTGCAAAATGGAATCCGGCATATCCGCCGCCAAAGCTTACGCCGGCAACCAGAGCCAATGCCAGTGCACCGGAAGCGATGCGCTTGGCGGTATGGTTGTTTTTCTTATGAGGGGGCTGCTGCTCCGCACCGCCGCCCATTGCAGGCTCGTTGTTGGGAAGAATCGGTGCATAAGGGGCAGGAATTTGATTGTATCCGTTCGGGTTTGTGCCGGTGTAGTCGTACTCCCACTTGTTTTCCATAATCTATCATCCTTTCAAGAAGAACAGAAGCCGGGGCATCGGTATCGTTGCCGTGCCGCTCAAACAGCTCTGGTGTATCGTTCTGGTTATAGTTTATCCCTGTATCGTGAAAAAGATTTTATATTCAGGTGAAAAAACTGTGAAATGCATGTATAATGTGTATGGTTTTTGCGTGGATTACATGCAGATTTAGAATACCATATTTTGAAAGGCAGGGCAATGGGATGCAGGTAGAGCAAAACGGCGATGTATTTTTGCTTTTAAAAGAAAAGCAGCCGGTGGGCCAGTGCGTTTGTAAGCAACAGCAAAACGGTTGGTATCTGGAGCAGTTGCAAATTAGCCCCGAATGGCAGGGCAAAGGCTACGGCAGTTTTTTGTTAAAGCAGGTACTCAAAGCAACCGGCGGCTATGCGCAAAAAAGTTTGCACAAAGCCGAAGCACCGCAAAATCAGGCTGCCTGTGCGTTGCTGCAAAAGTTTGGCTTTCGGCAGCAGGGCAGCGAATGGGTACGCCGTCGTGAGCCCGACCCTACGGCAGTGGGATTGACCCATCAGTTTTTGCAGCACCTCCTGCAACCCGGAGGCTTTTTTGTGGATGCTACCTGCGGCAACGGCGGAGATACTGAGTTTTTGTGCCGTTTGGCAGGGGAGCAGGGCCGTGTATTGGCACTGGATTTGCAGCAGCAAGCGGTGGAAAATACCAACAATCGTTTGCAAAAGGCGGGGCTGGCCCACATTGGCAAGGCGATTCAGTTGGACCATGCCATGCTGCACACTTTGGTGGAGCCCATGAGTGTGGACGGAATTGTATTTAACTTTGGGTATCTGCCCGGGGCAGACCATGCGCTGTTTACCACACCCAAAAGCAGCCTGCCGGCAGTAACAGCAGCGTTGCAGGCGTTGCGGCCGGGTGGCGTGCTGGCGGCTTGCCTTTACAGCGGCGGCCCCAACGGAACGGAAGAAAAGGATACCCTGCTGGCATTTTTCCGCGGATTGCCCATCCAACAATATAATGTATTGATTTGTGAGTTTGGCAACTGGGCAAGCACTGCACCGCTGCCTTGCTTTGTAATGAAAAAGAACAGCTAAAGGGGGCGTTACCGTGCAACGAACAATAAAAGCAATACAAAAGACCTATGCTGTGCAGGCAATGCTGGGTCTGTTGGGGGTTCTGGTTGGTGCCGTGGTCGGCGTGCTGGATGTGGGCTTTGGCAAAGGTTTGTTATATGTAAGCAGCCTGCGCACCTTGCACCCGTGGATGTTTCTGCCTTTTTTGCCCCTTGCGGGCGTGCTGATTGCCGCTTGTTATCGGCGATTCGGAGGAAAAAGCAGCAAGGGAATGAACCTGGTGTTTGCGGCAGGGCATGGAGAAGAAGCGGAGATTCCACTGCGGCTGATTCCACTTGTGGTGGGCAGCACCTGGCTGACTCACCTGTTTGGCGGCAGCGCAGGCCGTGAAGGGGTTGCGGTGCAAATCGGCGCAACGGTTTCCCACTGGGTGGGGCGGCATCTGTCCATCCAAGATGCGTCTCGCATTTTTTTGGTGGTGGGCATGTCTGAAGGATTTGCCGGGCTGTTTCAAACCCCATTTGCAGCAATTTTATTCGGCATGGAAGTATTGGCGGCAAAAGAACTGCGAAGCGAAGCTTTGATTCCCACCCTTACCGCCTCGATTACGGCGGCAATGGTATCGCACCGCTTGGGGCTGGAGAAATTTACGGTGGCATTAACCGATTCCGTTCCATTGGATGCCGTTACCTTGCTGAAATTAACGGTTTTGGGTGTGGTGTTTGGTGTGGTGGGCGGCTTGTTTGCCTGGCTATTAAAACAAGCAAAACAGTGGGCGGCAAACTTTTGGCAGAACCCCTTAATGCGTATCGCCGTTATGGGTGTGGGGCTGAGCATAGCCTTTCTTTTGTTGGGGCAGGGACGGTATTCCGGCCTTGGCACCAATTTGATTGAAGCCTGTTTTGCCCAGCAGCCGATTTATGCATGGGACTGGGCACTGAAATTACTGCTAACAGTGTTGACCCTTGCGGCAGGATTCCAAGGCGGCGAGGTAACGCCGCTGTTCTCCATAGGGGCGTGTTTGGGCAGCGTGTTGGCAGGTTTGGTGGGGCTTCCGGTTCCGGTTGCCGCCGCTTTGGGATACGCTGCGGTGTTTGGCGGTGCAAGCAATACCCTGTTGGCACCGATGCTGATTGGGGCGGAAGTGTTTGGGTTTTCTTATCTGCCTTGTTTTTTTGTGGTGTGTGCAGTGGCATATGTGTTTAATGCAAACCAATGCATCTACCCGTTGCAGCGAAGAAAAAGCGAGGAAGAAAGCCAACCATAAAACAAAGTGGGGCCGATTTTTGGCGTTTTCCCCTTGCCAAAGACGGTTATAATGTATAATATTAGAGTGTTATGGATTTTTAACGAGCAATTGAACGGGCGGCAAATCGTGCCGTCTGCATCTAAGGAGGATAAGCATCTATGGCCGATTTACGGCAAGAGATACAGCGCCGGCGCACCTTTGCCATCATCAGCCACCCGGACGCTGGTAAAACAACCCTGACCGAAAAGCTGTTGCTGTACGGTGGTGCAATTCAGCAGGCCGGCAGCGTTAAGGGCAAGCAAAGTGCCCGCCATGCAGTCAGTGACTGGATGGAAATTGAAAAGCAGCGTGGTATTTCGGTTACCAGTTCTGTTTTGCAGTTTGAATATGACGGAAAATGCGTCAATATTTTGGATACCCCCGGTCACCAGGACTTCTCGGAAGATACCTACCGCACCTTGATGGCAGCAGACGCCGCCGTCATGGTCATTGACGCTGCAAAGGGTGTTGAGGCGCAGACCATTAAGCTGTTTAAGGTTTGCACCCTGCGCAACATCCCCATCTTTACCTTTGTAAACAAGATGGACCGTGAAGCGCGCGATCCCTTTGATTTGATGGAAGAAATCGAGGAGATTCTGGGCATTCAGACCTATCCCATGAACTGGCCCATTGGCTGCGGCAAAGAGTTCAAGGGCGTGTTCGACCGTGAAAGCCGCCACATTCTGGCATTCCAGAGTGACGGAAAGGCAAACGGCGTAAAGATTTTGGATAAAATCGAAACCGAGCTGGGCGATCCCCAGCTGGATGATCTGATTACCGCACCTCTGCACGAAAAGCTGGCAGAGGACATTGAGCTGCTGGATGGCGCAAGCTATGATTTTGATATGGACGCCGTGCAAAGTGGCCGTTTAAGCCCGGTGTTCTTTGGTTCGGCACTGACCAACTTTGGTGTAGAGCCCTTCCTGCGTGAGTTCCTGCGCTTGTCGCCCAGTCCCTTGCCCCGCACCAGCGGCGGCGAACTGGTAGAGCCTGCACAGGAGGCATTCTCCGGCTTTATCTTTAAAATTCAGGCCAACATGAACAAGGCCCACCGTGACCGCATTGCTTTTATGCGTATCTGCTCCGGCAAGTTTGAGCGTGGTATGGAAGTTACCCACGTTCAGGGCGGCAAAAAGATTAAGTTGGCACAGTCCACCCAGTTAATGGCGCAAGACCGTGCAACCGTAGACGAAGCCTATGCCGGCGACATTGTTGGTTTGTTTGACCCGGGTATTTTCTCCATTGGCGATACCCTGTGCACCGGCAAGCAAAAGATTCAATACGCAGGCATTCCCACCTTTGCACCGGAGCACTTTGCCCGCATTACACAGGTGGATACCATGAAGCGTAAGCAGTTTGTAAAGGGCATTGAGCAGGTGGCGCAAGAAGGCGCAATCCAGATTTTCCGCGAATTGAATGGCGGTATGGAAGAGGTTATTGTGGGCGTTGTAGGTGTTCTGCAATTTGAAGTGCTGGAATACCGCTTGAAAAACGAGTACAACGTGGATATCCGCATGCAAAAGCTGCCCTTTGAGCACATTCGCTGGATTGAAAACGAGGACTTGGACCCCAAGACTCTGGACTTGACCAGCGACACCAAGCGCATCGAGGACTTGAAGGGCAACAAACTGTTGTTGTTCACAAATCCCTGGTCCATCAACTGGGCAATGCAGCATAACGACGGCTTGCAGCTCAGTGAGTTTGGCACAAACTAAAGATTATTTTGGCAGGCAGTGCAAAAGGCTGCCTGCTTTTTTGTGCAAAAATTGTGATTTATACGCAAAAGTCGAAAAAGGTACTGCAAACTTGGCGTAAAACAGGTATAATAAACATAACAAAACAATTTGGTTTATGGATAAGCAAATAAAAAGGGGGACTCATTATGGAACGTTTGGAACAGACAAAACCCTTTGATTTAATTACCTTTGGCGAAATTATGCTGCGCTTGTCGCCGCCTCGGCATGACCGCATTACCGACAGCGACGTGTTTGAAAAGCGCGCCGGCGGTGCAGAGCTGAATGTGGCCGGCGGTGTAGCGTTGCTGGGCCTGCGTACAGGTATTATCTCAAAGCTGCCCCACAATAAGTTGGGTGTGTACATCAAAAACCGGATTCGTTACACCGGCGTATCCGATGACTTTTTGATTTATGACGATAGCCCCGAGGCACGCTTGGGCCTGTATTATTACGAAATGGGTGCAGCACCCCGCAAACCCACCATTGTGTACGACCGCAAAGAGGCTAGCATTACCCGCATTAAGCTGGAGGAAATTCCCGAAGAAGTGTACGGTTCTGCACGGATGTTCCATGTAAGCGGAATCAGTTTGGCACTGTGCGAGAACATGCGCAACGTGGCCATTGAGCTGATTCGTCGCTTTAAGCAGGCCGGCGCCATGATTTCCTTTGACGTAAACTACCGCGCCAACCTTTGGACGGAAGAACAGGCACGGGAAACCATTAAGAGCATTTTGCCCATGGTGGATGTGCTGTTTGTTTCGGAAGAAAGCAGCCGCCGCATGTTCCAAAAAACAGGCGAACTGCACGACATTCTGAAAAGCTATACCCAAGAATACGGGGTTAAATTTGTGGCGGCAACCCAGCGCACAGTAATCAGCCCCCGCCAGCACGATTTCACCTCGATTTTGTACAGCGCAGCAGACGACACTTTTTACACCGAGCCGCCCTATAAAAACATTGACGTTATCGACCGCATTGGTTCGGGCGATGCTTATGTGGCAGGTGTACTGTTTGGATTGCTCAAGTACAATGACCCCGGGGTTGCAATGCGTGTGGGCAATGCAAACTCCAGCGTAAAGAACACGGTTCCGGGCGACCTGCCATCTTCGGATTTTGCCGAAATCGAGCGTGTTATTTACGAACACCAGGCAAGCGGCCCCGTAAGCGAAATGGACCGCTAAGCCCCAAGCGGCATTTTAAAAATGCCAATAAAAAAAGAGAATCGGCGGTCTGTTTGTTGTGTGGGCAGGCTGCCTTTTCTAGGATAAAGACAAAACAAACAAAGGAAGGTATAATCCCAATGTCTAAGAAAGTTGTTACCTTTGGCGAGCTGATGCTGCGTCTTCAGCCCTAC